>NZ_JAYKKE010000003.1:34737-171407 GCF_036336025.1 Stomatohabitans albus
CCGCTACCAGAACAAGCAGCCAAGGAAGCAACCAACAAAAGAACAAAACCAAAACGCCTGGGTATCATCACGACCCCTTTCACCAGCAACTCAGCACGAGCTCATACCTACTCAGACTCTCATATCACAGCCCATCCACAAACACCACTTTGAAACTACGTGATTTCCACGTCTAAAAACCAACAACAGCTGCGACGCACGCAAATGGCCAGCAGAACAGACTGCTGGCCAGAGGGAAAGCGTGAGACAAGTTAGCTCATGAGTTCGTGGGTGCGTGCACAGTCCTTCTGAGGCTAGTCAATCAACGCACCGTTTCCTGAATACTGTTCTTGCCCATGCAGGTGATGATGAAACTCAATCCCGATCACCTCACCATAAAGATTACTACAATAAGAATATATTAAAATATTAATATATTTGTTTAGCTTGATGATATCAGACGCTATAGCCGTCTGCCCTCAATATAGCTGCTAACTCTAGCCTTACCTTGACCATATACGTCATACAAATATCCTGGAATGAGAACTAAAGCAATCTCGACTAGAAATAATGTTATATTACTCAAAGTACTATTGGCAATAATAACAGCAACGGGAACTAGAATTAAACCTAAAAGACCGCGCTCAAGAAAGGGATTTATAGAAGCTATTACCCCAAATCGAGAAGCAAGTCCGACAAAGAATAACATCATATTAGAGAAGATAGTAAATATAAGCACATTTCTAGTTGAACCAAATATTTGTAGAATTAAAATAAAAAATACTATCCATAAGATAAACAGAATTAAAGACACTTTATCATACTTGATCCATTCAGAAATCCTAACCATAACCAACATACCCCTTCTTATTAAGTAAGGATACACGATTGCCGAATCCTCATTCCATAACAAGTTTTGAGAACATCTTATCCCAACCCCGATTAATAAAGACTTTTACTGTGGTTACCTCCATCAGATTGAATGACAATTCCATTCGATTGAAGATAGTCTGCGTATGTTAAGAACGAGTCTTTGAGATTAAAATTTAACTCAATAAGATCACTATATTGTAATACGGTTGTACGCATGTCCTCCTGATTAATTTCACTCCCGATGGCTGTATTCGCGAGTGCGGGTGTTGCAGTGAACGCCATCAAAGCCACGAGGAAAGTAGCAATCGACCACATCATAGCGTTACTCCCTATCTGTTCGGATTCTACTGACCCGTACACTAGGAAGATAACGCCACCCCTTTAAGTGCAACCTAACCGGTTAGCTCATGAGTTCGCGGGTGCGCGCACAGTCCTTCTGAAGCTGCTCAATCAACGCTTCTTTACCCGGATATCGCTCTTGCCCACGCAGGTGATGATGAAACTCAATCGTGATTAGCTCACTATAAATATCATCATCAAAATCAAGCAGATGCGCCTCAACACGCAAGGTCGGCGTATGCCCAAACGTCGTGTTATACCCGATACTCACAGCAGTCAACACATTCTCATAGCCCGCCCCATGCATCAACCCGGCATACACCCCAATAGCCGGTACCGTCATCTCTGGACGCACGTCTAAATTCGCGGTTGGGAACCCCAAGGTACGCCCACGCTGATCACCCGTAATCACCGTAGAACGCAAATAATGCGGACGGCCCAACATCTCATTGGCTCGCTCCACCCAACCTGTCTTAATGGCATCACGAATCTGGGTAGACGACACAATCACCCCATCAACCGTGCACAGATCAGCCATCGTGATTGGCACGTATTTCGCAATCACCTCTGGGGTACCTTTGGCATCTTGCCCAAACCTGAAGTTGGCTCCCACGATGACCTGTTCAGCCTCAAGACGACCAACCACAATGTCACGCACAAAGTCATCGGCGTTCATCTGGCGTACCCCTTCATGGAAATGTAGGGGTACCACTTGGTCTACACCATCAATCGCCGACAGGGCAGCAATACGGTCTTCATCTCGTTGCAGTTGGGTGGGTTGCCTATCGGGTGCGATCACGGCCATTGGATGATGGGCAAAGGTCATCACCGTGCACTGCCGGTCATTCGCACGTGCATCATCAATCGCCTGTTGTATTAACCGCTGATGACCAATATGAAGCCCATCAAACATGCCAATAGCAACCGTTGCACCCATAATCAATATCCGTTCGTTCGTTGTAACCCATCAGTGCATAATGAGCTTACTCACTAATTGGTTGCCCACATCATGCACAATACCAACGAGGTAACCATCAGGATCAACAGCCACGGTGTCTGTAGATAGTCCCAAAGCCACGGGGCGTTGCCCGTTACGGAGCTGCTCAGCCATTGCACTCGTAATCGTGACGGTTGGTAAAAAGGAGAGCGCCGTCAACGGTGGTTGTAATGCGGCTCGCAAACCCGCCTCATCAAGCCCTTCAAGCGGCACGGCCTCAGCCAACGTTGACTGCCCACTGGCGGTGCGACGCAATGCCGTTAAATGGCCCCCTACACCGAGGGCTTGGCCTATATCGTCTGCCAGGGTACGAATATAGGTCCCAGCCGAACACACCACGGTGAGTGCCACATGAGGATACGGTTCATACCCCATGCCATCAATCGTGATTGATTGAATAGTCACTGGCCGGGGGTTCCGTTCAACCACCTCACCCCGCCGGGCTTTCTCATGGAGGCGTTCCCCATCAACCCGAATGGCGCTCACCATCGGTGGAATCTGCTCGATGTCACCGATGAACTGGCCAAGCACCCCTTGGACATCATCGGTAGTCACATGACTTGCATCAGTTGTACTGGTCTCAACCCCGTCATCATCGAGGGTGTCGGTGGTGCGCCCTAATCGCACCGTGGCTTCATAGGTTTTAGTTGCCGCTTGCAGCCACGGCACCAGTCGTGTCGCTCGCCCAATGCACACCACGAGCACACCGGTTGCTGCCGGGTCGAGGGTACCGGCATGGCCGACTTTAGGGCCTTGGCGTTTGCCTTTACGGCCAGGGCGTGAACCCACAAGACGACGAATCTTGCCAACCACATCGTGACTGGTCATGCCAGCCGGCTTGTCAATGACAATAACCCCTTCATTGGGGTCAATGGCAAGGTCAGTCATTACTGATGCCAACGGCTTCTATCGCCGCATAGATCTGGGCAATAGCATCTTCATAATCCTTGGCGCGGACGGTGCAACCAGCCGCCAACGTGTGCCCGCCCCCACCAAAATACTGGGCAATCCGAGCCACGTTCATGCCGATGCGGCCACGGAATGAGGTACGCCAAAGTCCAGGCGCATCTTCGCGGGTCACAATAGCCACACAGACCTCATCTATGGCGCGCAGATGGTCTAGAATCTTTTCACTCTCATCAAGGGCAATGCCTATGCGTTGCACATCTTCTTGGCTCACCCAAGAAATGACGATGCCATCGTTCAGCGTTGCCCGCGAAAGCATCAGGCCCGTGAGCTCTAAAAACGCTGCGGGATTGGACATAAAGACCACCTGATTGATCACGTCAGGGTTGGCGCCAGCTTCAATCAACCGTGCCGCAAACTGGTGGTCATAGATAGGGCTACGCCCATAGGAAAAGCGACCAGTATCTGTAGTGAGTCCAAGGAGCAGCAGCTCAGCCATCTCTGGGGTCAGGTCAACCCCAAGGGCATCAATGACACGAACAACCACCCCACACGCACTGGACTGGTCGGGGTCGATGTAGTGCAAGTCACCATAAAAATCATTCGTATTGTGATGGTCGATAACCACCACCGTGGGCACAGCCTCAAGGAGTGGCATCAAGGTGCCATTACGTTTGAAACTGGCCGTGTCACACGTAACCACAACGTCGTAGTCCTCAGCCTTGGGATAGGTCACCACCGTTTCCTGGCCACCAAAGCGTACCCATGTCGGTGACAGCTCCTTTGGGCTTGAGTCAGCAATTGCTGGATCACCACCCCATGAGGTATCTGCGGCAATGCCAAGTGAACGTAATGCGAGGGCTAAGGCTCGGCTGGACCCGATAGCATCACCATCAGGATTCACATGCCCGGTAACCAGCACACGCTTGGCACCGCGGAGCGTGGTCACAATAGCATCAATGGCAGCATCATCAGTTGGGGTGGTCATACTCATCGGGCATCTATCCTTCAGTTATCGCGTCTGGAGTATCACCCGACGTATCGGCCTGTTCCCCTTCACCTAAATCCTCTTTGGGATGCAGGCCGGCAAGAATTTCATCGATATGGCGACCGTGTTCAGCTACATCGTCATAGGTAAAAACCAGTTCGGGAACATTACGGATTCCCAGAGCATGAGCTAGCTCACTCCTAAGCAAACCACGGGCGCTGGACAGCCCCTTGGTCGTCTTTTCCCGTTCTTCTTCGGTATCTGGCAACACCGTCCAGTACACCGTTGCCCGGTCGTTATCACCAGTCAATCGCACATCGGTGACGGTAACAAAACCAATCCGAGGGTCTTTAACCCGTTGTAAGGCCAAAGCCATATGCTCACGAATGCGCTCGGCTAACCGCGCGCCCTTGGGTGCTTGACTCATCCTCGGACTCCTTTATCTTTGTCGTGCCCTGTAAAGCCTATGGTGCAATGCAATAGGAACAGAAGAACCCCGCCGAAACGGGGTTCTTTAACTGAACGTTACTATGTTCGTGCGACTTCTTGTTCGGTGTAGCACTCGAACTCGTCACCGGCTTTGATGTCTTGGAAATTGGTCAGGCCCACACCACATTCGTAGTTGGTTGCCACTTCGGCCACATCGTCCTTAAAGCGACGCAACGAGGCGATCTGGTCATCAGCCACGACAACCCCATCTCGGATGACGCGCACACTCGCATTGCGGCGAAGTACCCCTTCGGTCACGTAGGAACCAAAGACAAATCCCGCACGCGGCACCTTAAAGACCTCACGCACGGTGGCACGACCCAAGACCACTTCTTCAATCTCAGGAGCCAACATGCCCTTGATGGCCGCTTCAACATCTTCAATCGCCTTGTAGATGATGGAGTATTGACGCAAGTCAACGCCAGACTCATCAATGGCGTGGCGGGCGTTACTTTCAGGTCGGACATTGAAGGCAATGATGATCGCATTTGATGCTTCAGCAAGCACCACATCATCAGTGGTCACCGCACCCACGCCCTTACGGACAATACGGGTGCGAACCCCTTCAACATTGAGCTTGTTCATCTCTGCGGCAACAGCTTCGACCGTACCGGACACATCACCCTTGATAACCAGGTTGACGGTAGTCAGTTCGCCTTCGGCAACAGCTGAGGACAAGGTATCCAACGTCATCACTCGTGGACGGTTTGCCAACTCGGCCTTGCGTTCACGGTCAGCACGACCAGCCGCAATTTCACGGGCGGTACGTTCATCTTCGACCACGCGGAACTCATCACCAGCACTAGGCACATCGGACCAACCAAGAACCTGAACAGGTTTGGCAGGTTCGGCTTCGGTGACCCGCTCGCCTTGATCATCAAACATGGCGCGGACACGGCAGCTTGCAATGCCAGCCACCAGGTTGTCACCTTGGCGCAACGTACCGTTGCGAACAAGCACCGTTGCAACCGCCCCACGCCCACGGTCCAGGTTTGCTTCGATCACGGTACCTGAGGCCTCACGGTTTGGATTGGCCTTCGTTTCTTGAACGTCAGCCTGTAACAAGATCAGGTCAAGAAGCTCATCAAGGTTGGTGCCCTTGAGTGCTGACACATCAACCATCGTGGTTTGACCGCCGAACTCTTCGGCAATCAAGTCGTACTCCGTCAACTGGGTACGCACCCGAATCGGGTCTGCGCCTTCTTTATCAATCTTGTTGACCGCCACAATGATCGGCACGTCAGCCGCCTTGATGTGATCAATGGCTTCAACGGTCTGTGGTTTCACCCCGTCATCGGCTGCTACGACGAGCACCGCAACGTCTGTCACCTTGGCACCACGGGCACGCATGGCGGTAAACGCTTCGTGACCAGGGGTGTCGATAAAGGTGATTTTGCGGCCTTGACGAGTGACCTGGTAGGCACCGATGTGCTGAGTAATGCCACCGGCTTCGCCACTGACCACGTCAGCATGACGGATAGCGTCAAGAAGCTTCGTTTTACCGTGGTCAACGTGACCCATAACGGTCACCACTGGGGCACGGTCGACAAGGTCGGCTGGATCGTCATCTTCTACGTCGCCAAACTCCATCATTTCGGCAGTAACGAAGCGGATATCAGCTTCCATCTCTGCCCCAACGAGCTCAACGAGGTCATCAGAAATGGACTGGGTTACGGTGACCATTTCACCCATACGGAACAACACACCAATGATGTCAGTCGGGTTCACACCCATGGCCTTAGCCAACTCATTGACCGTAATCCCACTCATCACCTCAATGGGACCTTCAACGGTGGCCTTGACCGGACCGCTCTTCTTGCGGCGTTGCCGTGACCGATTCTCTGCCTCAAATTGCTCTTGAGGCGTCATATCACCCTTGGACTTTTTCTTACTCTTTGGGCGATGTTGGCCTGGACGCGGTGCGGCTGGACCATCGTTTCGCTGATCTTGTGGCTGGTGACGGTCACCACTCGGACGCCCACCAGGACGGCCAGCCCCACCACCATGACCACCATGCTGATTTGCGGGAGCTGCCTTCAAAGGTGGTGGGATATGACGTTTGCCAGACCCTTCACGCGGCAGATTTGATTCAATACGGCGACGTTGCTGGGCATCAGCCGGTGCTGGTTGACCCGCCGTAGGTTGACCAGGACGCGGGGGTGTACCAGGACGTGGCACCCCAGGAGTTCCTTGCCCACCCTGGCGTTGCTGGCCGCCTTGGCGCGCCTGTCCACCTTGGCGTTGCTGCCCGCTTTGGCGTTGCTGGCCGCCTTGGCGTGCCTGTCCTTGACGACGTTGATCGCCTCGTGGTTGGCGCGGCTGGGCTGGCGCGTCACCGCTGTAATTCTGTGCTGTCTGATCAACAGGACGATGCGGCTCTGGTGCGGGACGAACAACAACTTCATCGGCACGACGAACCACACCGGCAGCGGCAATCTTGGCTGCTTGACGTGGGTCAAGGGGACGAGAAATAGACCCCGCCTTGCCTTGGGCTGTACCCGCTGGAGCCGCACCTGACGACACGCTAGGACTTGGTGCAGGCTCATCTGCGGGAGGTGTTGAGGCCGGCCGTTGCGCCACCGGAGGTGCCCCTCCAGGACGTTGAGCTGGAGCCGGAGTTGGAGCCGGGCGTTCAGGGTCCGGTTGTACAACAGGCGTTCCATCCGCCGTGAGCGCATCGCTGCTGGCACTGGGCGCCGGTGCTGGTCGGAAGGCTTGCACTGGAGCGGTCGCTGGACGTGGCGCACCGGTTCCACCCTCGGGGGTGCTGGCTACCGGAGTTGGCGGTGTCGCTGGCCTCGCCTCAGGGCTCTCTTCTTGGTCTGCCTGACCCCCACCACGCAGGTGTGGCGGGACAATCCGGTTAGCCTTTGCCCCTTTGGATGGACTGAGGTCTTCGAGATCGTATTGCTCAGCCTCAGCCTTCGTGTCTTCAACGGGTTTCGCCTGACGTTTCGCACGCGCTTCACCAAGGCTATCCATCAGCTTCTTCGCGTCGGCAGCATCAATGGACGATGAGTGGGACTTCGCCTCAATACCCATATCGGCAAGACGAGCCAGGACTGCCTTATTGCTCAGCCCGGTTTCCTTGGCTATCTCGTATATACGAACCTTGCTTATGGGGACCACTTTCCTAACTTGACACGCGACATCGCCCAAGGACATTAGGCGATGAACATTGTTGTACTGGTGTTTAAGGCCGGACGGTCCTAAACGGACCATCTAGGGTACCGGCATCACGCGCGCTTTCAGTGGCTTATCACGCGTGAACACAAAATGGAGAACGTTCAGGCACGTTGCACCCTACTAGCTAGTCCATTCGTACTAGCTCGGTATTAGACCTCTTGCTCATCCGGCGCTTCGTTTGGCACTGACGGTGCAACCTCATCTGAGTCACCATCAATGGGTTCAGCGGGCTCTGGTTCAGCATCATTTGTTAACGCTGGAGCGTCATCAACAAGTGGTGCCACATCTTCGCCAGCCTCAGCAGCATCTACACCCTGTTCATCCAGCCACGCTTGAGCAGCGGCTTGTTCTTCAGCGAACTGGGTTTCGGACTTGATATCAATCCGCCACTTCGTGAGCCGGTGCGCCAGGCGTGCATTCTGCCCATCGCGCCCAATGGCTAACGGCAACTGGTAATCGGGCACAATGACAATAGCAAGCTGTTCATCAGGGTAGAGGTAGACCTCACGAACCTTGGCTGGGCTTAACGCATTGGCAACAAGCTGAGCTGGTTCTTCACTCCACGTGATGATGTCAATTTTTTCTTGAGCCAACGCATCGACAATGGCCCGTACACGCTGACCGCGAGGACCAACGCACGCTCCAACTGGATCAACAGCTGGGTCTTGGCTCTGTACCGCAATTTTTGTGCGATAGCCAGCTTCGCGGGCAATGGCTTTAATCGTGACAATACCGGACTCAATTTCGGGGACTTCAAGCCGGAATAACGCAGTGACTAGATCAGGATGGGTACGACTGACCAAGATGGCTGGGCCGGTTCCTTTGCGCTTTACCTCAGTAACGATCGCACGGATCCGCTCCCCATGGTGGTATTGCTCCGTTGGCACCTGTTCACCCATGGGCAGTACGGCTTCCGCATTCCCCAAGTCAAGGACAACGGTGCGGTTGTCATGAAGCTGGATGGTGCCCGTAACGAGGTCACCTTCTTTGCCGGCATACTCCCCCACCGTTTGTTCCCGCTCTGCCTCACGCAGGCGCTGGGTGAGTACCTGTTTGACCGTCATCGCGATCATACGTCCACCCGGATCTTCTGGGGTATCAACCCACTCCTCAACAAGCTGATCATGCTCATCGAATGTCTGTGCAAATACCGTGACTTCACCAGTGGAGCGGTTGATAACGACTCGCGCATGATCCGTGTCATGGGTGCGCTTGTACGCATTGGCCATGGCTGATTCCATTGCTTCTAACACCGTGTCAAAGGACAGGTTCTTCTCGCGTGCAATCATCTCAATTGCACTGATATCCATGGGTTTCATGGGGGCTCCTCTGGCAAGTATTAAAACGGTAGTGTCTGAACAGCCTTCCGGATGTTCCTATATTCCACCGTAACGGGACCGGCATCAGTTTTGATCGTGACCGCATCATCGGTCGCCTGGACAACTGGCCCAGTCACCGATGCACCATCGTGGGGTTGGACGGTGACCGAATGGGTTCCAACACGAACAAAGTCTGCTTGTGTTGTTAATGGCCAATTCACGCCTGGCGTGGTTACTTCTAAGGTGTACTCCCCAGGGACTGGGTCCTTGGGCGTGTTCTCGACCTCATCAAGTGCTTGGTTAATCACACTCGCGGTATCAGCAACCTCATCAAGGGTCAATCCACCAACCTTGCCGATGATGATCGTAACCTTGCGTGCTGGTGGCTTACCAGCCACACGAACGGCAACTATCTCAATTGATGACGGCACAACACCAGTGAGGAACTGACGAAGGTCCGTGCTGACCGCTTCATTATCGTTGGCCATCGGTGTCCTTTCCTCAAAGTGCTGTTGATAAAAATTCAAGCGGGCAAGGCCCACTTGTGCTCTTTAGACCATAGCCCGATTAGAGAGCGACTTCTACGCAGTAACAACTGCAGGCTCCCCCTCGCCACGCTCGTTACGTATCTCATCAGCCATCTCCGTGGCCATTTCAATAAGTGTGCCGACGATTTCATCTTCGGGAACGGTTTTTACAACCTGCCCTTTCTTGATGATCTGGCCCTTCCCATTCCCACTAGCAACCCCAAGGTCAGCTTCGCGCGCCTCACCAGGCCCATTCACGATGCACCCCATCACCGCCACCCGCATCGGGACATCAATGAGGCCATCCAGCGCGTCTTGAACTTGGGTACTGAGTGTCCAAATATCCACTTGCACCCGTCCACACCCTGGGCACGACACCACATCAAGGCCACGCTCACGCAAATGCAAGGACTCAAGCATCGTGATGCCCGCCTTCACCTCTTCAACTGGCGGACTTGAGAGTGAAACCCGAATGGTGTCACCAATCCCTTCGGCTAATAGGGTGCCGATGCCAACTGCACTTTTGATGCTGCCGGTTCCGGCTGGACCAGCTTCGGTCACGCCGAGGTGAAGGGGATAGTCACAGGATTTAGCCAGAAGTCGGTAGGTTTGAATCATGACCCACGGGTCCGAGTGCTTCACGCTGATGGCAATATCACCGAAATCAACATCCTCAAGAATGTGGGCCTCATCCAATGCACTTTCAACAAGGGCTTCAGGGGTCACCCCACCGTATTTATGAATGAGCCGGGCTTCGAGTGACCCGCCATTCACTCCGATACGGATCGGAATATGCTTCTCACGCGCCGCATCCCCGATGAGGCGCACCTTCGACTTATCCCCTGCTTTGTGGATATTGCCTGGATTGATACGCACCTTCGCAACCCCCGCTTCGATCGCGGCCATGGCGTATTTCCATTGGAAATGAATATCCGTCACAATCGGAACAGGGCTCTTTTGGGCGATAATCCCCAATACGTCAGCATCCTCTTGACGGGGAACAGCAATGCGCACAATGTCAACACCGGCAGCATTGAGCTCCGCAATTTGCTGCAATGTGGCGTTGATGTCATGCGTTTTTGTTGTCGTCATCGATTGCACGCTAATTGGCGCACCGCCCCCGACAGCAACATCTCCAACCTGAATCTGGCGGCTCACACGGCGTTGAGGCGGGTCGTTATGTGGGGCATCAGCTGGGGTTTGGGGTAATAGCGGAAGAGAGGACATTCAGTAACGGTACCGAGCGTTTGGGTCGCTGACTAGTATGCCAAGGGAAATAGAGGAGGTTTTTGTGCCAACAGCTCGTCCACCGTTCACCCAACGCCTCGCCGTCGCCAGTGCGACGCACCCATATCGTGTGCTTGTGGGGTGGTTGGTTATCTGTGTGGTCATGGGGGCGCTAGCTACCACATCACTCTCGGACCACTTGACGTCAGCATTCACGCTGGGTGGCGACTACCAGAGCGTTCGGGCTAAAACTGTACTTGAAGAAGCTGGGCTACCACCGGTTTCAACCACTCGAGAAACCATATTGGTTGATGCTGGTGACCAACTCACTGCCGATGATCCCGCATTCACCACACGAGAAGCCACCATCGCCGATAACATCCGCGATGCGCTCAGTCACGTACTGACCGAAGCCAATGGCAAACCGGTGTCCGTTGCGGCACTGACCCTAGAAGATTTGGAATCCGGAGAACTTCCTGCACCGAGTGTTATTGACCGTCAAACTATTCAGCGGCTTGTTGATCAGGCAAGAAGCGACCGTGAAGCGGCGTTTCGCTCCCGAGGTGATGCCTTGGCTGTTCGTGGTGACGCCTTACTTGCACAAGAAGAAGCCCTTAAACAAGCACAAGAATCCATACAATCCCAAGTCCAGCAAGGCCTCCTCTCCCCTCAAGATGCCGCAGCACAAGGGGCTGAACTCGCCGCCCAAGGTCAAACCCTCGCCCAAGCCGCAACTGATTTAAATACCGACCGTGAAGCCCTTGATGCTGATATTGCGCAAGCAACACACGATGCGGATGCACAGTTGGCCAAGGTCGATACCGTCATCGACTCCTTAACCGGCAAGGACAACCACAGCAGCATCATCTTGGTTAATGCTGGCCAGCCGATCAATACGATCAATATCGAAGACTGGACTGAACGCATACAAGCACAACGTGATGGACAACTTACCGTCACAACCTTAGGCCAACGTTCCATTCAACATGCGTTCAGCCATATCGTCGAAGAGGATCTATCAAACGCTGAGCTGACCGGAGTGCCCATTACCCTGCTGGTCCTTGTCGTTGTTTTTGGCGCACTCATTGCAGCGTTGAACTCATTGCTCCTTGCCGTTGTCGCCATTACCTGCGCCTTAGGACTCGCGGCAGTGGTAGGGCAGGTCATGACGTTACAACTCTTTGTGACCAATATGATCTCAATGCTTGGCTTGGCTGTTGGAATTGATTACTGCCTCTTTGTAACCGAACGCTATCGAGAAGAACGCCGCCGTGGCCGCCCGACCAAGGACGCTATCGCCATCGCCGGTGGCACAAGCGGCATGGCCATGACCTTTAGTGGTGCAACGGTCATTTTGTCGTTATTGGGCATTATGTTTGTGCCGCTCAATGTCTATCAATCCATGAGTTTGGGTGCCGTGCTCGTCGTCAGCATGGCGGTAGCTGCCGTGCTCACCCTCCTACCCGCCATTCTTGTACTCCTTGGCGACCGTATTAACTGGCCAGTACGAACACGATCCAAGTCCCTAGAAGCCATTGATGAACGCTGGCTCTACAGCGGGTTTTTTGGGCAACTGACAAAGCTCAGCGTAACGCACCCTTGGGCGGTCATGACTGCTTCAGTTGCCTTCCTCGTAGCACTGGCTATCCCTGCTTTATCACTACAGACCGGATTTGTTGGCGCTGATAGTTTGCCTCGCGGCGATGTTGCCGACGGAGTACATCGCCTCTATGACCAATGGGGGGAAGGGCAACTCTTTCCCGTTGAACTCGTTGCAACCACGCCTGAACGTCAGCGTGATCTGACCATGCTCGAACAAACCCTCGTCGATGATCCACTCGTTGAAACGGTACTTCCTATTGAGACGAGTAAAAACGGGAAGGTCAGCCGGCTAGACCTCCACCTCAAAACAAGCCCATCAGACCCAAAATCCTATGATTGGGTACGCAATTTTCGAGCCGAACATGCCCCTGAAGGGGACGACCAAGGGCTGCTCGTTGGTGGCCAGAGCGCCGGTGAGTTGGATATGCAACTGATGCTCGCCCCAACAACCCCATTGGCAATCGGGTTCGTACTGACCCTGAGTTTCATCTTGTTGATGATCGCATTCCGAAGCCTCATCGTCCCGATTAAGGCGATGATCTACAACTTGCTCAGTGTGGGCGCTACCTACGGGGTAATGACGTTAGTCTTTGCACACGGTTGGGGGCTGGATCTGTTGGGGTACACCCACACGCCCAAAATAGAAGCCTGGCTGCCCATCTTGTTATTTAGCGTCCTGTTTGGCCTCAGTATGGATTATCACGTATTCATCCTGAGCCGAATGCGTGAACACTATGACCGCACCGGCAATAACCGAGAAAGCGTTGCGATGGGCATTCGTTCTACATCTCGCATTATTACTGGTGCGGCCCTCATCATGGTGGTCGTCTTCATGACCTTTTCCTTTGGTTCAGCCACCCAAATCCAACAATTGGGCTTTGGCTTGGCCGTTGCGGTTTTCCTCGACGCTACAGTGATTCGTTCTCTCCTGGTGCCATCGGTGATGGTGCTTATGGACCATCTCAACTGGTGGCTTCCCGGTTGGTTACGTTGGCTTCCAAAGATCAATATTGAAGGGCCACCAGCTGAGGACATCCTCGACCCGCCTACCCAAGAAACTACTACTAAGGTGTAAATCTCGGAGCAAATACGTCCGTGTGGTGTGGTGTACACCACACCAGCAACGACAGGTTTTGACCGTTCCCGAGAATGCCTATAGCCACTAATAGCCAGATGCGGGGTCAACAAGCCCCTGCCAGTCTTCACCCTGGGTTAAAAATACATTCACGTTGTGCCCAACCCGAAGGCTCAGTAAGTAAGCAACCTGGTCAGGGGTGTCAGCAACATGTGGAGTGATTAAGCAGCGGTCGTTGGTCCAGAGCGGGTGATCATCGGGTAGTGGTTCAGGATCAGTAACGTCTAAGGCAGCACCAAAGAATTTGCCTGCACGTAAGGCCGCATCAAGTGCATCACTATCAACCAGTGGACCTCGACCAATATTGATCAACACGGCATTGGGCTTTAAGAGGTCTAACCGTTCAGCATTCATCATTTTGTAGGTGTCTTTGGTATTGGCTGCAGCCAATAACACCACGTCCGCTTGGGGCAGGACGTCATTCAGGAACTCGAATGTGACGGTTGAATCAGCTCCATCGACCGGAAGGTCGGCCCGTCGAACAACGGTGATGTGGCAGCGATAGGGGGCGATTTGCTTCATGTATTCGATTGCAATGCCACCTGCACCCACAATAACAACATTGGCTTCATAGAGTGATTGTCCACCAATGGGCCCCCACGTCGTTGCCCTGGCTCGCATACAAAACTCTTTATTGGCCGCTATGGTCAACCCCAGTGCATGTTCAGCAACTGGTTCGCTGTATGCCCCTTTTGCACTCGTGAACAGCACTCGATCACCAAACTCAGCAATCGTTTCACCAAAAGCATCAACACCGGCATAGGGCAGTTGAACCCATTCAATGCCAGGGTGTTCGGCTAATATCCCGGCGAGTTCATGAGCACGAAAATAGTCGAGAAAGAACAGCCCCTTCGTATCTGGACCTAAATCGCCAATTGTGGCACCACCGTCAATGAGGGCATTGCGATGGATGTCTCGTACGGCATCAAGTGGCGCTAACGCCACAGGACCGGGTGTTGGCGTCAGCATGTGTGCGGGTCTATTTGCCGTGGATCCAGGGTTGGGACGATGTTGTTGGGACATATTTCCTCCTCTACATGACAGAGCTTGAGTGTAAATCAGGTGACTTCTCAGTTAACAATTTGCAAACGACACGAAAACCATCTAAACACGTGTAATCATTTATTACATGCCTAAACCTTGTGAAACATTCTTGAACTTTGTTGACCCTTCTGACCAGGTTTCAGTACTTCGTAACCTCGCCTGCTCAAGCCTTGTCCATCACGGGTTCACCCACGCCATGCTGTGTGCACACCGTGGGAATGATCCGCTCTTCCTCGCCCTTTTACGCCCATACCCCAGTGGGGACCACATCGTCGCGATTGAAGAGCAACTCACCTTGGCAACCGCGCTGGGAGCTAACCGCATTGCCTTTTGTTCAACGGGACGCGCCTGGTCAGCGAACGACCCTGTGCCACCGGTTTGTGATGATGGTGACTTACGCCAGCGTGTTGTTATGGTGACCCAAGCCGCCCTTGGTCACCCATCCACAGATACCCCGACCGATACGACCTATTTATGGCCGTTGGAAGAATGCCTCACCGGGGCAGCACCCACAGTCCTTCATGATGGCATCGGCCCACTGCATTCCGTACTCATGCAGGCGGTACAACAATCCGAAGACCACTCACCACCCGAACCGTGGGGTGACAACCAGGTCTTACAAACAAGTGCCGCAATCATGCTGGACCTTGAACGCGATGGCCATCAATTCATTAGTCTTGGCCCAAAGTTGGAACACACCCTTGGCCTCTGGTTGGACCGTATGAGCGTCCACGGAGGCACCTCGGCCCCTGCCCCACAAGACACCGGGGTTGTCACCACGCCATCACAACCTTCAGGACCCAACTAATGAAGATGCTGGCTTTAAGACATCCAAAATGGTTGTGCCAATGAGTATCAACACAAAATACAAAATGACGGCTAGGGCGATATAAGCCCAAATATCAACGTTAATCATCCAGTTTGCCGGTTTGCCCATCCATCTACGAACGGTGTTAACCGTGCCTTCAATCACAATCACCGCGACATGCCCACCATCAAGGGGTGGAAAGGGCAGCACGTTCATCACACCGAGCACCAGGTTCAATTGGGCCACCATGACCAGGACTGCAAACAGGTTGCCCTGACTTCCAAATGCCCCAACGACTTGAGCCATCCCCACAATAGAAATAAGGGAGCCATCCGTGCGTGGGGCACTGGACGTAATTTGACCCACGAGATCAGTAATTGCCGCCGGACTAAAAAGATATCCAACGGTGGACACCATCTGACCCACCATCGTGACAAAAGATACTGGCCCGTTGAATGCGGCCGCCAACGTAGGCAGCACACCAACCGACTGGCGTACCACCTCGCCATCGTGCATCACAATGGATCCGAAGAGTCCAAAGGCCAACGCCAGGAGCAGATAGCCCAATACAAGGTTGGTGACAATACCAGCAAGTACCACAATCAGTCGCTGCCAACGAGGTTGCTGAATGTACAGGCGCCCACTTTCCCAATCCGCTTCAGACAGCTCATCTGCAGTACTCATACCGACAATACGCACATACCCACCAAGTGGTATTGCTTTAATCCCGTATTCGGTTTCACCACGCATCGTGGACCAGAGGGTTGGGCCAAACCCGATCATGAATTGGGTGGCTTTCATACCAAAGACTTTGGCCGTAACAAAGTGGCCTGTTTCATGAATCATGACGCTTACAAGAAGCGCCGCGATAAAGAACAGAATTGCCAGAATGCTCATACCAATTGCTCCACCTTCGTCCGTGCATAGGCTCGCGCCGCTGAATCAATGGCATAGACATCGGCAACATCACGGATTTGCTCGTGTGGTTGCCAGTCCAATGTTTCGGTCACAATCGTTGGGATTTGCAAGAACGAAATCCTGTTCGCCAACAATGCCTCTACTGCAATCTCATTCGCAGCAGTGGCCACGATTGGGGCGCTGCCACCGGTACGGCCTGCCTGAATAAAAATATCAAGCAGGGGGAATGTAAGACGATCTGGCGCTTCAAACGTCAACGTTTGCGGTGATGACCAGTCCATAGCGACAGGAGCGACCGGTTTACGTTCTGGCCAGGTCAAGGCCAATTGGATGGCTGAACGCATATCTGGTGGCGCAAGTTGGGCAATCGTGCTGCCGTCAACAAACTCAACCATTGAATGCACGATACTTTGCGGGTGGACAACGACGTCAATCGCATCGTAGTCCACCCCAAACAAGGCGTGGGCCTCAATCACTTCAAGCCCTTTATTGGCTAACGATGCACTATTAACCGTCACCAAGGCACCCATATCCCAGGTGGGATGGGCGAGCACCTCGTTGATCGTGACATTGGCAAGTTCATCGCGCGTTCGTCCACGAAATGGCCCGCCCGATGCTGTTAAAACAAGCCGGCCAACCTCATGGTGCTCACCACTACGCAGACACTGGGCCAAGGCTGAGTGCTCACTATCAACGGGAATAATGCGGTCATGGTCACCACCAGCAGCAGTATGTAACAGTGCGGCGCCAGCAACCATGCTTTCTTTATTCGCTAACGCAAGTGCAGCACCCGACTGCAGCGCAGCAATAGAAGGACCAATACCTTGAAGGCCGTCCATCCCGTTCACCACGACATCAGATGCAATAGATGCAATCGCAGTTGCGGCATCTGGCCCATCAATAACCGTAATGCCCTCTGGTTCAAGCACGGATCGGGCCTGAGCCGCCACATCGGGGTCAACGATTCCTACATATGTTGCACCACAGCGTAACGCCTGGTCGATGATCCCAGGATTTCCTCGATTGGCCAGGCCCACGATCATGAGGTCGTCAGGCAGGGATTCCACCACGTCGATGGTCTGTACCCCGATAGATCCAGTCGAACCTAACAAGGAAATCCTACGCATTCGAACCCCGTTTCGTTGTCATTTGATGTTGCATCACCCGATCAGCGGCACCAACAGCACGTGGCAAGGTTTTACCCGACCCTGCCTGATAATTCGCATAGAGCTGGCCACAAGCCGCATCAATATCGTTCCCACGATTTGCTCGAATGGTAGCGGGAATCCCACCGTCATTGAGCACCTGGGCAAAGGCTTGCTGCTGCTCAATAGGTGGGGCAAACCATGGCACGGCTGGGGTGGGATTCATCGGGATCAGATTCACGTGTACTTTGCCCAGACCGAGGTGCTTTTTAAGAACATCGCGAAGCTGTTTTGCTTGGTATGTTGCAGAATTGACCTGGTCAATCATGACGTACTCAATCGTGACGCGGCGTTTCGTTGCCGCAAGGTAATCAGCCACCGTCGACAATAATTCATCAATAGAAAATGCTTTATTGGCGGGTACAAGGTCGTTACGCAAGGCATCGGTTGGGGCATGCAAACTCACGGCCAACGTGACTGGTAAATCCATCGCTTGCAGGCGTTTGATTCCGGGCACGATACCGACTGTTGAGACCGTTATCGACCGGGCGCCTAACCCAAACCGTTCATGAAGCCACTTCACGGCACCCAAACAAACTTTTTGGTTCGCAAAGGGTTCACCCATCCCCATAAATACAACGTTGGTGACGTGGTCGGGGACGCCTTTCGGTAACGGAGCCGGGAGGTGCTCTCCCCAGACCTCAGGATCAGCGTCACCAGCTAAGAGGCGCTGCATGACAGTCACCTGGCGAACGGTTTCACCGAGTGTCAACTGGCGCTTCAACCCAATTTGGCCGGTGGCACAAAACGGGCATCCCATCGCACAGCCTGCCTGGGTTGATATACACACCGTTGCCCGCCCAGCTCTATCGTTCGTTTTGGGATAGAGCATGAGTACACTCTCGATTGCTTCATTCCCACACTGTAATAACACTTTTCGCGTCAGCCCGTCATCAGCCTCACTCACGCGAATAATGCGTGGCCGCTCTCCTCCGGCTTCAGCCAATTGTTCTCGCAGGGCCCGAGGAAGATTATGCATCTTGGCAGGGTCATCAATGCCTTTGGCTAACCAATCTTGAACCTGGTTCACGCGGAAGGCTGGCTGATCCTCAAGGACATGCGCAAGCTCATCATCGTTATAGAGGTCTCGAACGGGTCGAGAAAGAGAAACCACCATGCCGTTTACACACCTGTCACTGTTAAAAGAAGCCAGGCTACCGGAAAGGCAAAGAGATGGGCATCAATCCGGTCCATAACACCGCCATGACCAGGCAAAATGGAACCTAAATCTTTTACACCAAGGTCACGTTTAATCAAACTCTCAAACAGATCACCAAAGACAGACGCCAAGGACATCCCGATACCCATCACACCCATCTGCCACACATCAATGCCGTCTGGAAGTGGGACGATGAAAAATAGGATCACAGCAATAAGGACCGTGGTGGCAAGGCCGCCAAACATACCCTCCCATGTTTTCCCAGGGCTGATCGTTTTGGCTAAGGGGTGTTTTCCAAACCGCCGCCCAACGATGTAGGCACCGATATCGTTTGATGCCGCGAGGGCAAACACACTGAGCACAATCCAGATGCCGTTATCCATGCGCAAGATCAGCGCCAAGAACGAGGCCAGGAATGGTACCCATAACACCATCAAGGCATAAAGGCCGAACCGTTCTGCTGCTCGGCCTTGACTCGACGAGGTCATCACCCCAAGAACCCCTACAAGAAAGCTCAGGAGGACACCCATTAACAATCCAACGGGACCGAGATTCCATGCGGCAAAAAACGAAATGGGCATCGCCACGATAGCCAACAGCGTGGGGGGTTGGGAACGTCGCATCGTGAATGCGCGGTCCAGTTCCATAAGCGCAATCACAAGGAATAACTGAACAACGATTAAGAGCGCAATGGGAGAGAGCCGCGCCGCAAGCACCATCGCGATCCCAAGGGCCACACCAACACCAATTGCGGCCTTTAGGTTACGGTCCTTGGGTTTTCGCGTCGGTTCATCCATAAAGTATTAGACCTGCATCAGGTCTGATTCTTTCGCAGAAAGAATCTCATCGACCTGTTTAACATACTTATCCGTCACATCTTGGAGACGGTTTTCAGCTCGGCGCTCTTCATCCTCGCTGAGCTCTAATTCCCCGATCTGATCCTTCATTTTTCGGCGAATATTGCGAATAGAAATCCGGCCCTCTTCAGCTTGCTCCTTCGCCATTTTCACGAATTCTTTACGACGATCTTCGGTCAATTCTGGAAATACAACCCGAACAACCTTGCCATCATTAGACGGGTTCAACCCAAGATCAGACGACAGGATCGCTTTTTCGATATTTGACAGGGCGCTCGCATCATAGGGCGTAACAAGCAATACACGCGCCTCAGGGGCAGTCACACTGGCTACTTGCTGCATAGGGGTAGGCGTACCGTAATATTCCACACGCAAATTGGTGAGGAGTTGTGGATTGGCCCGTCCCGTACGGATACGGCTCAACCGTTCACGTGTGTGCTCAATTGCCCCTTCCATTGCAGTGGTGGCCTCTGCTAACACGTCATCAATCATCATTGCTCCTTTGAGTCGTCCTGAGCGCTGGATTACGGGGTATGCACGAACGTACCGATATGTTCCCCTTGTACTACCTTCAAGATATTGCCCACCGGGTTTAGGTTAAAGACGATAATCGGTAAATTATTGTCCATGCACAAGCTGATTGCGGTGGCATCCATAACCCGTAACCCCTGGTTTAAAACCGTGTGATGGTCAAGGTCCTTATACAGCGTTGCATCAGCTTCTTTCTCGGGGTCAACGTCGTACACACCGTCAACCTTTGTCGCTTTGAGTACCGCATCAGCTTCAATTTCAAGGGCACGTTGTGCTGCGGCGGTATCGGTCGAGAAATAGGGTGCGCCAAGGCCGGCGGCAAAAATCACTAGCCGTTTCTTTTCCAGGTGGCGCACGGCACGGCGCCGAATATACGGTTCACAAATTTCAGACATGTGTACCGCACTCATCACTCGCGTATCCAGCCCAACCTTCTCACACGCATCTTGAAGGGCCAACGCATTAATGACCGTGGCTAACATGCCCATATGGTCCGCACTAGAACGATCCATCCCAGCGGCCCGTGGACTTGCACCTCGGAAGATATTGCCCCCGCCAACCACAATGCCAACCTCGTGGCCGCTATCGACGACTTCTGCCAGTTGATTGGCAATTGAACCAACCACGTCTGGAGTGATGGCTGCACCCTCAGATCCAAACATTTCACCTGACAATTTCAACAGCACACGGGCATAGGGTTCGGCCATGGCATCGCGCTCCTCTCAGTCTTTGGTGGCGATTCTAATACGCTTGTGAGGGATGGCCCTGATGCCTGTTAAGGGGCTGGCCCTGTTGGAGCGAGCGAATGATGCTGGCACGATTGCAGCCATAATTGTTCACCCTATAAAGAGAAAGTCTCCGCCATGAGCGATTTCAATGTCACCTCACCATCACCGTTAAATGATGACGATCGGACCGTCGCCATTCTCACACATATTTCTGGGTTAGTCGCCGTGTTCCTTGGTGGGTTCGCGTTTCTTGGCCCCTTAGTCTTCTATTTCATTACGATGGGTCGTAGCCCAGAACTTCGAGCCCACGTGCTTGAATCATTGAACTTCTCGTTTACGGTCACCATCGCCGTATACGCGCTCTTTGCCAGTATGTTCTTGGTGATCACGATCCCCTTTGCATTCATTGGTCTCATACTGATCTTCCTTGGCTACCTCGTCTTTTCGGTCTTGGCTGCGATTGACGCCTCCAACGCACGTTTGCGCCGGTACCCCCTCACCTGGCGAATCGTTACGAAGTAACCAGTCTGTTTCCTCACCACCCATTATTGGTTTGACACCGAATACGTCGTCTCTTTTCTCTCACTCAACAAACAAGACCCCCAACACTGGGGGTCTTGTTATGCCGTGCAGTAACCGCTATGGGTTAAATCTCAAAGCGTGCAAAGTCAACTAATTCAACGTCGCCTAAGAGTTTGGCAATGGTGGTGGAAGGATCCTTGACGAATGGCTGGTTCAATAACACCTGTTCCTTGAAGAGGGCTTGAACACGGCCTTCAACAATCTTCTCAATGATATTGGCTGGCTTGCCTTCCTCTTCGGCTTGCTGGCGAGCAAAGGTGCGTTCCTTTTCGACCAATGCCGGGTCAACCTCATCCTCACGTACCGCGACCGGACGTGCAGCAGCGGCATGAAGGGCAATGTCACTCGCCAGTTGTGCGGCACTCTCTCCGGCAGTGTTGACTGCCACCAGCACACCAATCTTGGCTGGAATACCAGGGGTGGGGGTGTGGAGGTAGAAGCGAACAGTGCCACCGTCCACGGCGAAGCGGCGGAAGTCCGTAATCTCGACCTTCTCTTTTGTGGTGCTTTGTACCTCTTCAACGAGGTCGGCAACCGTTTTGCCCATCGGCGTTGCGGTGGTCATTAATGCGGCCACATCAGCAACATCGTGTGCCAAGACGGTTTCGGCAACAACCTGCGCCAAGTTCACAAAGGCGTCACCCTTGGCCACAAAGTCAGTTTCACAAGCCACCTTAACGATGGCACCTTGGTCACCACTGTCGCTTACGACAGCATGCACCACACCGTCGCCAGCTTCACGTTCACCGGCACGTTCGGCCATCTTACGGCCGGTCTTGGCCCGTACAATGTCAGCGGCTGATTCAAAATCACCGTTGGCTTCGACGAGCGCTTTCTTACAATCCATCATTCCTGCACCGGTTGCCTCGCGCAGGCGCTTAACATCGGCAGCACTGATTTTCACGTCACTCATTGTGATTGTTCCTTGGGTAGGTCTGAGTTTGAAAGCCGCTGCGGTCCGTTACCCGACTTGAGCGGAAACATCATGGGTCGGGGAGGTTCCCCTCCCCTGGGGTTCTACAGATCGTCGTCTGGATCGATCAGGTCGCCAGGTACGGCACCAGCGGCGATGGCTGCGCTGGCTGCTTCTTCAGCCTGAAGGGCAATTTCCCATTCAGCAAGTGGTTCGGCAACCTCTTCAGTCTCAACCGGTGCCTGAACATCGGCCGGAGCGACTTCACCACCGGAGGCGCGACGGGCGTAGCCGTTTGCCACCGCATCGGCGATCAACCCGGTGAGCATCGCCGTGGAACGAATGGCGTCATCGTTACCCGGAATGACAAAGTCAATCATGTCGGGGTCACAGTTTGTATCCACCACAGCCACAACGGGAATGCCAAGACGGTTGGCTTCGGCAACCGCGATGTGTTCCTTAACCGTGTCCACAACCCAGATAGCAGCGGGCAGTTTGTTCATTGAACGGATGCCACCAAGGTTCTGGCGAAGCTTGTCGAGTTCGCGCATAAGAAGGAGGCCTTCCTTCTTTGGCAGCAATTCGATGGTGCCGTCGTTGACCATATCCTCAAGTTCACGCAAACGGCTCAAACGACCCTTGATCGTTTCAAAGTTTGTCAACATGCCGCCAAGCCAGCGATAGTTCACATAGGGCATCCCAACACGGGTGGCCTGCTGGCTAATAACTTCCTGGGCTTGTTTCTTGGTGCCGACAAACAGCACGGTGCCGCCCTTGGAGACGGTCTTTTCAATGAAGGCCGTAGCCTTTTCCAACATGCCAACGGTCTGTTGGAGGTCCAGGATGTAAATACCGTTACGCTCACCGAAGATGAAACGCTTCATCTTGGGGTTCCAGCGGCGGGTCTGGTGGCCAAAGTGAACGCCGGCTTCGAGAAGCTGACGGACAGTTGCGGGTCGAGTGGACGTGCTCATGTAATTCCTTTGCGGTTGTACCTTGTGCACAAGGCCAGTTGCCTGCCCCTCCCTCATACAAGGACCGCGGGGCATTCGTGCACTGCGAAATACCCACAGCAAGCTGTGGGCAGGCTAGCGTAGCGTGTTTACCTTGCTTTGCTACGCGGGTTTCAGTCGGATGATCCATTGCTGTTCCAAGCTCAAAGGGTCCAAGTAACGGTAATGCGTCCGCCAGGTCGGGTGAGGAACTCGTGCGCCCACATCGAGGTGGTTTTGGCCAGGGGCAATAACGCCTATCACCGTTCCCGCTTGAACCACTTGGCCAACACGTACAGCACTAGGCATGGCGATGGGCCCATAGGTTGTTGACAGGTCACCGCCATGGTCGATTGTGACCCAACCAACTCCGGCAACCATCCCAGCAAACACGATGGTCCCACGCCGCATTGCATGCACCGACTCTCCTGGCGTAGCAGCGAGGTCGACACCCCGATGCCCTGATGTCCATGGTTGTTTAGGCTCAGCTAAGGTTTGAACAACAGTCCCAGGTACCGGACGAACATAGGAGATCGGTCTCGCCAAGGCCCCTTGGGGCACCAGCCATCCCACGAGTACAACACTAATCGCCGCCCAGAGACGAAATACCTCTCGTGATATGTGTTGGGAGTACATGACGCCAAGCTTGGTGCGCACGGATAGGAGCTACCGCACTCAGTTTCACAGATGTGGATAATACAGACGCCATCCACAGGCGGGGTGATTGGGACGTCTTATGCTTCAAAGCGCGCGTTCATTTTGGTGCGCAACCCCAAAACGGCTTTCGTATGAATCTGTGACACACGGCTTTCGGTGACACCCAGAATCTCACCAATCTGCGCGAGGGTCATACCTTCAAAGTAGTACAGCAAAATAACGGTCTTTTCGCGTTCACCCATCCGGTTAATCGCATCAACCAGTACTTCTTTGACTGCGGTGTGTTCAACAATCTCTAGCGGGTCAACACCGGATTCGTCAGGTAACGTTTCGCCTAAGGTAGCCCCTTGGGTTTCATCACCGAACGGATCATCTAATGCCACCAGATTCATCGTGGCAATCTGGCTCAAGGTTTGTTGAAGCTCACTCGTGTCGATGCCCATGAACTCAGCGAGTTCTTCATCACTTGGAGTGCGGTCAAGCTGTTGCTGTAATTCAGCCATCGCCCGTTCAACGTTACGAGCCTTCGCACGAATAGAGCGTGGAACCCAGTCAGCCGCACGCAACTCATCGATAATTGAACCCTTAATACGGCTCATCGCATAGGTTTCGAATTTAAACCCGCGCGAGGGGTCGAATTTATTGATCGCATCGTTCAGCCCGACCATGCCGTGACTAATAAGCTCAGCGCGGTCTACGGAGCGCGGCAAGCCAGACCATACCCGTCCAGCTACGTATTTAACCAGGGGCGAGTACTGCATAATTAACCGCTCACGAGCAAGCTCGCTCCGGGTTTTGTAAAACTCGTCCCACATTTCTTGTACCTCGGGTTGGTCCGAGGGTCGAGGTTTGGTGGTCACGTCTGTCGTCACAGCAAGGTCCTAGCGTCGGGGATGGGCGCTGGCATGCACATCCCGAATATGGTCAGTCGTTAGATGGGTATAGATCTGTGTTGTTGCAAGCACATCGTGTCCGAGAAGTTCTTGGACACTTCTTAGGTCGGCTCCGCCTTCCAATAAGTGAGTCGCAAACGAATGTCGCAAGGTATGTGGAGAAACATTTGCTAATCCGGCTTGCTTCGCTCGTTTGTCAACAACACGGTATATCGCTGAACGATCAAGTGGCGTACCTTTGGGAGAAATAAACAGCAGATCGTGATTTGCGCTGATGTTCTGCGCAGAACGGTGCGTAAGGTACGTACGAATAGCTTGTTGGGCGGGTTCACCGAGTAAGACCTGACGCTCCTTGCGTCCTTTCCCCATGACCCGAAGCACATTGGGTCGCTCTAGGACTTGGGTACACGTGAGCGCGCACAACTCACTGACACGTAGACCTGTCGAATACAACACTTCCAAAATGGCGGTATCACGAGCCTGAATAAAGGGAGAATCCTTGTCTCCATGGGCTTTTGCTTGGGCAATTAAGGCGGCAACTTGATCACGCCGCAAGGTGTCGGGGTGGTCTCGATGCACCTTGGGGGTACCCAAGCGTTGAGACGGGTCATGATCCATCACGCCGGTTTCAACCAGCCGTTTGTGAAAGGCTCGGATAGCAGAACGCTTGCGGGAGATGGACGCCCTAGACAGTCCGTCTCGACTTAACTGTCCAATCCACGCACGGAGCACTGACAAGGTGACCTCTTGAGGATGGTCAATCCCAAAGGCCGTACACCAACGCGCATATTGCGTGATATCACGGCGATATCCCGCCACCGTATGATCGCTCACATGACGCACATTGGCCAGATAATGCAGGAGCTCGTCACGACAAGCTATCCAGACCGGATGAATTTTTGACTGCTCAGGGTACGTAGATGCCGGCACTGGCTATTCCCATGCGTAATGCGCCCGCTGCCACTGCTACAGCTTCACGGGCGGCGTGACTAACACCAATCAAATTGACGAACGGGTGAAGCAACGTTGCGTGACGACAAATATCAACTTGAACCCCAGCTTCACGTAATGCATTTCCGTACGCCTCCCCATAATCACGAAGGGGATCAAACCCTGCTGTGGCGATATGTGCACTTGGAAGCCCCGATAAGTTCTCACACAATATGGGTGATACAAGTGGGTTGGTAAGTAAGGAGTGGTCTCCGCCCAGATAATTCTCTGCTGCTTGGACGAGATCAGCTTCCGTTAAGAAAAACCCTTCTTTGAATCGTTCCCGGCTGTAGGTCATCGACACCATGTCCGTTGGCGGTACAAAGAGCAGTTGGAATGAGGGCGTGGGCCAGCCTTCATCACGGGCTCGGATACAGTGCACGGTAGCCATATTGGCCCCTGCCGAATCCCCAGCAATAGCGATACCGCCGGTGATACCCAGTTCGTCTTTACGTGCGTGCATCCAATGCCATGCATCACGCACTTCATTTAAGGCAAAGGGAAATACACGTTCAGGGCTGAGGCTGTAGTGAATCGCTAACACGGTCACGTTTGCCGCCATCGCAATCATGCGACAGACGTTGGCATGGGTATCAATATTGCCGAATATCCATGACCCACCGTGCAGGTATAACAATCCTGGTGTCACTGCATCTCCCGTGACGGGCCGATACAACCGCCCTTCAATCGGCCCTGTTTGTGTCGGAATCGAGAAATTGCGTTCTTCGGCAATGGGTAGGGGTGATCCACCGCCCATGATCGCTGATGAATTACCAAAGAGACGGAACTCAGCCACATTGTCAGGGGTGAGGGTGTCGGGCCTGGCCCATTCCCCTGCTTTAAGTACTACCTGACTCTCATGATCGAGAACCTGACCATCTATTTCAATGGGGTCTCCAGTTATGGCTTGACGAATCGGTGCGGGCAAGTTAGACACGCGTTTAACTGAACGCGACGTTGCTTCCGCACCGAAACCAATAAGACTTTTCGGATCAATAGGCACAGACCCATTCTGCATCACATGACAAGGGATAAACAGGTGGAATGGGGCCGGCGATAGGTAATGACCCTAGGTGAGTCGATAGATACCTTCCCCAGTCATGCTGGCCAGGCCTGCATTCATCAACTCCCCACAGCGTGCCATAACCTCAGCAATGGGCAGCCCGGTATGTGCACAGAGGGTATCCATGGCGGTGGGTTGTGGCCCCAACAGGGTGTATATCTCCTGGACCCGTTCGTGAAGCACTGGCGGTACACCAGACACCGGTTCATCAGCAGAGTTGGTGAGGCCGAGGGCTTCGCGGACATCATGGCCATTGCGAACCATCAAACAACCATCACGAATCAACGCCAAACTTCCTGCGGCAGACCGATTTGTTGGGCTTGATGGTACAACCAAACACTCCCGGTTATACGTGGCTGCCCAGCCGGCCGTATTCAATGCCCCTGAACGCTGTTTGGCTTCGATAATGACTACCGCATCAGCTAGTCCAGCGATGATGCGATTACGTTCCAGAAACTGACCTGGGTAGGCGATGGGCATGGCTGGAGGCTGTTCACTAACAAGGCATCCTTGGGCAATAACCTCAGCCTTCAGTGCCGTTGCGTTGGCTGGATAGGGCACTTCCAACCCACAACCCAACACGCCTATCGTTAATCCGCCACCGGCTAAACACCCCCGGTGTGCGGCTTGGTCGATACCTTGTGCCATACCCGATACGACCGTAATGCCATGTTGGGCGAGATCGTTTGCAATCGTGTAGGCCAGTTGAAGCCCATCGGCACTCGCCTGACGGGTTCCAACGATGGCAACGGTTGTTGGGCAAGATAATGCTGATGTTATGCCCTCACACCAGAGCCACCACGGGCCACCCATCATCGTGAAATGGTCTAGGCGCTCTGGCCAGGTTGGGTCTCCAATACAGATGAGACGCTTATCAATCGGGATGGGTTGGCCTGTTGGACGTATAGCCCGAAGTACCTCGTCAAGGCCACTGGGATCGGCACGCTTGCAGGCAGCCGCAATATGTTTACTAGTGAGTCCTTGGGCAACGAGTGAACGGATTTGGTCACTGATTGTCATGTGAGACTCCATAACGCATCAAGTTGCATTCGGTGGGCTAATGCTTCAAGCGCATGAACGGCTTGGGTGGTTGGTTCTTGGCTGAGGTCAGCGATCGTGCGGGCAACCCGAAGGGCGCGGTCAAACCCTCTGGCGCTCAGCCCATTGGCATCGCACGCATCGGCCAAAACGGTGATGGCTTGTTCACTTGATGCCTGCCGAATATCGCCAATTGGTGCAACCGCATTCATGCATCCTTGACGATTGACTGCAAGCTGCCGAGCTGCCATGACCCGTTGGGCGACGATTGATGATGACTCCCCTGGCTCGACTTGTTTAACATCTTTCGTGGCAGTGCGCTGCACACGCGGTGCCAGGTCGAACCGATCGGCCAATGGCCCTGATAGACGGGCACGATAACGCAGCACCTGCTCAGGTCGGCACCGGCAACCCGTTTTTGGCGGTCCGCAAGGGCAGGGGTTCCCCGCAGCGATAACTTGAATGGAGGCTGGCCACGTTACTTGACCCCCTGAACGAGCGATAACGACCTGGTTATCTTGAAGGGGCTGGCGTAACCCGTCTAAGGTTCGTGGTCCCCATTCAAAGATTTCATCAATGAAAAGCACCCCATGGTGGGCACGGGTAATGGCACCTGGACGCGCAATCGGTGACCCACCTCCGAGGAGTGCAGACCGTGACGCGGTGTGATGAATGGCCGCAAATGGGCGTTGTGTGGGCATAGCAAGGAGTGAACCAGGGCGGTCACATAAACTTCGGATACTGGCAACCTCTATGGCTTGTTCAGCGGTTAAAGGCGGGAGAATCGACGGCATACGAGCCGCCAACATGGACTTGCCAGTACCTGGTGGGCCTATGAGCAACAAGTTATGGCCCCCTGCGGCAGCGAGTTCGAGGGACCGTCTTGCTTCGAATTGGCCATAGACGTCAGCAAGGTCTAAAACTGGGTCAGGAGGAAGGGGATCGGGCGACGAAACAACAACGGTTAACCCATCACACAATTCCCGTAATGTGTTGAGGCACCGGACTTCCCCAGAACACCCAAGCCGTGCCTCCATGGCATTGTCACTGGCTACCACAACCTGGTCGTACCCTGCCACACTTGGTAAGACACCCTTCACCCCAATGACATTCGCATGCGAGGATACTTCTCCGATAAAACAATCATCACTCGTATCAAGAAGGCCGAATGCGCGCATCACGGCAACGGCGATGGCCAGGTCAAACCGTGAGCCTGCCTTGGGAACCGCTGCAGGGGTGAGATTCACCAGTACACGATGGCCGGCGAGGGGCACCCCAATTGCCTCCAGTGCGGCCCGAACTCGGTTTCGAGCTTCGTTGGCGATCTGTCCATGAACTCCGAGGACACCAAAACCGTTCCCTGGACCGGTTTGAAGCCCTTTACTGATGGTGGCTTCGACTTGTACAGGAATGGTTTGTAGCCCCGCGAGCGCCACGGTACGTGCTAATCCGGTACTCACCAGACCCCCTCTAGATGTAAGAGAGCTGTCTGGTCAGGATTATGGCGAGGAATGGTGACAGCAATCACGTCGCCACGGCTATAGCCACGCACGTGGTGATGGGTGTCGCGCCAAGCACGTGCAAGTGCTTGAAGCTGGCGGCACTTTTGGTTGGTGATGTGGGCCAGGGCATGACCTGTGGTCGCACTGGATGTTTTTACTTCTACAAAGACCAGACGATTGTCTTTGTGGGCAACGATGTCCAGTTCACCACGGAGATGCTGTGCAGCGCGCCAATTGCGATCAAGCAGGGTATATCCGTGGGTGCTGAGATAGTCGGCGGCAAGGGTTTCGCCAACAGCGCCAAGACGATGTGGTGTGTACATAGGCACGACCGTAGGTATTCACCACAAACGGAACGCCACTTATCCACAAGAAACAAAAAAGATCCACAACCTACCAACTCTGGGGATAACCCATCTTCAGGGAGCTATGAGGGTGCGCTTTCTGATCAGCTCACTCCGTGTTGCCATTCGTAGTGTCAGCCTGTTATCGTCAATACCGTCACCCAAGGGTTATTGCAATACTTCTGATGAAAGGGAATTGCGATGAATGGAAGGCTTGAAGGGCGTGACCGATGGCTTGTCCCCTTATCGTTGTGGGGGTCGTTCTTAGCCAATGATGGCGAGGAGTGGTTAACCATGGCGCGCACGGCACCCGCCGTTTACCAACGTCTCGGGGTGTCGAATCGTGTACCTGAAGTAGTACGACAACCCAGCCAACGACATGTCAACGTGGGTGTTAGCGTGATAGGCCTGCTCTTAGCCGTGGCGGTCATCGACGGCATCCGATCCCGTGGCCGTGGCTGGCTTTACCAGGATGTCCAGATGGCATTCGGAGCGCATGGCTGGGGACACCTACTAAGTGCGATGGTTTCCCGAGGCTACGTCACGGGGGTATTGACCTCCCCCACCGTGGTACTTCCGCAGTGGTGGTGGGCACGTCGGCGGCTTCGCGCCGCTGGAGTACCCACGACATCTCGTCCATTGCGCGCTGCAGGGCTATGCGGGGCTGGGCTATTGGCAGCACATGCCTTAGGTATCGCCGCGTCTCGAAGGCGTACACCATAACACGGTAAAGCAGGCCTGACTATGGGCCACTGGTGTGCTCGTTATCCATTAGTTTGAACAGGTGCTGGTTTCTATCGGTGACAGGTGCCGTCAAGAACATCGAACCAGCAACCCCCCGGCCAGATGAATCACCTATTGAAGATAATTGGCGGGCAGACTACTTGTTATGACAACGTGTGGCCGTGCATGGGTTTCGAGTGCTTAACCTCAGCAGGGCCTATACCCCCAGCGCGATGCAACGTTCTAGCTACAAAGGTAGCTACAACGGGATTGGCGGTTACCTGGTCCTCGGCTGTCGCCATGCTCATTAGCTCATTGCTCCACACGCTCTGTTCTGCCAGGGAACCTTCCGACCAGGCAGGCAATCCTCGAGTATCTGTGGCTGTCCATCTGGGGACTCTGACTCAAGGGCACCATCAAGGTAGGACAGATCAAACGGTAAAAGCCCACCCCAAAAACCAGTTTTATGTCACCTTCACCAACCACTAACCAGCGGTGGAGAACTTCCAACAACCAATCCCAGAACGATTATTCATTGGACGAATCCGTATTCGGGCACCCTGGCCCGTGGTGCAACAGCTCTTAGCTCACGCACCGGCTCTGGCGACGCTTGCGCAGAATCCAGATCGCGGCTCCGGCAAAGGCAAGGTCGACCGGAATGACCGCTGGGAGTGCCCGGTGAAGTACGGTGACAAAGCAGCCGAGCATGGGTAGCGTGCAGGCAATAGCCGTGTCCACGATCGGGCCTTCCCCGGCCACTATCGCTACGCCTGCACCGGTCATTGCCGACGCCACAAATGCGTTGACCCCTTCGTGCTCACGAAGGAGCCACTGGGTCGGCTGTTCGATGACCGTGCCCCGATTCGCCTCAAGTGCCTGGGTAAGGCGTCCCTCGGTACTCTCCCAGGATGGGAAGCACTTTCCGATGCCAGCGGCTAGATAACAGGCCCCAAGTACTCTGCGTGCTCGAAGCGTAGACCGGCTCTCAACCGTTCTATTACGCATGATTCACCTTTCCCTCTTCTCAGCAACGATGTAGAAGGAATAGAAAAGAGGATCTGTCGGCATGATCTCCTTCACTGTGGAGTGTATCGCATACAGCCTCTCGGAGAGAGCGGAATAGTGAACGAGGAATAGGTGTTGGCAATCACCCTGTTCCTGAGCACCACCGTGTCCACATGCCGCTTCAACATTCCGTCTTGTGGTATCGGGCAACCCGTTACCAAAAGGGTGCTGGGGTACCTGTCCGGTGCGTCCAAGAAACCTAGTGACATTAGCCTTAACCACCCGCCAACACTCGGAGGCATACGGTGTGTGCCATCGGTTCCATAACTCAGATTCCAAGTACTACTTGATCCCACCGATTAATAGCTTGTATGTGTTCGGGGGCAGTATGTGGCCATCAAGAGATACGTCAACTGCGCAGTGGGTGTGGAGCCGGTTGAAGGTGCGATGGACACTCGACCGGGCGGCCATCAGCACCAGAATTGATCGCTCATGGCGTAGCTCGTATCCCGACATGATCGCTTTACCACAAAACGGTTTTGGCCTCAGGCTCAGCGTCTCGCAGACCGCCAAGTTCTTAGCATTTGGGACTGGGGTTAAGACTTTTCGGTTCTTCTGGTACGTCTCAGCTAGGAGGCGGTCACTCTGACTGCTCACACCCCTTGTAGACCGCGAAGTACCGGCTCGATCGACCAATGATCTAGGGGATTCTTACCGAAGTAATCGGTGAAGTAGACAGCCTATAGTGTAAAAGAAATCACTTAAATGATCGGGGAATGAGGTGGACCAGCTGCGTGTGGTCCTTCGTTTCAGATAGTGGTCCAGGACGTGGCAAGGTGCGCCAAGGTGTTCTGGTTGACGCATCTCCAATCCGTTTCGTCCCGGTACCGCGCGGGAGAAGGTCAGTTCGTTGGCTCAGATCTGTCAGCACCTCACTTGCCGCAGAAAGGAGTCACACATGACCGCCACAACACTCGTCGCTGGAGCCACGGGGTATCTCGGACGCTTCATCGTTGCAGAACTGCACCGTCGCGGCCACAACGTGCGCGCAATTGTCAGGAGCCGAGAACGCGCCCTCGCCCCCGGCCCGTGGGAGTCGCCCTCTTTGGAAGGTCTCGTTGACGACTGGGCTGTCGGGGCAGTTTCGAACCCCGACTTTGTTGCAGATATCGCTGAAGGCGTGGACAACGTGGTCTCCGCCCTCGGGGTTACGAAGCAAGCAGCCGATCCATGGGATATCGACCACAAGGCGAACCTCGCTATCCTCCGCTCGGCTGAACGACACGGTGTTGGCCAGTTCTGCTATATCAATGTCATCGGAGGTGACCAATGCCCGGCACAGTTGACCCAGGCGAAGACTGCCTTTGTTAACGATTTGAGGTCTTCATCGATCTCAAGCCAGATCATTAATCCCCCAGGGTACTTCTCTGACATGACTGAAATACTCAAGATGGCCCAGAAGGGGCGCGTTTATGTCGTACGACCTGACGTACGGATCAACCCGATCCATGGTGCTGACCTTGCGGCCTACTGCATCGATCGACTCACCGCTGGCGAACCTGGTATGTGGGATGTGGGAGGCCCTGAAGCCTTTACCTGGCAAGGCCTTGCTGAATGTGCCTTCCGAGCACTCGACCGTCCGGTGAAGATCTCAAAACTGCCACCCTGGCTCCTGTCTGCTGCCATCTCGGTACTCAATGTCTTTAGCCCCAAGAAGGCCGACACGGTGCGTTTTGTCTCGTGGAGTATGCTCCATGACTGTGTGGGTGAACCAACCGGCAACCATACGTTGCTGGATTTCTTCAAACGTCACGCCGAAGACAACATCTGACCAGCCTTCTGCTTCAGCGATGCGCTTGGCTATCCCCGGAAGCCACTCAAATCGAGCATATTGTTGCGCACACGGACGACGCGCCCACCAAAATCGCCTGGGCATTGAGGCAGACAGGCTTGCCAATCGCCATACTGCACGCACTAGCCACGAAGCGGCAAACGCTGCTCTACAAGGAATCTGGTGATGCGGAGGTAACTAAAAACCGACCGGAAGCCCGGTCGGTTCACGTATCGCGCCGCTGATTAGCGGCGTTCGCGGATCTTTGCCGCCTTACCAACGCGGTCACGCAGGTAGTACAGCTTGGCACGGCGAACTCGGCCACGACGCATCACTTCGATCTTCTCAATGATCGGTGCGTGGACAGGGAAGATACGTTCTACACCGATACCGTTGAAGCTGATTTTACGAACGGTGAAGGTTTCACGCGGGCCCGAACCACGGCGACCAAGCACGTCCCCTTGGAATACCTGAATACGGGTACGCTCGCCTTCGGTCACCTTTACGTGAACCTTGACGTTGTCACCAGGGTTGAAATGAGGGATGTCATCACGAAGGGTCGCCATATCGACCATGTCAGTGCGGTTCATTGCTACAGGTCTCCGAAGGAATAAACAAATAGGGTCGCGTTTAACGCGAAGGAACAGGTTACTATGATCCAGACGATACGTCAGCAGATGATTTTGTAGTTTCTGCAAGTTCACCGTATTCCTGGTTAGCACTCAAGCCGAGGCGAGCGTGCCCAACCGGCCAGACAATGGTAAATGCCTTACCGATAATGTTCTCTTTTGGTACGGTACCCAACGTAAACCGACTATCCAAACTATTTGGTCGGTTATCGCCCATCATGAAGTATTGCCCTGGCGGTACGGTGAATGGTCCGTAACTTCCAGGGTCTTTGATCGTGTACGGTTCTGGGAGTGCTTGACCGTTGATATACGTGACCCCATCAACGATGGTGATCTCTTCACCCGGCAACCCAATGATGCGTTTGATCAAATCACGATCAACCTCAGGTTCAAGGAGGTGAACGCTTTCAGCCAACCCACGCAGTGCAGCAATTGGGTTTAACCCGTCAGGTTCTAGCCCTGGCCGACGGAATACGACGATATCGCCCCGTCTTGGCTCGCCAAGCCCATAGCTCACCTTCTCAACCATGACGCGATCTTGAAGCTGTAATGTTTCAAGCATCGACCCGGTGGGAATATAGAAGGTCTGGATCAAGAACATTTTGAGCAGAATGGCCATCACCAGTGCCGTGACGACCAATGTGACGACTTCACGAATCCACCTGAGTATCGCCGCAGCACGGTCAGAGTCTTGATGATCATCCTGGGTTGAAGGAGCCGATGGGGACAGTGAAGAACCGTATTCGTCGGGTACTTCAGTCATTGTCCCTCCTCAATAAATCGGGGCGTACTAATCGTGTTCGAGCGACGGCCTGACGATAACGCCATGCTGCAATTGCACCGTGATCACCACTGGTAAGCACTGATGGTACTGACCAACCACGATAGGTTGCAGGACGGGTGTACTGGGGATGTTCAACCAGACCGTCTGAAAAACTCTCTTCAATGCCTGAATGTTCGTTGCCCATGACACCGGGAATAAGTCGGGTGATGGCCTCTATCATCAGTGCGGCAGCAACTTCTCCCCCACCGAGTACCGCATTGCCAACCGCAACTTCCTCAGTGGCGAGGTGGAGATGCACACGCTCATCAATCCCTTCGTAGCGACCACACAGAAATGCTAGATGGGGCTCTTGGACAAGTTCTTCAGCGAAGGCCTGATCAAAGGGGCGGCCACGTGGCGTCATAACCAGCGTACGAGGACGCTGGGCAGGCCAAAGCTCATCAGCCGCTTCAAAAAATGGTTCTGGGCGCATGAGCATGCCAGCACCGCCGCCGTATGGAGGTGCATCAACCGTCCGGTGCGTATCGTGTGTCCACGTACGCAGGTCGTGAATATTGATATGGACTCGTTCCAAGGCAATGGCACGACCAAGGAGAGAGGTGCGCAGCGGCGACGTAAAGAAATCAGGGAAAATTGTCAGCACGTCGATACGCATCGTTGCTACTCCAAGTCGAGTAAGCCGTCAGGCGCATCAAGGACAAACGGCTGAACATCAACATTGATAATTGCCGCAACATGGGGTACCAGATGTTCTTTGCCATCTGGTGTTCTCAGGACGATCCAGTCATGTGCGGTGCCGTCACGAACTCCCGCAACTTCACCAACCGAGGAACCATTTGGATCTACGACAGGAACACCAATCATGTCTTGGACCCACATCATGTCATCGTCTAACACGATGGTTGCGCGATCAATAAACAGGTTCTGTCCACGGAGTGATTCAGCATCATCTCGGGTGGTATATCCCTCAAATGCCACAATAAAGCGCCCTCCATGCCAATGGGCACGATGGACGGTTAGTGTCTGGCCACCTGAGGTTTGAAGCTGAACACCCTGGTCAATCACATCACCTAAATCCGTTTCGGGGTGAACGTAGACTTCACCCCGAATACCGAATGGCTTTCCGATACGACCGACCGCTACGGTATTCACGATACGCAGACGATAGCCGTTAGCCGATAATGTCGATGTTTACTGGTTCGTCACTGATGGCCGATACGATCGTCCGAATCGCTTTCGCGGTCCGTCCACGTCGCCCAATCAGGCGTCCCATATCATCAGGCGCGACTTGCACCTCATAGACCAATGTGCCATCGGGATCTTCAGCTTCGATGATCTCAACGGCATCAACATCGTCTACTAGATTGGTCACAATCCAGTCAACGACGGCTAGAGATGAACTCAAGTTACTCAGCCTCAGGTGCGTCAGCTTCAGTGGTTTCTTCAGCCTCGGCGGCCGCAGCATCAGCAGCATCTGCTTCAGCCTCTTCAGCATCAGCATCAGCGGCAGCATTGGCAATCTCAGCTTCCTTAGCCGCCAAGGCTTCAGCAACACGAGCAGCATCAGCTGCTAAGGCTTCAGCGACACGCTTATCGCGTTCAGCAGCTTTCGCTGCCTTTGCTTCATGCTGAGCGGTGCGGTCACGGCCCTTGTCACCAGGCTTGAACTCTTCCCATACGCCGGTAATACGAAGGAGTTGCTTCACCTGATCGGACGGTTGGGCACCGACACCTAGCCAGTACAGCGCACGATCGTTCTTGATTTCAATCGTTGAGGGGTCATGGGTGGGCTGATAGTACCCAATATCCTCAATGTAACGACCATCGCGTGGTGAGCGACTGTCAGCGACAACGACGCGGTAGAACGGTTGCTTCTTCTTCCCCTCGCGCCGAAGGCGCATACGGACTGCCATGTAATATCCTTGAAAATCTCAGAATCGGTACGGTCGGACGTGAAAGCATAGCAGTGCCTCGACTGCTATGCGTGCAAACTCCCAGAGTACGTCTTACCGCTTCTTTTTCTTTTTTCTTTTTCCGGGTCCAACCGGTGCTGGGCCACCCATACCGCCCATTCCACCCATTGGTCCCCCAAGTCCCGGCATTGATCCACCAAGATTGGGCATCTGGCCACCCGGCATCATGGACGATAGGTCGCCGCCTAAGGCAGACATATCCCCTTGTTCGAGTTCTTTGCGCATCTTCTGTAATTCACGCATCTGACCAAACCGACCGCGCTTGGGACCACCCCCACCACCGGCAAACATATTCATCATGGGGCCCATCTGTTTCATCATGGCCGCCATCTGATCGTAGGCTTTAATCATCTGATTAATCTCTTGGACACTGCGTCCACATCCAGCCGCAATACGCTTACGCCGTTTCCCATTTAAAATCTTTGGATTTCTACGCTCTTCAACGGTCATTGACTGGATAATCGCTTCAATACGCACCAGTTCACGGTCATCAACAGACGCATTTGCATCCTTGAGTGCTTTACCGACTCCAGGAATCATCTCGAGAATCCCCTGAAGGGGGCCCATCTTTTTAATTTGTTGGAGCTGGCCCAAAAAATCTTCAAGCGTGAATTGACCTGAGAGCATGGCCTCAGTTGCTGCAGCCGTCTGTTCGTGGTCTAACGTTGCCTCTGCCTTTTCAATGAGGGTGAGCACATCACCCATTCCAAGAATTCGGCCCGCCATACGGTCAGGGTGAAACGCCTCAAACTCATCCAACTTTTCGCCCACGCTGGCAAATTTGATAGGACGATTAGTTACTTCAGCCACACTCAAGGCAGCACCGCCACGAGCATCACCATCAAGCTTCGACAGAATCACACCAGAAAAATCAACGGCTTCCAAGAAGGCTTGGGCTACATTCACGGCCTCTTGACCAATCATGGCATCAATCACAAATAGCGTCTCGACGGGATTGACTGCCGCTTTGATGGCCGCAGCCTGGGCCATCATTTCTTCATCGACATTGGTTCGCCCAGCTGTGTCAACGATCACCACGTCTCGCCCAAGGCGGCGTGCCTCGGTAACCGCATGATTCGCTACATCAACGGGGTTACCTTCTGTTTGTGGTGCATAGACAGGAACCCCAACACGTTCACCAAGGATCTGGAGCTGTCGCACAGCTGCTGGGCGCTGCAAATCACACGCAACGAGCATCGGTTTGCGGTCTTTTTGTTTGAGATGGAGGGCCAACTTACCGGCAGCCGTTGTTTTACCTGCCCCTTGAAGGCCAGCCAGCATAATGACTGCTGGGACTGATGAACCGAGATCCAGACTGGCTGATTGTTCTCCCAGAATGCGAACGAGCTCTTCATTCACAATCTTGATGAGCTGTTGGCCACTCGTAAGTGCCTCAGACACATCTGATCCCACTGCCCGTTCTTTGACACGTGATGTGAAGGTTTTAACAACCCGAAAGTTCACATCCGCCTCTAATAGGGCAACACGTATCTCGCGCAAGCCTTCTTTGACTTGGTCCTCCGTAAGTTTTCGCGATCCACGGAATCGAGCAAAGACGGCGTCAAGGCGATCAGATAAGGCATCAAACATGATGGCCTAATATACCCGAGCCACGTAGCCACCCCACAGGTGGCTCAGGTAGGTTTACCTATTCACCAAGTTCGAACAGTACGTCGCCTTGATGCACAACTTCACCGTTGCGGGTTGATGCGTATGCCCCTTTGGGTGAATCCATCACTACAATCGGAGTATCAAGGGCCAACCCATGTGAACGCACAATGGTGGCATCTACTTCGAAACAAAGTTGTCCAGCTTCGATCTCTTGCCCCTCCTCGATATGTCGAGTGAACCCTTCCCCGTGTAAGGAGACGGTATCGATACCGATATGGACAAGGACTCCCCGATCTCCATGCAGCACAATAAAGGCGTGGGGCATGATCTTGATCACGGTCCCAGTAATCGGCGAGTGGACCGCTAATCGTTCAATCTCGGTAGATGGGCGGAGACCAATCCCACTGCCAACGAGTTCATCTTTAAAGACCGGATCATCAAACTGGCTTAAGGCTAGAATGGCCCCATCGAATGGGGCCAAAATCGCACTCACAGAAGATCCTGAATGTCTTCAGCAAGGGCGTCTGCGGTTGGGCCGACCACAACCTGAACGGCCGTGCCAGCAACACTCACCCCGTGTACACCAAGGCCCTTAAGCGCATCCTGGTCAACCTTGCTCGGGTCGACCACGATTGTACGTAAACGGGTAATGCAACCTTCAATATCTTCAACGTTATCTGCGCCTCCGAGGGCACCTAGGATTTGTTCTGCTTTACTCATAAAGTCTCCTCTTTGGTCGATTGGGAGTCACAATACACCAATCGGGTCGTTCTGTGCGCGGTTGAGCTAAACAATTCACATTCGCGACCCAGCCTTTTTTTCATCAGACGTATGATGTCATTTGACATACACGATGATTTGCGCAATAGTCAAATGCCATACTAAACGTTTACCAAACCAATACCCTTCGAGGAGTTCCAATGAGTGATGCTCAAACGGACGCCGCCAGCCCTGGCCGCAAGCCCGGTGCCGCTATTTTGCAGACATTGCAGAGTTTCGGTCGTTCACTGATGTTGCCTATCGCCGCCTTGCCCGCAGCCGCGTTACTGTTGCGTTTTGGCCAAGCTGACATCATCAAATACATCGGCCTTGAACAAAGTGAAGTTGCAAACAACATCGCTAAGGTCATCGGCGCTGGTGGCGCAGCCCTTTTTGAAAACCTACCTATTTTGTTTGCCATCGGTATCGCCTTTGGTTTTGCGAAAAAGGGTGACGGGTCTGCCGCACTTTCTGGTGCCGTCGGCTACCTCGTCCTCGATAACGTCTTTAAGACCATGGCACCCATCATTCAGTGTGGTGGGTTAGACGGCGACGCACTCGCCACCTGTACTGAAGGCGCAAAAATCAACTATGGTGTCCTTGCCGGCATCGTGGCTGGCGTTATTGCTGCCAAGCTGTGGGAAAAGTACCACCGCGTGAAGCTGCCCGACTATTTGGGCTTCTTTGCTGGTCGTCGCTTTGTGCCCATTATTGTTTCGTTAGTGTCCATCGTAGTGGCCGTCATCATGGCCTTTATCTATCCCTGGTTTGATGCCGCCATCACCGGGTTGGGGAATGCGATCAGTGAAAATACCGTTTTGGGTGCGGGTATCTTCGGGGTGGTCAACCGCCTCTTAATTCCCTTTGGCTTGCACCATATTTTGAACTCGGTGGTGTGGTTCATCCAGGGGGCATATACCTGCCCTGAAGGAGCTACGTTGTGTACCCCGGGTGATATTTCAAACGGTGACTTGCATCGTTTCTTCGCTGGTGATCCAACCGCTGGGGTCTTTATGACCGGATTCTTCCCCGTCATGATGTTCGGCCTCCCTGGTGCCGCCATCGCCATGTGGCATTCCGCCAAGCCAGAAAACCGTAAAGCCGTTGGTGGCATTATGATTTCTGTGGCCTTCACCGCCTTCTTAACGGGTATCACGGAGCCTCTTGAGTTCTCCTTCATGTTCGTTGCCCCTGCGCTGTATGCCGTACATGCGGTACTTACTGGGGTTTCTATGGCGTTAACGAATGCGCTGGGAATCCATCACGGCTTCGGTTTCTCCGGTGGGGCAATTGACTTTGTCATCAACTGGGGGATTGCCCAAAATCCCTTGTTGCTGCTCGGCATTGGGATTGTCTACTTCTTCTTGTACTACTTCATCTTCATGGCCATGATTCGTGTCTTTGATTTAAAGACACCAGGTCGCGGTGACAACGAACTGTTAAGCGCAGAGGTCTAAACCGCAACAACGCTATCGGGGAGGGTTACCATGCGTGGTGGCCCTCTCCTCACCCGTTCAATGAACGAATCACCCTGCAGAACGGAGTCCATTATGTTGTTACGCGGACGCGTCATTTTTGGTGACCGACCAACCCTTGCTGATGGTGTGGTTGCTATTGACGGAGAACGTATCACTTACGCTGGTCCATCGGCCTCTTGTCCGTTCCCCCTCGACAAGGCCGAACAGGTACCGATTATCACCCCTGGTCTTATTGATGTTCACCATCATGGTGGTGCGGGCGGAACCTATGCCGATGATCCCCAGGCCGCCATCACCGCAGCTACACACCATCATCACATGGGGTCAACAACCCTGATCGCAAGTGTGGTAAGCGCAACCCACGAACAGATGCAGGCCAATATTGACGCCCTGGCCCCCCTTGTCCATGATGGCGTACTGGATGGGATTCACCTCGAAGGCCCGTTTATTTCTTGTGAAAAGAAGGGCGCCCACGACCCCAACGTGATCGTGCCCGGTAACCCTGCATGGTTTACCGATTGGTGTGAACGCGGGAATGGTGCTGTCCGTTCCATCACGTTAGCGGCTGAAACCGCACATTTTGATGAGCTCATTACGCTATGTCGCTCATTCAATGTGGTACCAAGCGTCGGGCATACCGATGCCGATGCTGACCAAACCCGGCACGCCCTCCAAGCTGACGAACGAGCCGGGCGTATCCGTGGCCCATGGACCACGACCCACCTCTTTAATGCGATGAATGGAATCCACCACCGTGTGCCCGGTCCGATTCCCTACCTCCTTGATCTTGCCAAGGCTGGCCAAACCACGGTGGAACTGATTGCCGATGGTGTCCATGTCCAGCCCGATATTGTTCGAATGACCGCCGATGCCGCTGGTGATGGGCTTATTCTTATCACTGACTCCATGGCTGCGGCCGGTCTCTCTGATGGCGATTATGTCCTCGGCACACTTGATGTAACCGTTACCGATGGTGTGGCGCGATTGAAAACCGGTGATGGAAGCGAAGGAGCTATTGCCGGTGGCACGAGCCGCCTGATATTCAATGTTCAACGCTGCATCGTTGACTACGGTTTGGATGAACGCCAGATCATTCGCGCCGCAACAAGTCGGCCAGCTGAGCTGTACGGCTTGAAAGACCGTGGCCGCCTCGCTACCGGTATGCGCGCGGATGTTCTTGTCCTAACTGCAACCTATGAACTCACCCAAGTAATCCGTAATGGAAAGGTCTTGTAATGCACATTGTTGTTCGTGAATCTGACGAAGAAGTCGGCCGCTATGCTGCTGATGTGATCGCCCAGATTGTTCGTCGTGGCGGTGCCACGATTGGGCTTGCGACGGGTTCAAGCCCGATGAGTACATACGCTGAGCTGATTCGGCTTCACAAGGAAGAGGGCCTGAGCTTTGCCGATACCCAAGCGTTCACACTGGACGAATATGTTGGCCTCGCCCCTGACCATGAGCAGAGCTATCACAAGACGATCCGTGATGCGATTGTTGACCATATCGACTTACCACTGAGCCATTTGAACACACCAAACGGTGTGGCGGAGAACCTCGTTGCTGAAGCCGAACGTCACGAGTCAAATATCCGCAAAGCGGGTGGTGTTGACGTTCAACTCCTGGGTATTGGGAATAACGGCCACATTGGCTTTAACGAGCCATCGTCAAGTTTGGCGAGCCGGACCCGCGTTGAAAGCCTGACCCAGTCCACAATCGATGCGAATGCCCGTTTCTTTGAAAACCCTGACGATGTCCCCCGCTTATGCATCACCCAAGGGCTCGGCACGATTATGGAATGTGGTGTGGCCTTGTTAGTCGCCCAAGGTGAAAGCAAAGCCGACGCTATTGCGGCCATGGTTGAAGGTCCAGTGACCGCCTCATGCCCAGCATCGGTACTGCAATTTCACCCCCATGCCATTGTCGTTGTCGATGAGGCTGCGGCATCAAAGTTAAAGGACCGCGCCTACTACGACCTTGCACAAGCAAATCGTGAACGGCTTATCGCCAACGGCGGCACACTGTAAAGCACCCGTAACGCAAACGGCTCCGCAACTATTGCGGAGCCGTTCTTTAGGCATTGACCTTACCTCGAATAAGCTCATGCCCCAAACGATGCGCTGGGGCGTGAGATGGGGAGGTATTACTTACTCAATGCCTCTGCTTGCGTGGATCCAATACGGGTAGGACCGCCGTACACGTAAATCGTTTCGATCTTCTTCTTGGAGGTCATCCACTCCGTTACCACGGTTGGTGTCTCAGCAGGGACCAGGAGCAACGGTCCGTTGACCGCCGCAATATGGGCACCGCCGGTCAAGGCGTCAGCAAAATCAGTTGTTGTGGCGACACCCACCATCTTGGGATCCGGGAAGAACACGCTGGCCACCTTGACTGATAAGACGGACGGATCAGCACCAGCAATGACGGATTGTGCCCGAGCGGTTGCCTTGATCGCTTGATCCCCGACCGCTGTAACCTTCAATGACGTGAAGGCATCCAGGAAGGCTGTTGTCTCAGGGGCTATGACAGCGCCATTGGTCAAGACGACAACGCCGTTCACCTGGGCTGCGGCGGGTGCCGCTATGAGGCTGGATTGCCAATCCGTACCGTCTACCACGAGGACCTGGTCAACCTTGCCTACCTTGGCAATGTGTTCAGCCGTCGCAATGGCAGTTGCGGCACGATTTGCTCCGGCTATACGAATCACCTTGACGCCAAGCTTGGCAACTGCTTGTTCAACTGCCGGGGTGACAGCCGCATCGCCACCCATCACGTACACCGTTTTGGCTCCTAAACGCCGGATTTCGTTAGCACTTGCGGGATGGAGCGTGTCGGATTGTGTGAGCAGGATGGGCGCATTCACTGCATGAGCTAAGGGAGTTGCAGATACGCTGTCGGCAGCCACATCACTGCGCGCCAAAATCACCGTTTCAGCACCCGTCGCAAACGTCGTTTTCGATGCAGCTACGGAGGTTTCAACCCGCGTTTCACCTGAGACACGAATGACTGTTCGCTGGCCAGCCGGGTTGACTGACGGCGACGCACTGGGGGTAGGCGTCGGTTGAACTTGAGGGCCTGGGACCGGTGGCTGGGGCTGAGCAGGTGGCTGGGGCTGGATGGGTGGCTGAGGTACAGGAGCCAATAACCCTGCACCAGGGGGCACCGTCAGCGCCGGATCCTTAATCGTTGCGGGGTTGAGTTCATTGACTGCCTGACCGGTGTAATTCCCAACGAAATTAATCGGGGCATCATCGGTCCATACGACTCCGGTTTTGACCGCTATTGCCAAATCACCAAAATCATTACGTGCAATGGATACCCCTCCAGGTTCAAACGAATCCGAATAGGAAAGGGTGATGCCCTCGGCGGCAACTGGTCGTTCCGCCCCGGTCAACGTATTGTCTTCAATGACCACGGCCTGAATCTTTGGCAAGGTTGAACGCCGTGAACGAGAACTCCCAAGCTCTATCCCTACCGCAGTGAATCGACCATTTGCTGGTAAGCGAAACTCATTATGATGAATCGTTACGCCAGGCCGATGCACCTGAATGGTGGTGGTATTTCCATCCTGGATAAATAAGTTATCTCGAACGATATGGTCATTCACCGTGGGTACCCAAGCGCGTTGACCAGCGCCCATACCAAACTTCAACGTTCGCCCAGTTTGTGCTGGATGCTTGACGACGTTGTGTTCAAATCGAGTGGATCCAAGCGTCTTATCTACCGCTAGAGGCGACACCCCATCAAAGGTTGAATGTTCGATAACAACACGTGGCGCCGCCTGTTCATTGGCAACGTTCACAATCGCAACGTTACGGTACGGGTCACTGCGCAGCCCATTCACGTTGAGTAATGACAGATCGCTATCAGCTTGGAACACGGACTTGCCACGAACATCGTTGGCAATATGAACGTCCTGAACGATGAGTGGAGAACGCACCGTACAGGTAGTCGCAAATGCAGAAGACCGAGGATCTTCAATCGTCAATACCGCTCCCTCATCGCGCGGGCGAACGGCATCTTTGTGATCAACACCAAGGGCAGTTACGGGACTGTTGCTGGTTATGGTGATCGACAGGTTCTGATAGTCAATGGCCGCGGGCAAGCGATAGGTACCATTTGCTAATCGCACGACATGGTCAGCCCGAGTGGACCCCGTCGGGGTGGCATTCGCTTGGGCTAAGGCACCAGTACGAGAAAAGAGTTGGTCAAAGGCGGCTTGGTCACCAATCTCATGGATGACCGCGTTGGCCGGAACTGGACTGGTTACAGGCGGTAAGGATGACTGGGCAAGCGCAACAGGACTACCCACCAATGGGAGTGCGAGTCCAGAGGCAATAACCACTGCAACAAGAGCATTCTTTGTGTTTTGATAGGTGAACATTCAGATAGCATAAAGGCTGAATATTGTTCATCTTAAGGAAACCTAAATAATCTCAATACTTCGCCCTATCTCCATCAAAGGGTGGCATCAGACACCCCGCCACAAGCAAGGGGTCGGCCCCGAGGGCGCCAAAAGACACCCTCATGGTACAGACACCTGAGTCATGATGAGGTGGGCCGATTGGCAATCGGGGTGCGTAATAGGACTGCTGTACCAATACGTTCAAGTGCAAAGGATCGCTCGTCGTGGCGGAGATGGCACCAGCCTGTCAATAAATTACCCGTCAATGACCACGGGTCAATCACTCGAATTGTGGCAGCACCGTGATGGGATGTGGCGAAGTAATGAAGCTCAACTTGGCGCTGTTCATCAATGGCCTGGTTGATTGCAGCACGAATAGCGCCAAGTCCTACCGCTTTCTTTTCTTGCCAATCAAGTTGCGGGTCGGTTACGTGTGGTTGGATCGCGTAGGTGCCGGCAATATCAACACCATCGTCGTGCAACAATGCGGCGAGGCCACCAGGCTCCAATGGACTAATCGCAACGGTTGGGGCAACCGGCGTGATTGGCTTACCCGCACGCTCAACGTGGTCAATAAACCCGTTGAGCTCCGCAGGAGTGCGGGCAATAACAACACTGTTGGCCTGGTGAATGTAGGCGCGTGGCCGCCCCATTATGACGCCGTATCCTCAGCAAATAATGCATCAATAAATGCTTCTGGTTCAAAGGGGGCAAGGTCTTCGATACCTTCCCCAAGCCCTACCCACTTAACCGGGATACCTAGCGAGCGTTGAATGGCGATCACGATCCCACCTTTAGCGGTGCCATCCAGTTTGGTGAGCACAACACCCGTCAAGTTCACGGCCTCTGCAAACGCCTTGGCTTGACTCAGACCGTTCTGTCCCGTTGTGGCATCAAGCACGAGCAATGCCTCATCAATCGGACCCGCATCGCGTTCAACAACACGCTTGATTTTTTCAAGCTCAGCCATCAGCTCGGTCTTATTTTGCAACCGGCCAGCCGTATCAATCATTAAGATGTCCGCCCCAGCCGCCTCAGCAGCCTTCCACCCATCAAAAGCAACTGCGGCAGGATCGGCCCCTTCAGCTTGGGCTATCACGCGAACCGAAGAACGTTCTCCCCAGATTTTCAACTGATCAGCAGCGGCTGCACGGAATGTATCCGCAGCGGCAAGAACAACATGATCACCCGCATCGCTATACCGTTTTGTCAGCTTACCGATGCTCGTAGTTTTGCCCGTTCCATTCACTCCGGTAAAGAGCCAAACACTCGTACCATCAGCCCGCCGCTGCATCTCCCGATTGCCTATGGTCAAATCGTCGAGCAAAAGAGACTTCAATTCGGCCATCGCATCATCACCGCTGGTAATGCCCTGTTCACGGACGCGAGTACGCAATTGTTCAACGAGATCCATCGTCGCCTCGACACCAACATCGGCGCTGATCAACGTATCTTCGAGGTCTTCCCACGATTCATCATCAAGACCAGCACCAAATATCGAGCGGAGTTGAGCCCCAAGCTGATTGCGAGAACGGGTCAGTCGTTCAGTGAACCGTTGAAGAAGGGACGGTTTCGCAACCTCCTCAACGGGTGCTTCTGGCTCTTCCTCAACAAGCGTTTCAGCTCCAGGTACCTCCGCACTGGCCACGTCCTGCGTTGATTCGGGTTCAACCGGTAATTCAGTGACAACCGCACTGGCCAATGCATCCCCATCCCCAGGCTGATCCTCGATGTGCACGAGACCGTCGGGGTGACGCCCATGATCAAGGAAATCTATCGTTGGAGCTGGTTCTGGCAGCGCCCCAATCTGAATCGTGCCCCCCAATTCCATACTGGGCACCACTGGTTCGGTTGCTGGCTGTGGTGGAGTTGGCTCCTCAGATGGCGGTGCATCAGGTACGACGCTTGTACGCCGAGTAAGAAGCCACACCAGGAGGAGCAACAGCAGGGCGGCAACAATGGATATCCCTATAACCGTGGGGTTGTTCAGATTCAGCATGTTCCAAAGGCTAACATTCACGCACGGTGTACGTTCTCCCTACCAACCGTGGCAATACGTACCGACCAAGTTGAAGGTTCGGTGAATTGGCTAGTGGTCGTCTCCAGCCAGGTCAGAAATATCGCGTAGCTGCTGGGTAAGTACGACACTCACCCCGTCGCTATTCATACTGACCCCATGGAGGATATCGGCCGCTTCCATCGTGCGGCGCTGGTGGGTGACCACAATCCATTGTCCTTGATGACGGAATTGGCTGAGGAGGCGCACAAACCGTTCTAAGTTTGCGTCATCCAACGCGGCTTCAACTTCGTCGAGCACGTAGAACGGACTAGGTCGTGCCGCAAAAATAGCGAACAACATGGCGATAGCGGTTAAGGTGCGTTCGCCACCAGATAAGAGGCTCAGATGGCGCACCTTCTTACCTGGAGGGCTAGCTTCAATCTCAATGCCCGTGGTGAGGGGATCAGTGGCATCCGTTAAGCGTAACCGACCTTTGCCACCGGGGAATAGCAGCTCAAAAAAACTCGCAAAGTTAGCAGCCACATCATCAAATGCGGCCTCAAATACCTGCCCGATATGGCGTTCAACGGCCTCGACAAGACGAACCAGATCCTTGCGCGCATCTTTTAAGTCACTGATTTGTTCAGCCAAAAAGGTTCGCCGTTGTTCCAATTCGGCATATTCACGTGCCGCCAGGGGGTTGACGGGGCCAAGTCGCCCAATTTTCACTTCAATATCAGCTAACCGTTGGGTAAGGATATCGGTGTCTTCGTCTGGTACCCCTTGGGTTGGAACAGTGACAGATATGTCGATCGCATCAGCATCAACTCGTTCACTCCGGTCAACGGGGGTTGCTGCCCCACGCTGGGCTATCAACTCGGCCGGCTCGTCGATACCCAAATCATCAAGGTGTCGCCTGGCAAGATCAACATCGCTCTGTGCCCGTTGGGCATCTAATGCAGCTTCATGTACCTGTGCAGTGATGTCATCGACATGGCTGTGTGCTTGGCCCACTGCGTTGCGGGCTGATCGGGCCTGGGCTGCAAGGTCATCACGAGTCGTTTTAGCCTGTTCACCTTCGGTACGCGCCCGTTGGGCAGAAGCTTCTGTTTGCACCCAAATAGCCCGTGCCTGCTCAACAAGCTTGTCAATTTGCTCAAGTGCTGCCAAGCGAGCGGCTCGGCGCTTTCGCATCGCAATGACATCAGCTTCGATACGATCAGCCTCCTGGCGAAGGGCTTTTGCTTCGTTGGTAAGGCGACGGATATCGCCTTCAATATGTTGGACTGCTAAACGGGCTTCAACGACTTGTTCTTGGTGCTGTTCGTGGGTTACCCGTGCCTGAGCAAATGCGTCAAGATCATCAGGACTGTCCATAGGTACGGCTTCTGGTTCGTTCGCAGAAACGTTTTCAAGCTCGTGCGCTAACGCCTCGTATTGTTGTTGCGCAAGCTGCACCTGCTGAGCAGCTTGGGACATCGCTCGGTCGGCTCGCACTACAGCCTGCTCATGCTGCTCAATAGCAGTTCGTGCCGCTTTGGCCTCAGTTTGTAGCCGTGTTGCGGTAGTCGTTAGCTCTTGAAGCACCTCATTGGTCTGTTCTTGCACCGTAAGGGATTCTGCTAATCGAACGGCTAGCTCATCCACTTCTGTTGCAAGGTCTCGTGCCTGTATCCGAGCCTGTTCGGCCGCTTCCTTGGCCGCCAAGATGCTCTGGGCGCCTCCCCCATGTATTCGGCCGATGCCCCAGGCACCAGCCATCAAGCCTGACCGATCAACGAACACGGCATCAGGGTCTTGGGCGGCACTCGCAAAGACATCATCAACCAACCACACGGGAGCTATTAAGCGCGCAATTGCGGCATAGATAGCCGGTTCGCAGTCAACAAGCCCAGCCAACCATTCAGCCCCCGGAACGGGTGGTAATGGCCGGTCAACCGGACTTTGGCGACGACTCACCAACCAGGCATCTCGGTTATGCGTATCGAGCCACGCCTGTGCCCTTTGGGGATCTTCAACCAATAATGCGTGTGCTCTAGTCCCAAGTGCGGCACTTAAGGCAGTGGCATATGCCTCATCAATAGAGATAGCTTGTAACAGCGGTCCGACTAAACCGCCAATCCCCTGCTCTACCAATTCTTCGGCACCATCAGGCACCTGGTTCACAAGGGCCTCTTTGGCTTCAGCCACAGCCACTGCCCTCGCCGCGGCCTGACTCCGCTCTCGCTCCTCTAGCCGTACGATGCGAACCTGCTCGTCTGCTTTCGCCTTCGCTGCCTTCGCCGCAGCCAAGTCTGCCGCAACGGCACGTAACGTTCCCTCACTCGGACCACGGTTCGTTACGGTGAGATCATCAAGTTCTTCACGAGCGGTTTGGGCATCACGATAGCGCTGCTTGGCTTCGTTGATGCGCTGTTCGGTTTGTTCTATCCGGGTACGGATATTTCCGATCTGGGCCTCCCACCGAATACCTGCTTCACGAGCTTGTGTACGGGCGCGCTGCCGCTCAGCTTGTTCGTGTTGCATCGTACGCACAATCTGAGCCAAACGGTCACGCTCAGCTTCTACCTCAGCGAGGGCTGCTCTTGCCGATAACTCGTCCTCACGGAGTTGTGCAATCGTTGCGTCTGCGCGACTGGCTTCGTGGCGCAGTGCATCGGGGTCGCGACCGATCACGTCACCGTCACGACCTTGGGCCAGCCCAGACCGGCGTTCATCAATACGGCCGGCTACCCCTTTTGCTCGCTCAGTAAGGGTGCGGAGTTCATTCGCAATCGCAGATATTTCCCCATAGTGCGCATTGGCCTGCTCCAAACGCCCCTCGGCTTCATTCTGGGCTGTCTGAGCATCCCGTAAGCGCTGCTTGGCCGCAGTCATCACCTGGTCATGGTCACGGACCAACGCGGTGGCCTGCATCCACGCCGTGTTGGCTTGCTGCCATGCTCGGAGTGCCAACTCAACCTTAATATCGGTGGCTTGAGCATCTAACCGGCGTTTTTGTTGTGCTACCCCAGCCTGACGTTTTAACGGCTTGGCGAGACGTTTAAGCTCAATTTCTGTATCGTCAAGCCGTGTCAAATGCTCATCAAGTTGCAGGATCTTGCGCTGTGCACGGTCCTTACGCCGCCGGTGCTTTAAAATCCCGGCCGCTTCTTCAATGAAGACGCGCCGACCGGAGGCATCGGTGGTCAAAATGGCATCAATTTTCCCCTGACCAACAATCGTGTGACTTTCACGTCCAAGCCCGGTGTCACTCAGGAGGTCGGCAACATCAATTTGACGACAATCAGCGCCGTTTATGGCACTACCACCTTCACCGTTGGCAAAGAGTGATCGGCCTACCGTGACTTCAGCAAACTCGATGGGTAACAACCCATCTGCATTGTCTATCGTGATGTCGACACTCGCACGCCCCATCCCACGACGTGACCCCGAACCGGCAAAAATCACGTCGCTCATCTGCGCCCCACGTAGTTGACGAGGGCTGCGCGTGCCCATCACCCATGTCAAGGCGTCGACGATATTGCTTTTCCCTGATCCATTCGGCCCCACAATGGCTGTGATCCCAGGGGTGAAGGTGAGGGTCGTATCGTCTGCAAAACTCTTGAACCCACGGAGCCTGACCGACGTCAGGTGCATCTTAACTCTGCGCGCTTGACGCGAAGGCAGTCAGCCCACCCTCAAGCTCAAAGCGTTCGATGGTCGCGCGACTTCGGGTATCGGGTTGACCAGCCCGACCGTAAACCTCAATGAGTTCTAACTCATCAAAGGGTAGAAAGGCATCGGGGTCTCCCTCGACAAGAACATCAATACCGCCCGCTTTAATGGCATCATTAACGAGTTCAAGCACACTGCGATGTAACCGACGGACTTCTTGATTGCTGAGGGTATCGGACATCCGCAACGGATGTAAACCTGCCCGAAATAGCACCTCATTCGCGTAGATCTCACCAATCCCAACAATAAAGCTGGTATCAACCAAGACCTCAAGAAGTGGACGTTTACGGGCTTCAAGATCGGCGCTAAAAACGGGCCATGGTATTGGCTCATCAAGTGGGTCAAGCCCAAGATTCTGAAACTCGGGGATAGCATCGAGCCGCTCAGTATCGATGAGAAGGAACTGCCCATCACTATTTAAGTCACTGTAGTGAACCGAACCACCAGTTGAAAAACTCATCGTAAGACGAACCGTCTCCGTCGCTTTCGCATTCGCAGTATGGCGCACCATGCGGGCACGATCACCCGGCAGAATAACAAGGACCCGGTCACCGTCGAGTTCAATGAGAATCGCCGTGCCACGCCGTGTCACTTCACCGATCTTCGCGCCTTGGATACCGGCCACAAACGCTTTCATCGTAGAGGGTTCACGCACAAACTTTGCACCGGCGACCCACACATCTTTGATCCGTTTACCGGCTAATTCCTTCTCCATCTCACGGAAAATCAACTCTGCTTCAGGTAATTGGGTCACGACTCATTCCTATCTTCGTTAAGCACTGCGAAGCCGGGTATTCAAGGTGATGTAGGCCTGTGCAGCCGCGAGCTGCTCAGCTTGTTTTTTACTTGGACCAGTTCCCCACCCCAGTTCCTCACCTGCAACAACAACGGTGGCCGTGAACTCCTTTTCATGGTCCGGACCGCGTTCACTGATGAGATAGGTGGGCTGCTCTGGCTGGGTTGAAGCGACGAGTTCTTGCAGACTGGTCTTGTAGTCCAAACTTGCATTGCGCGTCGCAATGTCACGGAGCAACGGTTCAAAGAGATTCAAGATGACCGGGCGAACAACCTCTAACCCCTGGTCGAGGTAGAGGGCACCGATAACCGCTTCCATCGTGTCAGCCAAGATAGAGGGCTTGGCTGCACCCCCTGTTTTTTGCTCCCCAACCCCAAGGCGAACCGCTTGGCCGAGATCAATAAGCGCAGCCACTTTCGCTAAACTCTTGGTAGACACCGTGGCGGCGCGAATCTTAGCCAGACGGCCTTCTCGCGCATCAGGGAGACGGTTATACAGTTCACTCGTGATCGTTACTCCGAGGATTGAATCACCAAGAAACTCCAACCGTTCGTTGTCGTGATCGAGACCAAGTTCAAACGCATACGAACGGTGTGTCAGGGCAAGCCGGAGCAGTGAAAGGTCAGAAAACCGCACGCCAAGGCTGGCCTCTAAGGCAGCTTCTTGCGGTGTACGGGTTGAATTACTCATGGCCTCAACAACCCTGAGGGTTGTACGCTACGCAAACCTACTTAGCGGCAGCATAACGACCGGTGTCAGGGTCAACGGTGTGCGCAATACGCCACGTGCCGGTGGCCTTATCAAACACAATGTTTGGGAGGTTAGATTTCTTCATCCACTGGGCACGACGGTTACGGGTGCGGGCGCGGGCCATTTTACGCTTCGGGGTTGCCATGGGTCTCCTCTAAGAATGATGGATTGATTCGGGAATACTATGCCTCATCGGCATCAGGAAAGGTGAGGCCTGCAAGCGCTTGCCAACGCAAGTCAGTACTCACATCTTCACAGGAACAGTCCTGTTCATTACGGTTACTACCACAGGTTGGGCACAGGCCTCGACAATCTGGCATGCACACGTACCTGTCGCTGGTATGGGCGGCGATGACATCACGCCACATAGGGTCAAGGTCGATAGATTGATCAGGGTCTATGACGAACCCCTCATCAGCTTGATCGTCTTCCCCAAATAACTCTGTAATATCAGCTGCAATGTGTCCAGTACCTGGTTGTAGACACGATGCGCATTGCACCTGGTACTCCAGTTCGGCGCTGCCACGAACAAGTACCCCTTCTAACAAACCCTCAGCAACGAGATCGGCTGAGAGCGTATCGGGCAGGGTAATCAAGGGGATATCCAAGCCTTCAGGAACCCCAAATACACCCTGAAGCGGTAAAACCGTTCCGGGCGTTTCAAGCAGGGCACTCACGTCGATGCGTGACGACAAGACTTCAGACGAGGACATACAAATGGCCAGCAGGCAGGGTCGGGCCAGGCGACAGCGGATTATCAACCTTACCAGCCGCCACCATTCGTGCTATACGGTTTTAGGCGTCCTCACCTTCGCTTGAACCCCACGGGTCAACCACATCACGACGAACATCTGTGCGCCGACTAGAAGGGCGACTGGGTGTGCGACGTGGCTGGCGGGTTGGGGCCATGCCGTCTACAGCCGAACCAGATGGGGCATCGTCATGAACGTCCCCTCGGGCCGTGTCCTCATCTTGTTCGGGGTCATCTAATTCATCATAGGGATGGTCACTCGAACCGACGAGGTCAAACCCACCAGTCAGGTCTGCGTTCATCTCATCAATGGAAACAGGCAAAAACTCTGATTCCAGATGCTTATTGAGCCGCCGTTGTCCCCGAGCCACATATTCACGCAAGGAAACAAGGGTCTCATCAAGTTGATTAAGACTCGCTTCTACCCAGTCTTCAGTTTCAAGGCGGATATGACGCCCTTCGTCATGGGCACTCTCAACAATTTGTTGAGCCTCACGGTTTGCCTGTCGGATCACCTCATGTTGGCTGACGATATGTTCACGTTCAGCACGGGCATCTTCGATGATCTGGTCGGCTTCACGGCGAGCTTTCGCAAGCATCTCCTCGCGCTCTTTGATCACCCAACGGGCATTGCGTAACTCATCGGGAAGGCCATCTTGGACCGTCGCCAGGAGTGACAGCACTTCAGCTTTATCAATTTGAACATTTTGACTGAGCATCACTGGGCGCGCGTGTTTTACGATGCGCACCAGCTCTTCAATTGCCGTTTCAATATCCATATACACTCCTTATTCTTGCGTACCGCCTAGACGCTGCGCAAGCGCATCGGCAACAACAGCCGGAACCATGGTGGAAATATCTGCATTCAACGCAGCCAGGTCACGCACCAAACTCGACGAAATGTGAGTATGGCGCGGGTCAGCAGGCAGAAAGAGTGTTTCCATCGGTCCAATCGTGCTATTTACCCTAGCAATTCGCATTTCATACGCTAAATCGTGATCCCCACGGAGACCGCGGATCATCACATCAATGTTGTTGTCTATAGCCCACTTAACCACTAATCCGGTGAATGTGGATGTACTGACATTGCCCAAATCACCAGTGACCGATCGGACTAAGTCCAGGCGTTCTTCTGGCGTAAACAGCCCCGACTTATCTGAATTACTGGCACACGCCACCACAACGTGATCAAAGAGACGACTCGCGCGCCGGATCACATCAAGGTGGCCGTAGGTGACAGGATCAAAGGACCCCGCAAACACTGCTCTCAACTTCATTGCATCCTTACCCAGTGTGGTTCACAGATGATAGGCGTTCACCATAGCGGATAAGGGCCTCGCCATAGATGCGCTCACGCAATAATGTCCATCCAGTTGGCATCTCACCGGCCCGCCGTTTATCTCGTTCAAGGATAAGAACGGCATGTTCTGACACCGCACCAATTGCAATGAGACCATTTAACGCCTGTTCAATGGTAGTCACTGGATAGTCATAGGGTGGGTCAACAAACAAATGCGTAAATAGCCCCATCGGGTTGTGCACAGGCGCTTTTTCACATGGTTTAGCAATCAGTTGGAACCGATCACCGACTTGAGCGGTACGCACGTTTGCTGCAATGATCGTTGCCGCTTGGCTATGTGATTCCCAGCAGGTCGCACCGCTCGCCCCACGGCTCAATGCTTCAATAGCCAGTCCACCACTCCCCCCATAGAGGTCAGCCACAACCGCCCCATCCATAGGGCCAATGGATGAAAAGATGGCTTCTTTAACTCGGTCAGCGGTTGGGCGAGCAGCAGCTGGCACTTTGAGTGGCCGACCACCGGCAACCCCAGCGATAATGCGCGGCATGTAATGTCCTTTATCCGTAGGTCACGATTTATCCAGCATCAGCGAATATGACATGGTCATCAGGATGCCGGTAGTTGACCTGTTCAACAATGCGCGGGTAACCAACCAAGTCAGGGTCATCAGCCAACAATGCCGCTACGTCAGCACGGGTTTGCGCCACCACTTCCAAGTCGGTGAGTAAGTTAGCAAAGGCCAATTCACCAGCACCGGTTTGATTGGTTCCAAACACCGCACCTTCTCGGCGCAGTTGTAGGTCAATCTCGGCTAATTCAAAGCCATCTGCAGTAGCAACCATCGCTTGTAGTCGCGGGTTGTCTTCAGGGTCTTTACTCGAAAAGAGGACGCAATAATTATCTGGATACCCGCGGAATAACCGTCCACGAAGTTGATGGAGCTGGCTGATACCAAACCGATCGGCATCTTCAATAATCATCACGCTTGACTCATCAACGCTCACCCCAACTTCTATCACGGTTGTCGCCACAAGTATCGGTACGGTTCCAGCACGAAAATCCTCCATAACGGCTTCTCGTTCCACACTGCGCATCCGCCCATGCAACATCCCAACCGGTGTTGGACTAAAGCGCTCTTGCAGGGTGCGATGAACGTCACGCACCGAAGCAACCTCATCCCACCCATGCCCTCCTGGGACAGTATCGACAAAGAGTGTTGGTCCGGAATCCTCTTGGACATCGTTGGATTCTATAGCATTATCTTGGGATTCGCGTGGTTCGATGAGTGGGCATACCACATAGGCCTTACGCCCTTGGCTCACTTCTTGGGCGATGAAGTCATAAAGCCCTTCACGCCGTGGACTTGTTTTTTCGAGGGCAATCGTTTTGACCGTGATCCGACCTCCACCTGGACGGGTCTTAATGGTTGACACATCCAAATCACCATAAAGGGTGAGGGCGATAGATCGGGGAATCGGCGTTGCGGTCATCACCAGGAGGTCTGGGCTATCACCAGTTACCCGCTTATCTGTTAATGAACGGCGATGTTCAACACCAAAGCGATGCTGTTCGTCAATTACGACGAGCCCAAGATCAGCAAATTGCACACTGGGTTCCAGCACCGCGTGCGTGGCAACCACCAAGTCAGTGAGACCACTCGCGAGTCCATCACACACACGACGGCGCTCGCTCTTGGTGTCGTTGGCACTGAGGACATCAATCGTTAAAAACCGTCCATAGCGCTCAATGACCATATCTTGTAACAGGTCACGAAGCGTACTGGCATGCTGTTCAGCGAGAACCTGTGTCGGAACCATAAGTACCGCTTGACGCCCTGCATCAATAGCCCGCAGCATCGCATGTGCGGCCACAATGGTTTTACCGGTACCAACATCGCCTTGAATGAGCCGGTGCATCGGATGGGGACTACCCATATCTCGGTCAATCTCGCCCATGACCGTAATCTGATCGGATGTAAGCGCAAATGGCAACCGGCTATGAAAATGATCACATACCCCATTGGTAACAACCGCATTCATGATGCCATGTTCAGCACCTTTGATGATGTTACGGTTTCGCTGGAGTGCTACTTGCAGCGCAAAGAGTTCTTCATACACCAGGCGCGCCTGAGCTTGAGTCAGTGCCTCGCTGGACGGTGGTTCATGCATCGTCCGTATCGCTTCATCGGCACCCATAAGGTGATGGGTCGCAACGTATTGTTCAGGTAACCATTCGTCCAGCTCCCCAACTAACCGGAGTGCGGTCTGGACATCCTTACTGATCGTGGCACTTGCTAAGCCCTGAGTGGCTGGATAGACAACACCGATGGAGCTGCCGTTGAGCTGGTCATCTCGTGACGACGCCGACGCCAGTTTGAGCTGTTGGAGGTAGGGCCGTCCACCAAAATGGGTGACCTTGCCATTTACCTCGACCACCGACCCGACGGGAAATTGTCGTTCTAACCAGTGTGGCCATCGCTGGAAAAACGTTGACACCCACCGGGTACCCAGGTCATCGGTCAAGGTAACCGTCCCGACCTTTTTGCCCCGTCTTGGTGTCCGCGTCCATGCATCGATCGTTGCAACGAAGTGCACAACCTCACCATCGCGTGCCTGATGGGCGGCCTCACCATGGTGCTCAAGATGGAACGCCTCTTGGCGAGGCCAGTGTGTAATGAGATCCCAAACTCGATGAATACCTAGCCGTGCATACAGCCGAACGGCACGCGTCCCGACGCCAGGAAGGACGGAGATGGGATCATCGAGCTGGAGGCTCACCCGTGGTCCCACCCGGCATCGGACACCACCTGAGTGTGGTCGGGATCGTTGGGCCACCCATATAAGGTGACAGGCTCCCCTTCTCCCCCACCGGCACAAATACCAATCTGACTTGCAGGAATATCTGGAAATGCATGGCCAAGGGTTGATAAGACAAGGTCAACGCGGTCCGCATCACACGTGGCAATGAGGGCATAATCATCCCCACCGCCCATGGCAAGCGTGGCAAGACGGTCCATATCACCGTCAACGGCTTCTCCCACACTTGGATCCACATGGTCAGCAATCGCCTCCCATAACAGGCCAATAGTGACCCCAGATAGGTCGGCAATATGTGCTGCATCTGCCCCAAGCCCATCGGACACATCAATCATGGCGTGAATACCAAGATTGGCGAGGAGTTGTCCGGGGCCAACGAGTGGCCGAGGGCGCGTGTGCGCCTGGTGACACGCTGGTGGAATGGGCCGCTTGGCATGGTATGCATCGAGACACGCCGCCGCGCTGCCCACCTGCCCAACCAGGAGTACCGCATCTCCCTGACGGGCACCGGCTCGTGTTACAACCGGCGCATCAGCTTGCCCTATAGCAGTCACCGCGAGGGCAAATGTTGGGCTGGTGACCGTATCACCACCTGCAAGCTCAACCCCATAGGTCAAGCAACATTCCGCCAACCCGTCGTATAGCTCGTCAAGGTCGGCTTCACTCCACGTTGATGCTCGTTGGAGTGCAATAAGGATGGCTTTCGGTGTGGCACCCATGGCCGCAATATCACTGATATTGACCGCCGCGGCTTTCCAGCCAACATCGGCGGGGCTGGAAAGATCGCGGAGAAAGTGGCTCCCCTCAATAAGGGCATCGGTGCATGCCACAACATCCGCACGTGGCCGTATGACCGCTGCATCATCACCCGTACCCACCGGAATAGACCCGTCAGGGGTACGGGTTCGAGCCATCACCTGCTCAAAACGAGCAATGCGGTCAAATTCAGCTCGACTCACGCAGGCCAGCTTTCATCGTCAGCAACTTCAAGTGCACATTTCACCAAACGGTCAACAAGGTCTGGCAGCTCAATACCACTGGCTTCGATCATCTTGGGATACAAACTCGTTGGAGTAAAGCCAGGCATGGTATTGACTTCGTTCAGTAATACCTGCCCATCGTCGAGCAAGAAATAATCGAACCGGGCAAGCCCTCGCATCCCAACTGCTGCCCATAATTTCTTGGTGAGTTGCTGGGTGGCATCAATGACCGACTGGTCGACATCAGCCGTGTAGCTCACCTCGGCGGGTTTCGTGTACTTTGATTCAAAGTCATACCATGCGTCGGCGTCTTTCTTGATTTCCCCAGGTACGCTCACAAACGGGTCGTCAAGCCCAAGTACCGCACATTCAATCTCGCGGAAACGACTGACCGCCGGTTCAACAATAATGGTTCGGTCTAATGAGCGAGCTAATGCCAGCCCTTCACGCAGTTGTGCTTCAGTTGTAACCCGTGAGATACCGATACTTGAACCCTGGCGGACTGGCTTAATGAAGAGTGGATAGTCAAAGGTCTTTGTGATTTCATCAATGACCGCTTGCTCATCGGCGGCAAGTTCCACCTCATGTACAACGATGAACGGGGTTTGTGGAATATCTATTGATGCACAGATTTCTTTCAATAGATATTTGTCCATGGCGACAGCCGAAGAGGCAACTGAACAACCTACGTAGGGAATATTCAAGGTAGCAAAAAGCCCCTGAATTGAGCCATCTTCTCCATATGGCCCATGGAGCACTGGGAATGCCAAATCAAACTCAGCAAGTTGATAGGGCTTGAATGGTTCCCCATCCTCAGTGGTGACCCGAGGATTTTCTTTGCTCGGCACATCCTCAAGACGCCGAAACTCCCCTTGACGGGTGATACCAACATAAGAAACGGTATAACCGGCTTGTTTTAACCCGTTGGCTACGTTGCGTGCAGACCAACAACTGACCGGGTGCTCCTCAGAACGACCACCAAAGATTACAACAACATTGTTCGCAGGTGAAGTGCGCATAGTTGTCCTTTCGCGAGGCGCTATGCCTCTATCGCTGGAAAGACCTAGCCTAAATTAACGAAAGCCAAGATTTATGACACTTGAACGGTTTTACAGGTTGCGAACTCCTGGGGTGAGAAGCTAATCTGTTCGTTCGCTATGCGGGCAACCGTGGAGCACCTCTTCGGGGGTGGTGTAACAGGCAACACGACTGATTCTGGTTCAGTTATTGAGGGTTCGATTCCTTCCCCCCGAGCTACTGCTCTACAGCAGTGAAATACGCGGTCCCGTCGTCTAGCGGCCTAGGACGCCGCCCTCTCAAGGCGGTAACGCGGGTTCAAATCCCGTCGGGACTACCAGGACACCAGCTAGGAGTCAGCCATCTAGCCTCTGCAAGGACTGGGCCTATGGGATGTCATGGAGGGGATAGGTCAGCCTCACGCTCATCTTGCGGTGTAATCCAGGCGCACACTTCCTTGTGTGTTGTCCCTGAGATGTCCGCACTGACCACAAGCACATCGTGAGCTTGAATCACGGTAGAACCACGGGGATTCAAGGTCTCCTCGTCGCGGCTAATGCTCACCAAACGCAAACAATTGGGTGGTGGGCTCTCCCAGAGCTCATGGCCAACTAACGGGCTATCCGATGGAACCACAACCTGGTACATTGAAAACTGATTGGGGTCGACTCCTTCAAGGGGAAGGGCATCAATCTCAATCGGTTCATGGGTATCAGCAGGAAGGTCAAGATGATCTAAGACCGGTTTGGCACTGAGAGACTGTACCAGCAAGCTGACCACAACGACGATCAACACAATGTTGAAGAGTTGATCTGACTGGGTGGTGCCTTGAAGAATCATAATGGTGGCTAACACAATCGGAACCGCCCCGCGAAGTCCTAGCCATGAAATGGCAATACCCTCCCCCGCTGGTATCCGAAATGGTGCCAAGCTAATGAGTGCTGCGAAGGGGCGAGCAACAAATAAGAGCACAGCAGCCAACATGATGCCCTGCCCAATGGCACCCACCAGCGTGGCTGGCGTCGTCATCATACCGATAAGGAGAAAGAGCGCTGTTTCTGCTCCGATGCCAAGCGCTCCCGTTAAACGGGTAGTTGCGACCTGACCGGTTCCTGGACGAGAACGGACAATGAATCCAGCTACATAGACCGCAAGAAAGCCCGACACACCGACGGCCACAGCAGCACCATACACGCTAAGGGCAACGGCCAACCCGAGTACCGCAGCTGTTGATGGACTGACCCGTGCCACGCGATTCACGGCAATCGCACCCAAAAACCCGAGCATGAGCCCGACGGATAGCCCACCCACGGCTTGAATGACGCCAAACACCACCCAGGAGTGAACCGACGGGTAAAAGTCGGCGGAGGCAACAAGGCCAGCGGTAATCAAGATGGCGACAGGATCATTGGTACCTGATTCGATTCTCAAGATGGAGGCTGCCCGTGACGGCAAGGGGATTTCATCTAGCAAGGTCAATACTGCGGCCGCATCTGTTGGGGAGAGTGCCGCCCCTAACAGCAGTGACAAGATGAGCGGCAATCCCAATCCATAGTGGGCAACCAGTCCAACTATGAGCGCGGTAATCACCACGCCGACTGTTGCCAGGGAAAGGCCAGGCCCCAGGCCCTGATCCAGGTGGCGACGGGTCGTGCCCAACCCACCGTCGAACAAGATGATGACAAGTGCAAGACTGGCGATAGCAGCGGCATTTTCTGTGTTGAGATAAGGCGTCAGCCCGAACATTTCGTTGCTTAAGACCATGCCCACAGCCATTAAAAATAAGCTCGTTGGTGTGGCCTGGCGATCTCCCCATACCGCAACCAAGATGCCTAAGACCAGCAGCGCCCCAGCAATACCGATACCCGTATCAAAGGGCAGCATAATTTCGAGGTGAGACTGACCTGTTGGGGCGATTTGAAGGAGTTGAAGCACGATCGCTAGCCCAATGGTGATCACACCGCCTACGGCTATGCCACCGCTGATTTCACGGAATCGCATTTCACCGAATCGTTTGCTGAGGTGGTGAGAAACAGCAGCTGCAATTCCGCCGACGGCTACAGCCGCAATTAGGGCTTGCTGAAAGGGTAAGGCCGCAAAATTACTTTGGAGGTCCAGGGATGCCCAGGCAAAAACTGCGGCAATACCTCCGGAAAGAACGAGCCCTGGACCAGTGCGCATAGGCTACTCACTCAACACTTTGCTACGCCCAGCAAGTAAGCGGTCAACGACCGTCGTTTGGTCAAGGACGCTGAGGGTTTCTGGCAGTGGTGGGCTTACGGCAGTACCGGTAACCGCCACACGGGCAGGTTGCATGATTTTGCCCATACCAAGGTCGAGGCTTGCCTTGGCTTCATCGAATACCGCATGAATGGCATCTGGTGTCCACTCAGTCAGTGCTTTGAGCCGTGGGGTAATGAAATCAAGGACCTGGCCAGCCACCGGTTTCATCCACTTTTTAATGGCAGCTTCATCCCAAACGACCTCATCACGGAACGCAAATGCCACCATCGGCACCGCATCGGCAAGGGTTTGTGAACGTTCTTGGAGAAGGGGCGCAAAAGCTGTGATGAGTGCTCGGTCAGTATCTTGCACGGGTTCAGTAATCACCTCCGCTTGGACAAAGGCATCAACAAGGTGATTGGCGAATACATCAACGGGCATCGCTTTGATGGCATCACCGTTGAAATTACGGAGCTTGACATCGTCGAAGAAACTGGGGTTCGGGCTCACCCGATCAAAGGAGAAGGCCTTAATCAGTTCGTCAACGGTGAAATGTTCCGTTGACCCGTCTGCACTCCACCCACAAATGGCTAAGAAGTTCAACATGACCTCAGGCAAAAATCCATTCTTGCGGTACTGGTCAATGGCAACATCGCCGTGGCGTTTGGACAGCTTCTTCCGGTCGGCACCAACCAATAGCGGCAAATGGGCATAGTCCGGGGCGGTACTCCAATTGCCTTCGCGGGGGGTATAGCCCACTTCAGCTAGGGCAGCGTCAAGAATCGGGGTGCCATCGGCGTCAGGACGCATGAGGAGGTCCTGCATGAGGAGCTGCCGAGGGGTTGCGCTTAATAAATCCTCACCACGGGCTATGAGGCTGATGCCTTGGCTGAGATCATCAACCACATTGGCAAGTAGATAGGTCGGACTCCCATCAGCACGGCAAATGACAAAGTCGCCAATGTCTTTCCAGTCAAAGGTCACCGTGCCGCGCACAAGATCGTCGAAGGAAACCGTGCCTTCGTCAGGTGTGCGGATACGTAATACAGGTTCACGCCCTTGGGCTCGATAGGCCGCTTTTTGGTCATCCGTTAAGTCACGATGTCCCGTTTTGTAAGCAGGGTTTTGTTTCGCGGCTTGAAGGGCTTCACGGGCAGCATCCAATTCCTCAGGCGTTTCAAACGCTTCATAGGCATACCCTGCCGCAACGAGTCGCCGAGCAACCGCGTCGTGAAGGGGACGGCGTTCACTTTGGAGATACGGCCCATACGGGGCGTCATCCACACCGATCCCTTCATCCCAGGTCAAACCCAGCCAGGTCAAGGCATCCATCATGCCGTGGGCAAGTTCAATCGTGGCCCGTTCTGCATCAGTATCTTCAATGCGTAAGACCATCACCCCGCCTTGTTGACGGGCCCAAAGCCAATTGAACAGAGCGGTACGGGCACCACCAACATGGAGCCAACCAGATGGTGCCGGACTAAAACGAACGCGAACAGGATGGGAACTCATGTCCGTAAGGATATGCGCGCCGCCAAGATGGAGACGCGCAAATATGTAATCATCAGATATGGAAAGGATTCTGGAGGATGGATGGCGAGCTATCGTCCAGTGATATGGGTGGTGACACGTAATTGGCCGCCCAACTCAGCAATAACCTCTTGACCAGCTTGTAACGGTCCTGCGGCACCGGGTGCGCCGGTAAGAATGACATCGCCTTCATGCAAGGTCATAAATGAACTGAGAAACTCAATTTGCTTGGCCACGGGAAATAGCAGCCGTTCTGTACTGCCATCGACGACAAGTTCCCCATCAATCCACATTTTTAATGCAATCGGCTGTGACACATCAAGGTCGGTGACCATCTGATCACCAATCGGTAAATACCCATCGGCCGTTTTCCCACGGAGCCATTGGGGGTCAACGCTCATGTGACCACGACCGGTAAAATCGTTTGCCACGGTGTACCCACCGACATAAGACAAGGCAGCTTCAGCAGTCGTATAACGAGGCACCGTTTTGCCGATGACAACAGCCAACTCTGGTTCGCCGTACAAGTCAAGGTCATCGCCAGCGAGTTCGACCGTTCCCTGATCTCCCACTACGGCATTGGCAAACTTAGGGAACACAACAGGTGGATCGGCCGCCTCACCGGTGCCATCGGGTGCGGCGTAGACGGCACCAAATCCAATAATGGTTCGAGAAATAGGACGTTTGACAATATTCATGCGTGCATCCTACGACGTTTACCGATTACGCTCGACTCCATGCGCTTTGCTCGTGTTGCCCGCCCACAGTCAACCCCGGCCTATGTCAGCATGCATCATGATGGTCAGCATGTCTTGATGCTTGATGGCCACCCCTTAAATGAAGCCCTGCCCAATGGCCAAGCCGCTCCCCTTGACCAGGTGCAATTACTCTCCCCTGTTACGCCAACCAAAGTCTTGGCTGTCGCAAAGAACTATGTGGATCATGCCAAGGAGTTTGACGGCACAATTCCTGACCAGCCCATTGTTTTCGATAAGTTGAGTACCAGTGTCATTGGCCCTGATGCAGCCATCATGGTACCTGAGTGGGCAGGCCAAGTGGACTACGAAGGGGAACTCGCCGTCGTCATCGGTGCAATCGCCAAAGATGTTCGCCCCGAACACGCTCATGCGGTTATCTGGGGATACACCATTGGGAATGACGTCACAGCTAGAGCCCTTCAACGCACTGACGGTCAATGGACTCGGGCCAAAGGGATGGATACCTTCTGTCCCTTAGGACCCTGGATTGATACTTCTTTTGAACCGAGAGATCATAGGTTGACAACTATTGTTAATGGAGAGATTCGTCAGCAAGCTGCACTAGCTGACATGATCTTCGATGTGCCTACATTGATTTCATATATTTCACGATTTGCCACACTCCTCCCTGGTGATGTCATTATGACCGGAACACCTGGGGGTGTTGGTTCGTTACGAGACGGTGATTCAATTACGATCAGCATTGACGCATTAGGTGAGTTGACGAACACGGTCAAACTCGTTACTGCTTAGCCATCTGCCAATTATTAATAGCCCCTACGAAAGGACAACCTGTGCGAATCGGAATACCACGGGAGGCCGATACCGGCCAAACCCTGGTGGCCGGCACCCCTGCATCGGTAACCAAGTTAATCAAACTCGGTTATGACGTTGTAGTGGAGCAAGGCGCCGGGGACATTGCCGATTTCCCTGACCATCAGTACGAAGCTGCTGGCGCCACCATCGGAAGTGCAGACGATGTCTGGTCGTCGGACATTGTGACCGCACTGGACCGGCCTGCGCCAGACCGCCTTGATGCGATGCACGATGATGCGGTGCTCATTGCCCGTCTGAATGTACGTCTTGATGAATCCATCGTGCCTGAACTCCATGACCGGAAGCTGGTCGGGTTGAGCATGGACGCGGTGCCGCGTATTAGTCGCGCTCAGAGTATGGACGTCCTTTCGTCCATGGCCAATGTTGCTGGGTACCGTGCGGTAGTAGAAGCCGCAAGCGCCTTTGGTCGCCTGTTTACCGGTCAGGTGACGGCGGCAGGGAAGATGCCACCAGCCCATATTTATGTGATCGGTGCTGGGGTTGCAGGCCTATCTGCCATTGGTACGGCCAATGCGATGGGGGCAGTGGTTAAGGCCACTGACGTACGCCCTGAGGTTGCCGAACAGATCGAAAGCATGGGCGCCGAGTTTGTGGCCCTCCCTACGGCTCAAGAAAAGTCGTCTGACGGGTATGCCAAGGCGTTGGATGAGGACCAAGAAAAGGTCGCCCAAGAGCTGTATGCCTCGGTTGCTAAGGATTCTGACATCGTCATTACCACGGCACAGATTCCTGGACGGCCCGCACCGTTATTGTTGACGGCTGAAGCAGTCGAAGCCATGAAGCCTGGCAGCGTCATTGTGGATATGGCCGGTGGTAACTGTGAGCTCACCAAACCTGGTGAACAGTTTGTCACCGATAACGGGGTCACCATTATCGGGTACACAGATCTTGCCGGACGCTTACCAGCTCAAGCATCACAGCTCTACGCGCAGAACCTCGTTCACCTACTGACGTTGATGACGCCAGAAAAGGACGGGGAACTGGCCTTTGACTTGGATGATGACGTCGTCCGTGGGATTACCCTCACCAAGGGTGACGATATTTTGTGGCCACCGCCTCCTATCCAGGTGTCGGCAGCACCCAGTGTCCCCACAACGAGCGAACCAACGGTGGTTGTTGAAGAGCATCACGGTGTGGCGTGGAGCACCATTGGGCTTGTAGTTGGGTTTATCATCGCACTGGCCATCATCTTTGCCAGCCCCACGATGATGTTGACGAATTATGTTGTTTTGGCCCTTGCGGTGGTGCTTGGGTTCTACGTCATCGGGAATGTGACACCCACATTGCACACACCACTGATGAGTTTCACGAATGCGTTGTCCGGCATCGTGGTTACGGGTGCCATTACGCAGTTGGCAACAAGTGAAACGACGTTGCCAAAGATCATTGCCTGGATAGCCATTGTGGTTGCCAGCTTCAACGTCATCGGTGGGTTTGCTGTAACCGACCGCATGCTGGACATGTTTAAGAAGGACTAACGATGACGTCGCTTTATCCTGTAATTGCTTCTAGTCCAACACTGGCTCGTGTGAGCCTGGCCGCAGCGATCATTGCGATCCTGTGTTTCTTGAAATCCCTTGCGGATATGAACCACCCCGCTACCGCTCGCCGCGGTAACTGGTGGGGTATGGGTGGTATGGCCATTGCTATCTTGGCCGCCTTTGCCCATGCCATTGACCAAGGTGGAACCGTTACAACCATTGGGTTGGCGTTCTTAGCCATTCTCTTAGGTGGTGGGGTTGGTATTTTCGTCAGCCGTGCTGTTGAGATGACCCGGATGCCCCAGATGGTCGGTATTTTGAACGGCTTTGGCGGGTTGGCTTCACTCATGGTTGCCATCGTTGCTCTCAGCACCTTTGACCTGAGTGTTGAAGAAACCATCAACTATCAGATGGCCACGATCGCTGCGGGTGCCTTTATCGGGTCGGTGACCTTTACAGGGTCAATGGCCGCAGCAAGCAAACTAGAGGGTCTCATCAAGAGCACCCCGATCCTGCTGCCCTATCGCAACTGGTTAAACCTGGGCGCCTTAGCCCTCATCTTTGTGATGTCCTGGGTAATGATTGCGAATGGCCCCGGTCGTTTAGCAACGAGCGTTGCGTTTGTTGTGCTGATTATTACCGCACTCGCATTGGGTATCCATTCGGTTATCGCCATCGGTGGCGGCGATATGCCAGTCGTCATTGCCGTATTGAACTCATACTCTGGGTGGGCTGGCACCGCGAGCGGGTTCGTCTTAAATGACCCGTTGCTGATTGTGGCTGGCACGATTGTTGGTTCATCCGGCTTGTTCTTGTCCAACGTGATGTGTAAGGCGATGAACCGCTCCTTAGCCAATGTGATGCTTGGTGGTTTTGGGGCGGAAGACAGCAGCGGTGCCGTTGAGGTAACAGGTACGCACACCGAAGTTACCGCAGTTGAAGCTGCCGAAGCCTTAAAGAACGCAAATGAAGTCATTATTGCGCCCGGCTATGGGATGGCCGTTGCCCAGGCACAGTATCCCGTAGCTGAGTTGACTCGAAAGCTGCGTGATGCCGGGGTGAATGTCCGGTTTGCTATTCACCCGGTGGCTGGTCGTCTTCCTGGCCATATGAATGTGTTGTTGGCCGAAGCCAAGGTGCCCTATGACATCGTGCTCGATATGGACGAGATCAATGATGATTTCCCCGATACCGATGTGGTACTGGTTATTGGTGCAAATGACACGGTGAACCCTTCTGCTGAGGAACCGGGCACCCCCATTTCGGGTATGCCGGTGCTGAAGGTGTGGGAAGCCGGTCAGGTCATTATCTTTAAGCGTTCAATGAACCCAGGGTATTCCGGTGTTCAGAACCCCTTATTCTTCAAGGAGAATACGGACATGCTCTTTGGTGATGCCAAAGAACGCGTTGAAGACATTATTGCGGTACTGAACCAATAGGTATTGGTATATGGCACAAGCCGGCCCCGGAATAATCCGGGGCCGGCTTGCTGTCTAGTGGATCTCAGATGATCCCTCGCGCTGTTTGGTTTGGTAGTCCTTCCCAAAGCTACCGAATACCAAAACAAAAACTAGTTAGTCGTCATCATCGACGTCGTCACGGTCATACCGATCATCGTCCACGTCATCACGGTCATACCGATCATCGTCCACATCGTCACGGTCATACCGATCATCGTCCACGTCATCACGGTCATACCGATCATCATCGACGTCATCACGGTCATACCGATCATCATCGTATGGATCGTCCCATTCATCACCGTCCCAAACCAGGTGTGGTTGTCCGGCAGGTTTTGGTGGAATGGGCTTCGCAGTTGAGTTGTGGAGGGGTGCGGCAAACACTGCAGAGGGCAGTACCAGTAGCGCAGCCGTCAGCAATGCAAGCTGTGTCTTAGTAGTGTGTTTCATCGTACTCATCTCCTTTCGTTGGTGTACCAATGCGGTACAACCCAACAACTAGGGGTATTCATCGCACATATCAGAAATATAAAGCCTCCCTTTACCACTATTACCGTTTCTAAGGGAGGCTTTATCTGCTATTGAAGATTCAATGAAGACCCATTCAATGTGTCGACACGGCTTGATTACGCCTCATTCAGGCTGGGCATGGTGCTTGATGGTTGTTCCCCGTCGTTACGGGGAGGAACTTCCCGTTCTGAACGTTCACCACCACGCTGAACATCGTCGCCTGGCCGCTGTTGTGGTGCTGCGTCATCACGGCCACGGTGAGGGCGTCGAGGGTCTTCCCTGCGACCATCCTGCGCTCCAGCGCTATGGCGACCACAATGCCGCCCTGCCTTATCACGTGCCCCTCGGGGCCCGTTGTGGCCATCATGGGCTGGGCCACGGCGTTCCGGGCGAGACGGTGCACGCTCAGTTGACGGCTCTTCGCGGTCGCCTGATAGAGACGGCGGTGAAGATAGATCAGTCTCTTGCACCGGTGCACTGATCGATGAAGGTGATGTCAGGGTTGTATCTTCTTGAGCCGCTGCCCATGCGATACCGGGAATAGCCATCAACGCTGTTGCGGCGACAGCAAGATAAATGCGGTTGTATTTCATTCTGATTCTCCTTCGTGAAGTACCTGTGTTGGTACGAGAACCAGTACTAGGTGCTGGTAGGTAGCGAGGAACCACTATTGGTCAAGCGTTTAAACCGATATACCGATTCCACGCCCAGTTTTACTATTTGGGGTTATGGGGTTGGTGCACGGTGGGTATTGATGAGAGCTAGTGATTACGCTCCAAGCGGAGGTTGGGCGCGTAACCATGTGATGAAGGCCTGGGGGTCAGTTACGTTGAACACGTCCAAAAACCGATCGAGATAGTTTTCGGTCAGCAGTGGAATCTTGACAAGAACCGTTGGGTTCGCATCGGTGCGGTCATACACCGCACCAATCCATGTTTCAGGATCGTTCTTGTATTTACCTACCGCAATGATCTGGTCGCCGGCAAATACCACCCGAGCATTGATATGTCCGAGCGTTTCATCGAAGTAGTCACGAAGCGTCCAATGTTCAGACATAGCACCGGTTTCACGGTTGTAAGACCGGAGTGCACCATCTTCATGCACAACCCAGAGTGTGGTCGTGTCAACCGCGAGTTGGAGGGGAGCGAAGCCGGGATTATCGGTGAGGGCACGGTAGGGATGGGGATCACGTACTGCACCTTCTTTCATCGTCCAGATCCAAAGCCCCATTTCTCCTGGTTGGTCGTCGGCAAGGGTCGAATCGATGGGCTGAAATAGTGCAAAACTGCCGTTGCCGTCCCCTAGGCACTGTGTAAATGGCCTTGGCACGATGGCCTGTGGGGTCTCGCGCTCAATAGCCACAAAGGATTCACTGGGATAGTCGTAGGTATATTCGTCTACAAGTGGAGGCTCATTCAATACGCCACCATTTCGGTTATCAAAGCGCCATAGTTGTCCATCACAGGATGTGATGGTGCCTTTCATTGACTCAGCAGGTTTGCTTGTTGCCATGCCATCGGTAATAAGGAAATGATGTGGTGTGAGCGTTAAATGCCGTGGCACACTCCGAACAAGTACTGCGGAACCATCGTCTTGGATCTGGCTAACCACGCCGCTCCAGTCGGTGGGGAACCCTGGAATTGAGGTTAATCCACCGTTAAAGAAGATATTGCTATTACCATCACTATCTGCGAATAATGCCAACCGATGATTAGGTGATAATGACACACTTGATCCAAAAATCGGATTAACAAGATAGCGGTAGGTTTGCCCTGTGTTATCTAATATAATGACAGGTATTTTGCAGTCTTTAAATGAACAAGTCTCCAAGAATGAATAGTCGCTTTTACTGTTCACATCTGCATCATTCTTGGGATAAAATAAAGCAACGATATCTCGACGATCTTGGGCTTGTGGACGATTCCGATCGTCACCCCCATAACGCAAAGTCAGCGGTATGATAATAGCAAGTATTAATGCCAGAATACCCAGCAGTGTCAATCCTGCTTTCCAATTACCGCGTGATCGTCCAGGATGGGCTATCTTGCTATTACTCATAAATCCTTTTTCACTACTCGTGATTGTAGGTTGGTTGTGACACTAACCATTGCTGAACGATATCCTCATCACCAATCTCAATCGATTTAATATTAAATGATGGATAGCTTTCATCAAAGAGTGGGACAGTTGTTATTGGCCCTAACTGTTTAGATTCATACGTATAGGAGGTAGCCAACCATTTGCGATGAGATTGGTCAGGACCAAAGATAAATACCTTATCCTCTTGAACCGTTAGTACTGAAGAATCCTTATGCAATGGATTAGCACCATCTGAGGTGTGAGATGAAAATACGTCAATCTGCTCTTGATTTCCTGTTCTACGGTCAATAATCAATAGTTCCTTGTCTGCAGTGTTAATAATAATACGTGATGGGAATATACGGATGCCACCGATGTCTCGCGCCCCAATCATGTAGCGCTCTTCATCTGGCGAATACCCACCATCTTCGCGCCATGTACGAACCCGTAAGGTGTCCAGGTCCATAACTGCAACATCAAAGGTATGTGTTCCATCATGACGGCAAAAGCGATAGTCGTTATCGACGTTGTCACTAAATGCATCATAACGACCTAGGGATTCGAACGTATTGCGGTCTTGATTGAAAACCCACTCATTCGCTTGGTGCAGCTCACCGCGTTCATCGACACGCTGGCCAAAATAATAGAGGTCATGATCGCAGGCGATGAGTTCGTGGTGAGGAATGGTCGTTCCGTATAAGGAAATAAGCAGTGATTGTGGCTGACTCCCACCCCATATATCGAGTTGCCAAACACGGTCAACATCGAAAGGACCGTGTTCAGACAGGGGGCTCTGGAGTAGATTTACCATTCGGGAATTATAGATTATCCCACTATCATCAATTTCTTGAATAGAAAGATTTTCTTCTATCCTATCATTGGTAAAACGAGTAATCTCTCCTTGAGAATATCGAATAAGATTATTATTATCGTTTGTAAGTAAATATTGCCTATTTGGCGATAAAGTAGCAAACCGATTACTTGCCGTCTCACCAACAAACTGATTAATTTTTTTATCTTGAGTTAGAATTGTAATATAGCTTTTACACTGCTCAAAGAAACATTTGCTATAGTCCTCTCCACCAAGAGCATTCAGAGTTAACCCGGGATCCGTTGACGGGACAACCACCATTGCGATGGGGTCCTGGTGAGCAGTGACCTTGTCGGTGATGGGTTGTTGCCGGGGAGTATCCTCGTGCCCACTATCAGACGGGGCAACGTTCAATGATTCCACCACCCAAAAGATGGCGCCTGCAGTAAGAATGAGAAGAAGGACGAGACCAGCAACCACAGCCAGTCCGATCATCGTAGTCCGAGATGATTGTGCCAATCCCCCTCCTATCTGGTGGCCTCTGGCTGGGAAGCCAGCCACGTCCGAAGGGATGAACCATCAGCTACGTACCAGTCCTTCAATCGAATCGTGTTGTACGTTTCAGTGAAGAACGGAAGCGCCTTAGTTGGCTGTTGGACTGATGTTTCGTAATTCACTTCAGCACCGATCCAATTGGCTTCGTCATTGCGTGATTGGCCGATGATGAGCAGTGATGGCCCGTCCAGCACCATAATCGGTGGTTGGGAAGCAAAGGGAGACTGCCCGCCAAAGAGGTCATCGAGGGTTGTTTGGGTAAGAACGGTTTGAGTGGTTTGGTCAAAGACCGCGAGCCGGTCGGTATGGTCAACGAGGAGGGTCCGATGCGCTGATGTGTCAACCAATCGGATCGCATCTAGGGCAACGGGATAGGCTCGGTTACTGTTGCGGTACCCCTCAGTGGGTGACCAGGTCCAGAAGGCTATTTCTTGGGCATGATTTTCCACCACGAGTGTTTGTGATCCATCACCTAGACCGTTACATTGCCGTCCCTTAGGGATGATGGGCGGTAGCGGCATTGGTTCATGATTGAACATGGTGAGGGTGTGCGATTCCGTATCTAACTCACCACTAAATTGTGGGGTGAATTGGTCAGAATAGAAATCTAAATCACCAAAATAGAAATACCGACCATCACAAATAAACATCGAGCCGAGGTAGTCCGTTTGTAGCGTTCTTGGGGAGGCGTGACCGTAGGTCTCAAGAGTGGAATGAAAGGGAACTGTTCGGCTGGGTTGAAAACGATCTGGTGAAGTCGTGATTGAAATATAGTTTCCGGTGTTATCTATTGATGTAGGCCGAGCGATCGCATTGGTTGTCGTTAATCTTGCCTCCTCAAGATACCCGCCGCTATAGACCAGCATCTCTTTCATTCCCGTAAACAAGGCATGGTACCGGTTACCAGATACCACGATGGCGCTGGTCCACGACGGGTGAATCCGGTGCCGATAGGTCTTGCCGCCTTCACTAATCACGACAGCACTTACCGCACAATCAGCAAAGTGGCAGGGTTTCTTTAGCCCATCGAGGTTGAGGCTATCGAGATCATGCTGAGGCAATGTGGCAATGATCACCCGATCGCCCTCAGTAACGCGATCACCGATTGGCCCTGACGCTCCTGGCGGGAGAACAGGCCCGGTGTTATCGGGTGGCGGTGTTAGCGAAGATGGCGCCACCGTTGGTTCAGGACGGTCATGCGCTGCGGTGATAACGCTCACACCAATCCACGCCAGTAGTGCTATCACGGCACCAATAAGCAGCATGATCACGCTAGCCGCAATAATCAACCACTTGCGTGTATTGATGTGCTGGGAATCCATAGATGGGTATCAGTATCTATGAGCCGAATCGCTCAATGCAAATACGGTCTTGCACCCTCAGATCGTCAGACCGGCCAGTGACGGCGTTCAGGTGCCCCTAGCTCACTTCACCCTTCAATGCTTCAAGCATGACCGAGTCATGCCATTGCTCATCAGGGCCACGCTGACTCATGCGCATCAACCCGACTTGGCGGAACCCTACACTCTTCCAGGCGGCAATCGCCGTTTCGTTTCGGGCATCCGGGTCAACAACAATGCGGTGATGGCCACGGTCATAAAACAGGTGGCGGCAGAGTGTACGGATAACGTCGGCCCCATGCCCTTTACCTCGATAGGACGCATCGAGGAATACATCCATACCGGCATGTTTAAAGTCGGGGCTGAGTTCTTCAAAATACTGGGCAGACCCAATGACTGGTCCGGGCTTATCGTTAATGAGGGGCCGGATAACGTACACCCCGAGGTCAGGATCGGTGAATTCTTCAGCAACGCGATCACGATCCCATTGCCCCCACCACTGCGCAATCTGTGGTTCAGCAAGAATGGCGGTGATGGCATCGACGTCTGCCTCTGTCATCAGTGTTAAGACAACTTGCGATCCATGCAGTTGTGTCATACGGTCACCACACATTATTGGCTCCTTAGTAGCCAGAGGCGTCAGTCTTGTGGGTGACCTAGTCTAAGGCGTGAACAGGCCGGTATGGCATAAACATGGTTGAGTGATCTGAGGAAGGTAAACGCGATGAGTCTGCCGAGAATGAGCAAAGTGTGGATGGACGGTGAGTTTGTCGATGTTGAAGCCGCCTCTGTCAGTGTCATGAGCCCAACCTTGCATGCAGGCTGGGGAGTCTATGAAGACTTGAGTGCACGACCCACCAATAGAGGGATAGCCGTCTTCCAGCACCGTGCCCACCAGGTCAACCTTGGCAATAGCGCAAAGGTGCTCGATATCCCGCTTTCGTACACCGTTGATGAGCTCATGCATGGGGTTCGTGACCTGTGCCGCCGCAATAGTGTGCGCAATGCCTTTGTCCGCATTCTTGTCTATATGGCCGGTGATTCATTGTTCTACGGTCGGAGTTCAGGTCCCGTCCACACCGCGATTTGTGCATGGGATCGTCGCCCCTTTTTCAGTGAAGAGGTGGTGACCAATGGCATCCGGCTCGGCACATCAAGTTGGCGTGCCATCGGCAGTGACTCGATGCCAGCAAGTGCACAAATTGTTGGTGCGGGCACCACAAAGATGCTGGCGCTCCGAGAGGCTAACCGCTCCGGTTGTGATGAAGCGATCATCGTCGATGCCCACAACCAGATCGTAAGCGCAACGAGCCATTCCATCGCCATGGTTCGTGATGGTGAGTTGATTCTGGCAGATAACGCCGACCCCGGTGTTATTGATGACACGCTGCTCGAATTGGCACGGCATCTAGATATTCCCGCACGGGTGCAGGCGATACGCCCTGACCACCTCTACACCGCCGATGAAGTGTTCTGTGCATCAGTAACCAGTGGCATTGTGGGCGTGCGCGGGGTAGATGCACGTAATCTCACGGCGTGGGGTCCGGTCACGCGAAATATCGCTGGGCTGTTTCAGTCCATTACCTCAGGCGTTGAACCACGCTTTGATCACATGCTCGATTTTGTGGGCTAGTCGATCTGAATGGTGGGTACAGTTCAGACTTCAGTGACATGGTTCATGTAATCAAGCGATGAGGCACACTTCGCTCAACTCATTTTCATACGAAGGCACCAGGATGGTTCATGCTTGAAGGTTGCGATTCAATGAGTGCAATCGCCCCTGCATACGCCGGACCTATCCCACGACGTGAGTAGATCAACCGGTTTCGTTTATTTCCTGTGCAGTCATAAATGCCGCAAGCACGTTGCGGTCGCCTTGGTAGGAGGTGCGCGTGATCGCCTGGTCAATGGGTACCCACACCAACACATCAACCTCATCGTTGGGTACAAAATCGGGGATATGGGTCGCTTCTAAGGCGTAAAACACCACGGTTTTGGTGACTTCACCCCCATCGGGGCCAGGCACAGGATAGGTCACGTCATCGATCCACTCACCGAGGGTGCCCGTGATACCCGTTTCTTCCTCAACTTCACGCACGGCGGTTTGTGCGAAGCACTCACCGGGGTCGCATTTGCCCTTCGGGAGGCTCCAATCGTCGTAGCGGGGGCGGTGAACGAGCACCACGTATCCATCGGATTCACGCCAAACCACCGCACCCGCGGCATCCACACCGTAGTGTTCTGGTGTACGGTTCTTACTGCTTGAACTCATCAATCTCACCAATCTGCTGGCCAACCGGGCACCCAAGGGCAACCCGAACCCTTTGGTCGCAAGCGGGTTAGGCACTCGCCCCAATCCAGTCAAGCACGTGAGCGGTTGCCACCGCATCATCTACATCAAGTGGCGCACGCACCCCACGCGTTGTTTGTTCAAAGGTGTCTATAAGCGTTTCCCAGGGGTCAGCCCGCCACGACCCAATCAACTCACCATCACGCAGAATTGAGGCTTGCAAGGTTGCGGTAGCAGAAAATGGTTCGGGCACGGTTAAGGTGCCTTTGGTACCAATGACTTCTAGCGTTGAATAGTCACAAGCATCAAGGCTCGCATGCAAGGTTGCTGTCCGCCTGCCAGGGAATCCCAGCACGGCGGTTGTTGTTGAATCCGCACCGGTGGCATAGTGCCGTGATACGGCTCGAACCGTGTCAGGTTCGGCCCCCATCACCCACCGCACTAGGCTAATCAAGTCCGCACCCAGTTGGAGTAACGCCCCATTACTTACGGAGATCTCCTCACTGTCAGTTGGTTTGCTCAACGTGGCGTTCACGATGCGCACCTCCCCAACCCCGCCTCCTGCAATGAGGTCAAGGAGTGCAGTCGTGCGCGGGTGGAACCGTACCGGCAAGGCTTCCATCAGCACCAAGTCACCCGCCGCAGCGGCTGCCGTTGCCATGCGTGCCGCCTCATCCGCGTCCGCACCCAGGGGTTTCGCACACAAGACATGTTTGCCGTGCGAAAGTGCTTCCTCTACCCAATTCCCACGATCTGACGGGTCAAGCCCTATCCACACCGCATCGACATCACGAGATTCAAGGACATCCATGAAATCGGCACGCGCACGGCGAACCCCTTGGGTTGCGGCAAAGCTCTGGGCCTGTGTCAACACAGGAGCCGCAACAACGGCGAGATCATGCCCAACGCTTCGCAACGCTGGTGCGACGTGGTCACGAGCTGTTTCGCCAATTCCGATTATTCCCCAACGTAACACCAGTCACCTCTTCTAAGAAACGCCGTCACTCAAGCTGCGACCACGCGAGGGGTGACGCAACTTAGACAAGGCACGAGCTTCTAATTGTCGGATACGCTCACGCGTCAAATTGAAGTGGGTACCCACATCATCCAAGGTTCGGATAACCCCATCTTTGAGGCCAAACCGAAGTTCAAGGATCAAGCGTTCTCGTTCGGGCAGACCGGCCACCACATCAAGCAATTCACGGCGTTCAAACCCTTTTGCGGCTTGTTCCATCGGGTCATCGGCTGAGGTATCTTCAATGAAATCTCCCAGCTCGGCATCACCTTCATCCCCTACCGGGGTTTCAAGGCTGGTGGGGGTTCGCGCGTAGGTGAGTAATTCTTCAATCACATCACCTTCATCCCCAAGTTCTTCGCTCAGTTCTTCAATCGTTGGTTCACGGCCAAGCTGTTCAGCCAAATCACGTTGCACACTCAACGCCCGACGTACCCGTTCCATCATGTGCACTGGAAGGCGAATCGTACGACCTTTATCGGCCACCCCCCGCCCTACGGCTTGGCGAATCCACCACGTTGCATAGGTGGAGAACTTATATCCACGGCGATAGTCAAACTTTTCGACGGCGCGGAGCAACCCTAAGTTGCCTTCTTGAATGAGGTCTAAGAGCTGGAGTCCTTGCCCCTGGTAGCGTTTGGCCACACTGACCACAAGGCGTAAGTTTGCCTGCACAAGACGATCTTTTGCACGACGCCCATCTTGGGCAATGCGGCGCAACTGAGCACGACGGGTTGGTGACAAGGCCCCAGCACTTGGCACATCGAGCAGTCGCTCAGCTTCTAAACCAGCTTCGTAGCGCTTGGAAAGATCAACTTCCTCTTCCGCTGTTAAGAGGGCGGTACGAGCCATCTCACGCAAGTACAGCTGTACGTGATCATGCAATGGCATGTCTTCAGCCTGACTAAACATGGTCATGTCTCCTCCTCTCGAACCAAAATCTTCGGGTCCAACGGTATTAGGTCCCGGCCCCGAACGCTCAAACTCCCTTGAAACTGGGGAATACTTTTAACTGGAGTAGCCAATTAGGTGCTCGAAGAACTACGCTGACCGTAATAACTGACTGATAGGGAAAGGATGCATATGGCAGATCGACCAGGCAACAGCCGCTTCGCGCCATTTGCTCGGTTAGTGGGCCATCGCCCCGAACAGGGTGCTAAATCAGCGGCCCTCAATGTTTACGATGAGGCAAAAGCGCTCGTACGTGCTGAAATTGCGCTCGCCAAAGCCGAGCTCACCGCTATCGCACAAGACAAAGCGATCGGTGCCGCTGCATTTATCTTTGCGGCCCTCGTGGCCTTTTTTGGTGTCCACGCACTGCTCTTTTTCATTGGTGCGGTTCTCGCCTTGTGGCTTCCCGTTTGGGCGGCGGCGGGCATTATCACCCTCGTACTATTTGTCATTGCCTTGATAGCTGCATTCATTGGGTACCGTCAGATGAAGATTGACGCCGACCCAGCCAATACCAGGCGCCAATTCGAGCGTTCCACTGAATCGGCCCAACGTGCGGTTGATTCAATGAAACGCAACTATCGTGCTGGTACGAGAGAAGCAGCACACACCGTCTCAACGTCTGTGCAAGAAGCAATTCCTGAGAACGTGAAGAACAAAGTACCCGAACCGATCAAGAAAGTACCGGAGAACGTCAAGCGTGTCGTCATGTCACGGATGCAGCGTGCCCGTACTACCCAGTCCGCACCACCACGGCGGCAACTGCCCTAGGAGCTTCGATGACCGATTTTAATCGCACGCCAGCCCTCGCGGTTGGCCCGAAGGCAAAAGCGTTACAACCTTATGTGCAAGCGGTTGATGACCAACGCGACCGTCTGATACAGAGTATTGCTGAGTTTGATAAGGAATCCCGTCAAGAGGTGTTGTACCGCATGGAGCGTTTGGCTTGGAATGTGTTTTCTGGTGTAGCGGCTGGGGCTGCAGGTATTGCCGCGTCACTCCTGTTAAAAAAACTATGGGGTGATGCGTTTAACCGTGGGGTTCCACCAGAAGATCCTTCAGACCCTAACGCCGACTGGGTTGACGCAGTGGGTTGGACCGTGATTACCGGTGTCGGGGTTGGTGTGGCAACCCTTGTCGCCCGTCGTGGTGCAGCTAAAGGTTGGAAGAAGCTAACTGGATCAAACCCCATTCCATACCAATAAACCACCTTTGCCCATCACCCCCACAGTGGGGTGTGCGGCATGGGGAAAGAAGCCTCATCCTGGTATTGACCGGCCAATGATCTTGCCGGTCAATACCTATTTGGGCCAGCGAGCTTCACCACTGTGGTAAAGGCAATGACGTTAAAGGCCACACTGGTACCGCCCGTGGCTTGCACATCGCTAAGGAGATGCCGTTGACTCCTGGTCGTCTAAGAGCTGTTCAGCATGGGTAGATGCTGCCTCAATCATGGTCCCGAATAAATCGAGGGCACTCATGGCACCAGCCCAGCCTTGAGGATCACCCAGTGCGGCCAGTGACGGTGCTTGCCGTGTGGCCAAGGTGGGGGACGGAAAGTACACCGCTTCAAAGGTCCCTCGCGCGCGTGTCCACCCAACCGGACTGAGTGTGCTTAGTGGTATGCCATCGGGTGCTCCGCTTCGCCCTCTCGCCACACTAATTTCGTGGAGCAAACGCTCTCGAGCCCGCCCACGAACCCGTAACAACGGGTACGGGTCTTGGCGCAAAACTTGCCCCATAGCGGCCCAAACGGCCACCCCAACGGTCGGGATTTCCTCATCTGGCCCATGCCCCGCAATAAAGGTGACATCCGCAATGGAAGGAATCAGGTCAACCCCTTGTTCCTTTGCTAAGTCAGCTAATTCTTCTGGTTCTTGACCGGCAAGGAGTCGGGCACAGAGGCGGACTTGCGTGGCCAAAATATCAACGATAATGGCCCACTCCTCATTGGATAGCTGTGGCACATCAACAGCCACAAGGTACGGCGTTGGCCGACCACCTTGGACACGCGCCGTCAACCGACCAGGACTGGTATTGAGTTCTTGAACTCGACCACTTGAAGCTGTGGCTCGTCCTTGCCTGATTCGTCGAGCTTTTGCGTCGTCTTCAAGCGGTAACCCTTCAAGAGCTTCCATCCACTGTGCCGACCAACTAGTCATCACGGCCCCCAACGTCATACCCCGCACCGATTGCAGGACGATCCGGCGTGTCATAAATACGCGCCTCAGCCCCCAAACGAACCAGTTCTTCAAGGGCAGCAAGATCTAATTCGGTGATCCAGTTCTCACCCGGTGCTACAACCGCATCTGCGAGAGCTCGTTTCCGCTCAAGCATGTCAGCAATTCGTTCTTCTAATGTGCCGTTCGTTACAAGCTTGTGTACTTCCACCGTTCGTAGCTGCCCAATACGGTGGGCACGGTCAGTGGCTTGGTCCTCAACGGCGGGATTCCACCACCGGTCATAATGAATGACATGGGTGGCGGCCGTCAGGTTCAACCCCGTCCCACCAGCACGGGTGGACACAATTAATACACCAGCGCCACCACCAGACTGGAACTGTTCAACCATCGCATCGCGTTGGGCCAAACTCAACGTGCCATGCAAGAAGGGAACAGGCTGGTCAAGGTCCTCACTGAGCTGTTTACTCAATAACTTGCCCATCGTCACAAATTGGGTAAACACAAGGAGCTGTTCACCGGCATCTGTCGCTGATGCGATAATTTCTTGGGCGGCTTGGAGCTTGCCAGAACGGCCAATGAGGGGGCCATCTTCGCCAAGGTACTGCGCAGGATGGTTGGTCACCTGTTTCAAGGCAGTCAACATGGCCAAGATACGGCCACGCCGTTGCATCCCGTCAGCCGTGGCTAACTCAGCCATCGCTTGCTGTGTGACCTGTTCGTACAGTTTCGCTTGTTCGCTTGTCAGCGTGCACGCAACCGTTCGTTCAATCTTGTCCGGTAAGTCACGGGCCACTTCGGGGTCATCTTTGGTTCGCCGCATAATGAATGGGGCTACAAGGTTGCGCAACCGTGCCGCCGCATTCAAGTCGTGATGGCCTTCGACCGGTTTCACAAATCGTCGGGTAAACGCTGTTTTAGTGCCCAACATGCCCGTATTGGTGGCATCAATGACGGCCCATAACTCAGCCAGCCGGTTTTCCATCGGGGTACCGGTCAATGCAAGCATGGTATTTGCCCGTAAGGAGCGCACCACTTTGGCCGCTGCGGTGGCCGGGTTTTTAATCTGTTGGGCTTCATCTAAGGTGACAATATCCCAGGTAATCCCACTCAGAAGGTCAGCGTCTCGCCGCAAGGTTCCATAGGAGGTAACGACAACCCCTTCTAAATCATCTGGGTCAAGAGACCGTTCAGGACCGTGGTGGCGATTCACGGGAAGGTCGGGGGCAAACCGTTTGATTTCACGTTCCCAGTTACCCACCACACTCGTTGGGCACACGACGAGGAAGGGTCCCGGACGGGTAACCAACAACGCGATTAACTGCACGGTTTTCCCCAAGCCCATGGCATCAGCTAATACCGCACCAAGCCCGAGGTCCGTCATGCCACGTAACCAAGCTAACCCACGTGCTTGATAGTCACGAAGCTCACCCACGAACCCTTCTGGGGCTATCTCCAGTTCTGGTTTATCACCGGCTTGGCGAACCTTCTGAATAAACGCGCTAAGCGAATCATCCATGACCACACGCTGGGCGGCTGGTCCATGGGAGAACCAATCCTCTCCTGCACTCCCGGCCAGTGCGAGTGACAAGGCCTCGGCACGGCTCATCGTTTCACGATGACCATAGGATTGAATGGCTTGGCGCGACGTCTCATCAAGGCGGATCCATCGCCCATGGGCATAGACCAGTGGCTGATCCATCTCCGCGATTGTCGCAATATCTGTTTCGTCAAGAAGGTGTTGTGCCAAACTGACTTCCCAAACCGCTTCAACACTGCCATCTTCTTGTTCATTCAGATGTACTTCAGCGGCCATCGCATCTTCAGCCAGCGTTTCAGGCAACCGAATCGTAACGCCTGCACCTTGTAAGAGCGGTGCGATATCGACGATGAGTTGCCAAGCCTGATCAAGGGTGAGGTCTACAACGGATCGGCTTGTTGCCTCAATCAGTTCATCCAGTGGCGGGTACAAGCGACTTGCACGGCTCAACTGAGCCAAAACCACATCGGCTTCACCGGCTTGTTCCGCCGTTAGGACCTCATGGACCGGTTCTTCATGCCCATCAGGAAAACGCACCAAACAGGTGAGTGGCCACACCCCTGTTGGGGAATCTGGAGCGTCGAGGGCAATGATCAAAGCCAAGTCAGCATCAATACGCGACTGCCATCCCGCTATTCCAGCCACAAGTTCCGCAGCTTCATCGCGTAGGGGCACCTGGGCGTCATCAGGGTCACTGAGGGCTTCTACCCACCGCATCGTCCACGGCAAAATCCTTGCCCGCGGGCGACCAGATACCGCGGGAGCTCCCCGTCGAACAATCGTGTCCACCACAGCATTGGCAAAGGCGCTCACGACGGCAAGTGGTGTACGGACCGCTTGGTGACCTGGCACGGGCGCGCTGACTGCCACGGGGGGCATCGCATTGGCAAGTGCATTGAGGGCGTCGTGAACGACACTATCAGCCGCTATTTTCCAATAGGCTTTCACAGGACTGTCCGGTGTTGCCATCGCAAGTGCTGGCACGATTTCTTGTCGTATGGCTGCAATCAATGCAAGCTGCGCCACGTGTGCCCATCCACGCACACTCGCACGAGGGTGATGGATTTGCGCTAATAGCGGCTCAAGCACGTCATCAATCCGAAACACCAATGCGGGTACTTCTTGCACATCCACGTGGTCGGCACCGTCAGCCGGGCGGACAACCGCAACGGTCGTTGCGGTCGGTTTGTCAATACCAAAACGCTCAGCCAAGGCATAGGCCCCACGAAGAGGAACACGCACGGGGTTCGTGTGATCAGGTTCGGTTCCAGGGAGCTCGCGAGTTAAGCCAGACTCAGGGATTGCATATAAACGTGCTTCTACCACACCAGCAGTAGCCGGAATAAATACAAGATCGGAGGAAACCATGAACGGTAGACCTTAATCTCAAAGAAACATCTTTGCTTATCTAGGCTATGAACAGGCAAAACAACGTGTTTTGTTGTTCCAACTTGTAGTTTAGTTTTTCTCAGCCATTGGCGGTAGTTGCAGGTGGGGGCAGACTAGCCATATGCAAGAAAACGTCCACGAGCCATCGGAACCGATCAAGCGTCCATCGGAACCGATTGATCTGCCACCAAACCCCAGGCGAATTGATGTACCTGGTGTTGGCCTACGCCCAGTTGCGTCCTTAGGGCGGCGTTTTATTGCCCGTGTCATTGACTGGCTCGTACTACTCCCCTTCCAATTTGTTGTCATTGCCGTTGCCGTATCCGTCTTTGGGCTTGGTGGTCAATGGCTAAAAGACATTTATGAAACGGCGTCAGGCTCCACAATCTCTGTGGAGGCACTCTTACCCCCGGCTGATGTCGCAAACCAGTTTTGGTTGGTCTCCATGTTGTGGACCGCAGTCAGTGGTGCGATTGCTGAGGTTTGGGCAACATCGGTCTATGGCGGAACACCTGGCAAGCTCTTGATTGGAATCCGTGTCGTCAGTACAACCGACGGTGGCCGTATTTCCCTTAACGACTCATTCAATCGTTGGGCACTAGCTATTTTCCCTCGAATGATCCGCTTCCCATTGCTCCCCCTCTTTGGGTGGCTCGTATGGTTAAGCGCTGCCTTTGATCAAACCCAATTCCGTGGGTGGCACGACAAACTGGCTAATTCAGTCGTGCTCGATTGGCGATCCAGCTAGTCAAGTTAGTTGGCACACCGCCAACGAGCTAGGTATCCATCGCATACACATCTACTCGACTTGCCTTAAAACTGGCCCAGATCGGTCCCCCGACAGGTAAGTCAAGCCGTCGGGAGCTCCCTACGGTGACCTCGGCAACCAGTGGCGTCAACCCCAACATATTGACCCGGATCCGGTCACCGGAGGGTTCTAACCCAGCAACTCGGCCATGCCATACATTTGAGGCACTTCCCTCGGGTCGTTCACGATGCAACGTAACACTGCGTGGATGAACAGTTGCAACCACATTTGTCGCCGTACCGGATACATGCGTATTTACCCGCCGTCCATCCGCAAGGGTTACTACCCCGTTTTGCAACGAGCCCCGATACACGTTGGTAAGTACATCTGCTGCCCAGCCGTTTATCGGCTGGCGTAACACCCCGTGCATCGTGTCGTGCTGGGCAACACGCCCCTGATCAATAAGCAAAAACCGATCAGCAATACTCATTGCCCAGAGGGGGTCTCCCGAGTGCACGAGGACAACACCACCGACTCGGTCAGGAAGATGACGGAGCCATGCCCGCAAGGACTTCCCGGCATCGCGGGTAATCCCACACATCACATCATCGACGATGACAAGTTCTGCACTGGGGTCGAGATCGCGTTCAGCGGCAATCAACCGTTGCTGTTCAATCGTCAGTTCATCGGGGTATCGATCGGCTAGGTCATCAATGTGAAGCTCGCTGAGAAGTGTGTGCGTACTCACCGTTGCTTCGTCGTGGCTCAAACCTCTCGCAAGGTAGGCCATCATGACATTATCAGCGATGGTTAATGGATTGATCAGCCGTGGTGAACGGCGAATGTAGCTAATCGTGGCTGCTTGCCCATCTTCACGTAGAGCGTGGGCATTTGGGTATGCTTCGTCAACGATCTGATCAAAGATGGGCGATATAGGTTCTTGGGGGTCCGCCAACACTGCGTGAATATAGGCACGTGAACAATGGGCTTGAATGGAAAGGGGCGGCTCAGTGCTGACCACATGAAGATCAATCATCACTGGCCTCATCATCGTTGCGGGTACGAATCTTTAAAAATGGGGTTGTCGTGCGTTTCCCGAGCGCCGTGTTGTCGTCTTCCGCTTGGGGTTTCCGGTGATGACGATCTGGATCCTGAACCGCCTCGTCCCGCTGTGGGGGTTGGGACGCGGATTGGTCAGGTTGGGTTTGGTGCAGTGTTGGTGTGTCCGCCGCCAGGTGCGTGGACAGGGTATGCATCCGCGCTTTGGCTTGTTCTGTAATCGACACGTGCGTTCGGGCAACCGGCTGGACCGCTTCAGTCTCAGTGGTTGTTTCTGCTGGCGCACCTGGCCAGTATGTCCCCGGTGATGCCCATGCTTTGGGCATACCTGGAGCACCTTCCCAAACGGTGTCTTGTGGTTTGTCTTGGGTATCTACAGTGCGAAGGTATTGGGCTTCTTCATCGGTTAGCACGTCGCTAAAAACAGCTCCTGGACCCTCTAGTGATGCGAAAAAGGCAGCGACTTCATCCTCGTCATCCTCGACTTGAGTAGGGTCAGTCTGGTCAGCGTCCAAAGGTTCAACCTGATCGGGAACGTTAAGGATGTCTGGTGTATACAGGTGGGTCGAAAAACGGTGGGTCACATAGGGAATGAGGGTAAATAAGGACCCTTTACACACGATGAGGACACCGACGGAGAGGAGGAGCAAGATAGCGCCCACCGATTCGGTTAATCCCGGAACTGCGATCGAGCCATCGGTGCCTAAAATTGCCAGCGTTGCCGGCGTGTTTGTCCCGATAATGGCGAGGGCACCCTCCTCGCCGAGTACACGTGCGACAGCTAACCCAAAAGCGGGAACGATAGCGGGGGTGAGTATCGGACGGACGAGTACTCGTAGAATTGCCCGCACATTCCAACCCATGCTCGCGGCAATAGATTCCATTTCTGGTGTTGTCATTCGCCACGCCGCTTCCATGGTCAACGCGGCAAACGGAAGCCCAAGTGCTGTCACAATGACGAATGCTGTTGCAATGCCAGGGGCGGGCCCCAAGCCCAGTACTGCAGGTAAATGGGCCAAACGAGAAATACCAAGCCCAATTAATGCGGGAGGACAGACCAACCCAACAATCACGCCGAGGCGAATCATACCCGTTGATAATCCGCCAAATCCTTCAGGACCGCCGCGAGCGAGTAGCCATCCGAGTGGAATAGCCACCATGGTGGCTAAGCCGCCCCCGATGATGGCAAATCCGATACTCCACAAGAACGGACCCACCCATGCTTGAGTCAGGAGAACAGGGACGTGTACGAGACCAAGGACAACCCCGAATGGGCCAAGAAATAGCAATATGAGCGCAACAGAAATACCTATGGTCATGCCTGGAATGGCACGTCCGTTCCAACCAGGGTTCACCTGGACGGGTTTCGTGGTGGTGCGAGTAATGAGCCCTTTACCCATAAGACTTCCATCGGCCATGGCGCCTACAGATTGAGGCCATCTCAATAAGGGGTTAAGAACACCCACCATCTGCCGAAACTGTGACCAAGCCGTTCAAAAGGAGTTGAACATGGAATTGTCAGCCCAAATGCCAATGGTGGACCCTGCCCTTGTGACCTCAGCCATGGCCGCCCAAACGCAGGGCGCCGCAACAATGTTGGTGATGAAACAAGCAATGGATTCACAACAATCACAAGCCCAACAGCTCTTGGCCTCTGGAACGAATCCAGTTGTAAATGGCCATATTGACGTGCGGGTGTAATTTCTCGTCGGCACATCGGTGAAGCCCATAGGCTTAGGGGCATGGAAATGATGCTTCGCCTTGAGCTTCCTGATGTGCCCGGCTCCCTTTCAAAGGTTGCTAACGTCATCGCAACGGTTAACGGTGATATCCATGCCGTTGAGGTAAAAGCATCCACGAACGGTATTGCGATTGACGACCTGTGGGTTCATGTGGACCACCCAGATGCCCTGCTGGAAGCATTTGAGCTTGTTGATGGCGTGCGTGTGCTGTACATGGGGCCCAGCCGTGGCCTCCCAGGGGTAAACACCATGCGGATGAGCGCCATTATTCAAAATATTTTAGGCGGTACGATGCCTATCGAACAAGGCGTGATTGCCTTGGTGGGCGGCAATCTGTATGCCAACGAAGCTCATATTGAGCCACGTACTGAAGAATCAAGTAAAAAAGATCGACGGGTATTGCGTATTCCGCTTAACGATAAAGACCTTATCCTTAAACGGGACTATCGGTTCTTAGATGAAGAGCACCGGCAAGCCATCGACTTAGTCACCTTGTGTGAGCAAGCATCGGCACACGCCTCATCGGACGCGTCCGTTCGTGAGGCCATACCGTATGTGGAGGAATAGTAGGGGCAGGGCCTCTGGGCGTTGCGCCCTCCCTAACTACCCATTTGTAGGAGTGGCCGGTCGATAATTGAGCCACCGGGCATTGCCCGTTCAGCTTCACGAAGGGCGTAGAACCATTTATCGGCACTGAGAACATCGCCTCGTTTTGCCCGTCGGATAGATGTTTCAAGCGAAACGGTTTGCCCAGCCCAGGGTTGATCCCCGATAAGTCGTAAGAGCAGTTGTCCTAATCGCCATTGGTCATCGCGTCGGCGGTCAGGAGAGAGTGGCGTTTCAAACTCATCAATACGGACCACAATTAAACGCGTTTGTTCATCCAATAACATATGGCGCCCACGGACACGACCATGGCCCGCATGGTGTAAGCCGGCCACCGCGACGGCGACGTTGCGGCTGACAAGCAATAAATGACGCCCCGTTGCCGTTGGAGCCACTTTCGCACGACGTTCCGGATCTACGAATGCGGCGAGTGAGGTGGTACGCACCGCTGGTTCTCGTTCAACGAGATACCCCACATAGCGTCCTCTCGCATCGTGGAGGAGGTCAATTGGCCAGGTCCACCGCACATGGTCAGGTGCGGGAGGAGGTGGACTAGATACTAATGCCGCAACATGGGCACCGTAGGCATCGGAGGCCTGCGTGCGTAAGACTGCGGTCATATTGGGATCTTCATCGAGGCGACAGAGAAGCCGCCCATCTTGAGAGGACGCGGGTCGCAACGTGACCCACGATCCGTCTGAGGAACGCCGTACAGAATGTGCTGAGCGAGTGGCCATGATCATTCACTATAAATGCACTCATGGTCTTCAAGTTGGCAGCGGAACCCAAATTGTTTGATACTCCACGTACAGCCCGTCATTTTCAGGCCCTATCCCTGGAATGAAACTGCCGACACAAAGGACAAGCATGAAAAAATTAATTAATGATCCTCGTGAGGTCGTTGCCGAAGCCTTGGAAGGGTTCGCACTTGCGTTTCCCTCGTTAGTAACCGTTCACAATGACCCTGTGTGGGTAGGACGTGCGAACCCCGCACCTGAGGGGCGTGTGGCCCTTGTCAGTGGGGGTGGGAGTGGGCATGAACCGCTGCACGCTGGTTTTGTCGGTGAGGGTATGTTGGATGCTGCCGTTCCTGGCGCAGTCTTTACCTCCCCCACGCCTGATGCTATTGAAGCTGCAACCCGTGGCGTTGACCATGGGGCAGGTGTCGTTCATATAGTGAAGAATTACACGGGCGATGTGTTGAACTTTGAAACGGCTGCTGAATTATGTGCTGCGGACGGTATTTCGGTCCAGCAAGTCCTCGTCAATGATGATGTCAGCGTAGAAGATTCCACCTGGACGGCTGGCCGCCGTGGTGTTGCTGGCACGGTAGTAGTTGAAAAGATCGCCGGTGCTGCCTGTGCCCGTGGCGACGATATCGACACGGTTGTGCGTATTGCCCAAGAGGTTGTGGCGAATACGAAATCGATGGGTCTGGCACTTAGTGCATGCACGGTGCCACATGCCGGGAAGCCGTCCTTTGATCTTCGTGATGATGAAGTTGAAATGGGTGTCGGTATTCACGGTGAGCCAGGTCGGGCCACGGTGTCTATGGCGACTGCTGATGAACTCACCGCCCAACTCGTTGACCCATTACTGGCTGAGCTTCCAGACAGTGGCGAGGTCCTGGTCTTGGTCAATGGAATGGGGGCAACGCCCGAATCAGAGCTATTTATTGTGTACCGCGCTGTACGGCATCGCTTAGCGCAGACAAACCTGACGGTGGAACGTTCTCTTGTTGGCAATTACACCACGAGTTTGGATATGGCTGGGGTTTCTGTCACTATTACCGCATTGACCGCAGAAATGAAACAGTTGTGGGACGCACCGGTCATTACGCCATCGTTAATCTGGAAAGACAGCTCTCCCCGGAAGGATGTATAAATGAGTGCAAATGCGGCTTGGGCTAAAGCTTGGATGGTTGAATGCGCAAATGTTGTAGGCGTACACCGAGAAGAATTGATTGATCTCGACCGCGCAATTGGTGATGCTGACCACGGCGAAAACTTAGATCGGGGGTTTAATGCAGTTGTCGCATCGCTCGCAGATAAGGCGTTTGCGACACCAAGCGAAGTCTTTAAAACGGTGTCCATGACATTGATGAGCAATGTTGGTGGCGCCTATGGCCCGCTTGTTGGCACGGCATTCTTGCGTGCATCAACGGTTTCTAAGGACGCAGAAGAACTTGACGCCTCAGTACTTGCAGATGTGATCGCAGCTGCTGCCGAGGGTATTCAAGCACGTGGTCGTGCTGAGCTAGGCGAAAAAACAATGTTGGACGCATGGTTACCAGCTGCAGAAGCCGCAAAGGCTGCTGCTGATACTGGCAAAAGCCCTATAGACACCCTGAAGGCAGCAGCCTCAGCGGCACAAACCGGAGCTGAAGCAACTGATGCAATGACCGCTCGGAAAGGGCGTGCATCGTATCTTGGTTCTCGTTCAGTGGGTCACCGTGATCCAGGAGCACAATCAACGGCTTATATCTTGGATGCAGCCGCACGGACGTTGGAGAAAGCGTGACTGTAGGGATCGTAGTAGTAAGCCACAGCGAAAAAATTGCTGAAGGCACAGTTGAATTAGCTGCCCAAATGGCTGCCGATGTGACGATTAAAGGGGCCGGAGGCACTGATGATGGTCGTATTGGCACGAGTTTTAATAAGGTGATGGATGCCATCCAAAACGCTGACAGTGGTGATGGCGTTGTGGTGCTCACCGATTTGGGTTCTGCGGTATTGACAACTGAATCAGTTATGGAGTTCTTAGATGATGAACTCCGTGATCGGGTTCGCATGGTTAATGAGTCGTTCATTAAAGGCACAATTGCTGCGGCGACAACCGCACAAGGTGGTGGTGACCTCGATGCATGCGCCCGAGCCGCCGAAATGGCTCTCCATCCATCGGCAGAGCCGAACCTCAACGATACCGCTGAGACCCGAGCTGTTGAGAGTCAAGAGGGTGACTTGTCGACCCAATTAACCTTGACGAATGCGTTGGGATTACATGCCCGGCCAGCAGCCCGTTTAGCTGAACTAGTGAATAAAAGTGAGTCACGGGCATGGGTCAATGGGCACAACGCCGGTAGTGCATTGTCAATGATGACCTTGCAATTAAAAGAAGGTGACGCCTTTGAGTTTCGTGCCAATGGGCCTGATGCCCAAGCATTGATTGACCAAGTCACTGCCCTGGTCATTGATAACTTCGGAGAATAATCACTTTAGGCCATCACCTTGCCGCGAGCGCAGGGTGATGGCCCAAAACTATCTATTCAATTAATTGCGCATATACGCAAATAGTTGAATACTGGACCTATGTTCCAGGTCCTCAGACACCGTGCGTATCGCCATCTCTTTGGCGCACAGATTGTGTCATTGATGGGAACTGGACTCGCGACCGTCGCCCTCGGTCTCCTGGCTTATGACCTTGCTGGGGACCAGGCCAGCACCATCCTAGGCACCGTATTTGCGATCAAAATGGTTGCCTATGTCATTGTGGCCCCATTGACGTCTGCCGCGGTGGCGAAGCAGCCGCGCCGACGTGTTCTTGTCATTGCAGACCTCCTCCGGGTGGGAGTCGCACTCGCACTTCCACTCGCCATGAATGTCTGGCAAGTTTTCATACTGATCTTGGTGTTGCAGGCTGCCTCAGCGACGTTCACCCCAACATTCCAATCAGTCATCCCTTTGGTATTGACCGATGAATGTGACTACACCAACGCCTTGTCACTCTCCCGGCTGGCTTATGATATTGAGTCCATTGCGTCACCGATGGTGGCGGCTGCACTCCTCATCATCATGCCAGCGAATGCCCTATTCATCGGTACTGCTGCAGGCTTTTTGGCATCCGCCTGTTTGGTCCTTGCAGCAGCCTTACCCAAAGGAATTGGGTTAGAAACCGATATGAACAAACCCGACCTCCCCTTTGGCGGTCGTGCACGACAAGGTATAACCGTTTTCTTTTCCAATCCAGCGCTACGTCCCCTCTTGGCATTGGATGCGGTTGTGGCTTCTACTGGAGCACTCGTGATTGTGCAGACCGTGGTTATTGCACGTAGCCACTTTGGTCTCAGTGAAACCGCTGTTGCCATACTTTTGGGCTGTTCAGGTGCCGGATCGATGCTCAGCGCCTTGCTCCTGCCACGATGGCTTGATGGATGGGGGGAACGGCGCACCATGATTGGTGGTTCACTGCTGGCCACGATGTGTACTGCCATTGCTGGTATTGTGCTTGGACTGCCAGGCACCACACTCGGGGTAATGATGATTGGCCTCTTGTGGTTTGTCCATGGATTGGGGTGGTCATCTATTCAAACACCGGTTGGCCGCATTCTTCGCCGTGAATCAACTAACACCCAATTAGCCCCTGTCTTTGCAGCTCGGTTTTCACTCTCCCATGCCGCCTGGCTGGTAGCGTATCCTCTCTGTGGATGGCTGGGGAGCTTTGGACTCATGCCTGCAGCCTTGACACTGGCTGCACTCGCAATGATCGGCACCTTAGTCGCTATGATGCTCTGGCCATCAGCAGCCCTACCCTGTCCAGATGCTGATGTTCTACTCGAATTGGAGGAACCTGTGGCCATGACGCCTAATGATTCTGAATTGGATTATGCCGCCAGTGTTCTTCGTTTAATGGCCGACCGAACACGCCTCGCTATCTTGGCCATGTTGGATGAAGAAGAGCTGTCGGTATCGGCAATTGCTGAACGATTAAACCGTCCACTCCCTGCTATCTCACAACATCTTGCCAAGTTACGCACAGCCGGTCTGGTTCAGGTACGTAAAGATGGGACGACTAGTTTCTATAGTCAGTCTGACGAACATTTGAATCAACTCGTCACCAATGCGCTGCATTACAGCGAACACTATTTCAATCCCAACCCCCTCCATCACCGGGCGCAGACATAGGCTGCTACACAACCAGGTCAATGCATCTGGTATGGAATAGGACACCGCAAACAGGCAGTAAAAACACTTGGTTGCAGCCCCCGTGACTGCAACCAAGTGGAAGGAACCTAGGCGTACCCAGGTCAGCGAACCCTACTGAGATAGGGTTGCTAGTTGATCATCGCTAAAGCGGGTTGGTCCGCCATAGACATAGATCGTTGTGATGGTGTTCGTACCCTTCACGTAATCACTCACACTGGCGGGAATCTGTTGAGGCACAAGCAGCATCGGACCGTCCTCATCCGCGATTTGTGCGCCACCAGCCAGAGCGTCAGCGAAGTCCTCAGTGGTTGCGATACCTACATCCTTCGGTGTCTTGAAGAAATGTTTGGCAACAGCCACACTCAACGCCGTTGGATCAGGTGCCTCAATGGAATGCTGATAGGTAATGGCACCACTTGCCGCAGCGGGGCTAGGTGTCGGTGACGTTGTACCGGGTGTTGTTGAGTGGTCACCGGGCATAATGCCACCAGCACCATCAGACGGTGTTGGCGTGCTTGAAGGTTGTGGGGTTGGTGTAGGCGATGGAGTTGCTTGGTCCATCGTCCCCGTTGCGTTATCAGCGAATGCAGCCGTATCTTGGGCCGCCATTGCTCGCGCATACACCGCATCACTCACCGTTTGCGCCTTCGTCATACCGGCATTTGGCGCGGTGGTATCGCCACCAGGTGTTGCCGGTTTACTTGGCGTAGTGGTACCTCCAGGCTGTGATGTGTCGCTGGTGGATGGTGATGGGGTCGTTCCCGTCGTCCCACCAGCTGGGGCCATACCATCTGCAGGTATTGCCGGTGCATCATTCCCTGAACCTGTCGTTGGTGCTGGGTTCTTACCTGCCTGAACTGCATTGGTACCGATGGCAGTCACCTTGAGGTTGGCATGTTGCTTAATGAATGCCTCAGTTTCAGGTGCCATTTGGCTGCCATTCGTCAGCAGGGTTGCCCCTTCGACCTCGGCAGATGCTGGACCAGCAATCAGGTCTGGTTGCCAATCGGCACCATCAGCAACAAGCAGTTCTTTCAACTTGTTGTCTCCGGCTAAACGATTAGCCGTTTCAACAGCGGTACCGGCACGGTTCTGCCCTGCGAGTCGTTCAACCTGTCCGCCAAGGGTGGTGATTGCTTGTTCAACTGTCTTTGACACCGCAGCTTCGCCACCCATAATGACAACTTTGCCGCCGTTGGGGAGCAACCGTTTGATTTCTGCCTGTGTGGCTGGATGCAGTGTGTCAGATTGCGTCAGCAAAATGGGTGCATCGATTGCTTCAGCTAAGGGCACAGCCGAGACGCTATCGGCTGCGATATCCCCACGCGCCACTATGACCGCTTTCGCCCCATCTTTGTATTCTTCCTGAGCAACCTTAACTGCCGTTTCAAATCGAGTTTCGCCTGATACCCGCCGGACGCTACGCGATCCTGCCGGTCCGGTAGAAGGACTTGGGCTAGGTGTTTGTGTACCTGGGGCACTTGGTGATGACGGGCTCGGTGACGGCGCAGGTGGGGTCGGGTTTGAAGGGTTAGGACTGGACGCTGGTGGCGGCGTGAACTGGGTTAATGGAGTATCAGTCTTGGCCACCACATCATCAGTCTTTAAATTACCCCAGAAGTTCTTGGTCGCATCAATGTTCTCCTTGGGTGTCCTGGTCCGGGCAATCCCATCTTTGGGAAGTACCGACGCGGCCTTGGAGAAATCATTGTCATTGATACGAACGGCACCAGCCGGGATCGGGGTTCCCTTATGGTTGGCCACGGCCACCCCACCATCGAAACGGTTAAAGGTTATGGCCACATTTTTGAGGGCTACTCCGTCTCGTGGGGTTGGGTTGATCAATTCAACGGCGACCGCCCCTGCCTGGGGGTTTGTCAACGTGAACGTGTTGGCGTGAACGGTAACGTCTGGCCGGGAGATACGGACAATGGCACTTGACGGTCCAGCTTGGGTGGAGGTGAACTCATTGTGTTCAATAACCACAGGGCGTGGATTGTTTGCAGGGTAGTCAGCGTCATCATCAACCTCGATGGTTTCAGTGCCATTTGCAGGGGAATGATTGATTACGTTACGGCTGATTGTGACCTTCCCGTGGCTGTCATCAACCTCAATCACCCTGGCGTCCGTAATACGTGAGTCCTTAATGACCACCACATCGGACTTGTGCTGATCATCCAAATCTTGCTTCACAACGAGTGCTTGTGCTGCCATACCGGCTTTTCCAGTAAACACACTGTTGGCAATCGTTAACCCGTCTTCAGCTTTAATCAGTGTGCTTGCAATGTCAGTAGCCTCTACCCCACGCAATTCAACCGGGGATTCAAACTTTGAACCACCGGCATTGGTTGCTGGCGTTAGCTTCGTACGTGCGACGCCATCTTTAGCGCCAACACCAGCTGGCGTATCACCCCGACCAACAATGACGATGGTGCCATTCGCCTTGATAACAGGGGGTAATTGCTGAGGAGCATCAGTGGTCACCGTGATGGTTACCGTTTTCTTAGTACCATCCCTCAACATCTCGGTTGCCTGAGTAACGGCCTGAGCAAGACCGTTTGGGGCCGTTACTTCAATGTCGCCCTGTTTGGCAGCGGGTGTGGTAGGCGCATCGGTCGCGTTAATATCTTTTGTCTCAACACGTTCTGACCATCTATCAGCATCTGTGGCGTCTTCACCTGTTGCTGCTATGGCGCGAGCTGCCTTCTCATCAGCCTCACTCATCGCAAAGGCTGGATCCGGGATACCGGTCAAAGATGTCACCTTGGCAGTTTCACTCCGGATTGCTGACTCATGTACGAGCCCCGATGGAGTATCGGTACCCGGTACCGCTGGTGAAGTGGCTGGGACATGGCCCGATCCCGCAGAAACGGGACTGGCCGCATCCGATACAACCGACTGACCTTCAAGGGCTTGTGCCCCTACGGGCATAGCCATTGAGGCAAGTAGTACGAGCATTAAAGTAGTTGGCTTTTTCTTCATTGGTAATTACCTCACTCCGTTAGTAGGCATGAACTCACCGTATATGAATGCCTTTACCGTTCATGACCTCAGCAATGTCTGTTATCAATCCATTACCACGCACGACAAAACGTAAAGCATAAGGAAAGCCAGAATGAACGCGCTACAAAATCAACCCATTATTTCGGCATAATAACCTTGATATTTCAACAGACCTTAATGCGAGAGAAGGACTCATATCCTGAAGCATTGAAACTGGTTCACATAAACCAGAATTGGAACTGTCCATTGGAACTAAAGAACAGACCTATCACGATTCGAACCGGATATTCGACACTCCCCAATGACCATTGTCCTCATTTATAAAGAGGGAGATACACACGCATAAATACTGCCTGGTTGAGAAGAAACCAGGCAGTATTGTGTGGTTCTACTATTGCTTTAGACGGGTAAGTGCATTGTTACTAAAGCGGGTGGGTCCACCGTAAACAACCACAGTATTAACTGAATGATTCGATTGAATATAGGAATGAATCGCTTCGGGTACCTGAGGCGGAGAAAGTACGAGTGGCCCATCAAGCTGCGCTACTTGAGCACCACCGGCAAGTGCATCGGCAAAGTCAATGGTGGTCGCAATGCCGACGACCTTGGGTGTGGCAAAGAAGGTTCGAGCTACTGCCAAGCTCAACGAGGTTGGGTCCGATGCGTCAATACGCTTGGTCGCATTGCTTGCGGTAATTGCGTTTGTACCTATTGCGGTGGTACGCAATGATGGATGGGTCGCCATGAATTGTGCGGTTTCAGGTGCCATAACAATGCCGTTTGTGAGCACGGTCGCCCCGTTTGCTTCAGCTGCGGCAGGACCGGCAATCAAATCGGCTTGCCAGTCCCCGCCATCAGCAATAAGCAGTGTCTCCAGTTTGCCGAGCTTGGCCAACCGTTGTGCCGTTTCAACCGCCGTTGCAGCACGGTTGGGGCCTGCGATGCGCTGTACCTGGCCACCAACCTTTGTGACGGCTTGGGCTACCTGGTCACTGAGGGCAACCTCGCCCCCCATCAAGATGACTGTTCCACCGTTGGGCATCACGCGCTGAATTTCCTCAGCAACGGCTGGATGCAGCGTATCTGACGGGGTTAACAGCACCGGTGCGTGTAATTCCTCAGCGAGTGGTACCGCTGAAACGCTATCGGCTGCAATATCGCTACGGGCCAAGATAACGGTATTCACGCTGTCTTTGTACGCGGCTTGGGATACCTTGATGGCCGTTTCAAAGCGGGTTTCCCCAGCTACCCGTTCAACGTGGTCTGGCTGATTTGGTTTCAGCGGGGGTGTTGGTGTCGGCGTTGGTTTGGCCGTTGGCGTCGGATCAGCTGGCGGTTTGGGCTGGGGTACGGGCGGCGCAGGTGGCGGTACTGGCGCGGGCGGGGGTACTGGCGCGGGCGGGGGTACTGGCGCGGGCGGGGGTACTGGCGCGGGCGGTTGGGTTGGTGTTGGTTGAGGTGTTGGGGTTGATGTGGCGGTCGGGGTGGGGGTTGGAACCGGCGGCTTTGGCGGTGTTTGCCCTGGTGGGACGTATTCATTTAGCGGGCTTGCCGTGTTGGCTTGAACCGCATTGGGGTTGAACGTTCCCCAGAAGTTCTTCGTGGCATCAATAATGTTGTCTGCCGTGACGGTGGGATTTGGTTCACGTTGGGCACGCGGCGTCCCATCCGGGCTTGCTTTCGGAAGTACGGCCAGGGCTTGTGCAAAGTCGTTGTAGTTAATATGCACGTCGTTTGCGGTTAACGGCGCTCCCCCATCGTTCACAATGGCCTTACCACCAACAAACCTGTTATAGGTGATCACAACATTGGTTAACGGTACACCGAGGTTGGGATTCGTCTTAAACAGATCAATATCTGATACGCCGCGTTGAGGATCCTTGGTTTGAAAGATATTTTCGTGAACGGTCACATCTGGCCGTCCGATACGAATCATTGAACTCTTTTCGTATGATCGGTTTGAAATAAACCTATTGTGCTCGATACGTATAGGCTTAGGCTTCGCTGATGGATACTCCTTAGAGTGTTCAATATAAACCATCGTCTCTTGATTATTGACCTGATGATCAAAGACATTATCTTTAATCTCAATAATACCTTCACCTTTTTGAATCCAAATTGGCTTTATAGCTACAAATGTTGAATTCTTTATCGTAATATTCTCTGATGTAGGGTCTACTTTAAAATCATTTTTGATAAATGTTGGATCAGATAAGAAGTTTGACCCACGAATAAAGCTATTAGCTACCGTGAAAGTGTCTTCAACAAGGAACCCTGTTTGGCTAAACCGGTCGAAATGTGCCCCACGAATCTCTACCGGTGATCCGATGCGAATACCATCAGGAGCACCTAACGGTTTACGCAAAATAGTACGTTTGGCAAGGTTATTACCGCCGATGCCAGCAGGCACGTCACCGCACCCGATGATGGTGATTCTGCCTTTTGCTTCAATCTCTTTGGGGAAGCGTTGCTGATCACATGTCGTGATGTTGATGGTCACGCTTGGAACGGTGCCCTTGGCCATGATGGCGGTGGCTTGCGTTATCGCATCAGCGAGACTGTTCGCTTTTGTGACGGTGATGGTCTGACCGGCTTGGGCCGTGGCGACCGATGCCACCGCAGCCGTACCCGTTGAGGTGGGTTGTGCCCCCGCAGGAAGCGCCACCATAGCAAGTGCAATAAGTAGCACCGGTCTGGTCAATCTCACCATAACGAACCTTTCTCGAACGTCCATTTTCGACGGGCGGCATCAGCCAACCCTGACAATCCATTTATACGAATAGCACAGCGTAACCTTCTTGGCGTGATATTCCTGTTCAGGACCAATATTTCTAAATATGGCTTACAACGAATGACACTCAGTATTTGAGGAGAGACTCGCAATGCCGTGGATAACAGGAAGGGAAGGCGCCTCAATCTTGAGGATGTGTTACCTAGCTAGTGATGGGTGACGTAGCTATAACCATCCCATCGTGTCTCGGAGGCTGTATTAAGCTGCAACATAGTTACGGCGTACACCAGAAGGTGTACGCCGTTGTGTTTATTCGTTGTGGTACGGGTGTGGGTGCTGTACCACCACGCCCGGATTGCTACTCAGCCAACCCCGCTAACTGATCCTCAGGAATACGCGTCGGCCCACCATACACATACACATTGGTCACCGACGGTGTCGCCTTCAAATACGCCGGCACCGTACCCGGAATCGAAGCAGGCACCAAAACCATCGGCCCATCATGCTTCGCTACCTGCGCACCACCAGCCAACGAATCAGCAAACTCAGCATCAGTCGCAACACCAACCGCCTTCGGCGCCCTAAAGAACTGCTTAGCAACCGCCAAACTCAACGCCGTCGCATCAGCACCCTCAACCTTGCTCGCCACACCCGACGCCTTCACCGCATTCGCACCAATCGCAGTCACCTTCACATTCGCATGAGCACTCAAGAACGCCGCCGTCTCAGGCGCCATCACATCACCATTCGTCAACAACGTCGCCCCATCAGCCTCAGCCGCAGCCGGACCCGCAATCAAATCAGCCTGCCAATCCGTCCCATCAGCAACAAGCAACTGCTTCAACTTATCAGCCTTCATCAACTGATTCGCCGTCTCAACCGCCGTACCCGCACGGTTAAGCCCTGCGATACGCTCAACACTGCCACCAAGACCAGTCACATCATTCGCAACCTTCGCAGACAACGCAACCTCGCCACCCATCAAAATGACACGCCCACCAGACGGAAGCAACTTCTTAAGAGCCGCACCCGTAGCCGGATGCAACGAATCAGACTGGGTCAACAAAATCGGCGCATCAAGCTCTTCAGCCAACGGCACCGCAGACACACTATCGGCCGCAACATCACTCCGCGCCAAAATAACAACCTTCGCCCCATCCTTATACTCAGACTCAGCAACCCGAACCGCCGTCTCCACACGCGTCTCACCCGACACCCGAGCAACCACACGCGGACCAGCAGGCGACGGCGACACCGACGGCGACGGACTCGGCGACGCAGACGGCCTCGGCTGAGGACCAGGCACCACCGGCGGCACCGGCGGCTGCGGCTGCGGCGGCACCGGCGGCACAAACGGCTCAAACTTACCCAACACCGGATCCGTCTTCGCCTGCACATCATCAAGGACAAGCGAACCCCAGAAATTCTTGGTCGCATCGATGATCTTACCGGCTGTGATCGTATGGCGATAGCTTCCTCGCGACGCGTTGGGGAAACTACCTAAGCTCATCGAAAAGTCATTCTGATTCACCTTTGCTGCACCCTCGGTCAGTGGATCACCAATCGAGTTCGCCACAGCCAAGCCACCCTTAAATACGTTATAGGTAACGTTCACATTCTTGAGCGCCTTGCCGCGGTGCGACAGTGGGCTTTCTAAATTGACGGCATAGGCCGAATCACCTGAATTCTCTAACGTGAACGTATTGTTATGCACCGTCACATCAGGACGAGCAATGTGGATCATGCTGGTGCCATTGGCCGCTCCTGTTGAGGAAAACTCGTTCTCCTCAATCACAACAGGATTTGCACCAGCGGTGGGATAGTCATTTGAGGGTTCAATCTCAACCGTGTCTTCGCTCGCAGTAGGATTGTGCTTAATCACGTTCTTGGTGATCGTAACCTTGCCCTGGCCACCCTTGACCTTGGCAACTACAGCTTTCTCAATATACGAATCTTTAATTACAATTTGGTCGCTTTTCGCGGAGTCTTCAACATCAGCGCTGACCAGTGTTGGGGATAGAAATGCTTCACGGCCAATGAATACGCTGTTGGCAAGGGTAAGGCTGTCATAAGCCTGGAATGCACCACTTGAGTTCCATTCAAGCTTAACTCCGCGGAACTCCACAGGGGTGTACACCTGCAGGCCTGTGTAAATGGGGCCGGGAGTCAAGACCGTACGTTCAGCGTCCTTATCACCACCAACACCAGCAGACACATCACCACAACCCACAATCGTAATCTTGCCGTCGGCTCGAATACCGCCAGGCAATTGCTGGGCCTCGCAGGTCGTTATCTTAATAACCACCTCGTTGACGGCTGGATCGGCGAGCAACTTCCCTGCTTCGTCAATGGCAGAGCTCAACCCGTCTTTCTTTGTCACCTCAATTTCGGGGATACTTGCGGTTTGTGAAAAACTTGCAGTCTCCGCAGTGGTCAAGCTTGCTGGGGTAGCCCCGGCTGGCAGCGCAAGAGCTGCAAGAGCCAGAAGAAGGGCAGGGGTTATATTTTTCATCAATTTTCCTCTATAGATAGATGCCTATCCCCTCACCCTACTCACCACGTCAATGCCACCCACCATGTACTGCTGTGTGCAGTAATCACCTTACGTAATGTGATAATTGAGCGGCCGATTGCCCAAAAAACTCAGTAAATATCTACAAAGATCGAAAGGTCCAGAGCGACCAGATTCCTTTCGCTACTTCAAAATATGAATTACTTTCATTAAAAGAATAGGTGGGGTACCCGGTAAGCGTAAACGCACACTATTCGTGTGCGTTTACAGCCAATATCGTTGTGGTACGGGTGTGGGTGCTGTACCACCACGACCGGATTGCTACTCAGCCAACCCCGCTAACTGATCCTCAGGAATACGCGTCGGCCCACCATACACATACACATTGGTCACCGACGGTGTCGCCTTCAAATACGCCGGCACCGTACCCGGAATCGAAGCAGGCACCAAAACCATCGGCCCATCATGCTTCGCTACCTGCGCACCACCAGCCAACGAATCAGCAAACTCAGCATCAGTCGCAACACCAACCGCCTTCGGCGCCCTAAAGAACTGCTTAGCAACCGCCAAACTCAACGCCGTCGCATCAGCACCCTCAACCTTGCTCGCCACACCCGACGCCTTCACCGCATTCGCACCAATCGCAGTCACCTTCACATTCGCATGAGCACTCAAGAACGCCGCCGTCTCAGGCGCCATCACATCACCATTCGTCAACAACGTCGCCCCATCAGCCTCAGCCGCAGCCGGACCCGCAATCAAATCAGCCTGCCAATCCGTCCCATCAGCAACAAGCAACTGCTTCAACTTATCAGCCTTCATCAACTGATTCGCCGTCTCAACCGCCGTACCCGCACGGTTAAGCCCTGCGATACGCTCAACACTGCCACCAAGACCAGTCACATCATTCGCAACCTTCGCAGACAACGCAACCTCGCCACCCATCAAAATGACACGCCCACCAGACGGAAGCAACTTCTTAAGAGCCGCACCCGTAGCCGGATGCAACGAATCAGACTGGGTCAACAAAATCGGCGCATCAAGCTCTTCAGCCAACGGCACCGCAGACACACTATCGGCCGCAACATCACTCCGCGCCAAAATAACAACCTTCGCCCCATCCTTATACTCAGACTCAGCAACCCGAACCGCCGTCTCCACACGCGTCTCACCCGACACCCGAGCAACCACACGCGGACCAGCAGGCGACGGCGACACCGACGGCGACGGACTCGGCGACGCAGACGGCCTCGGCTGAGGACCAGGCACCACCGGCGGCACCGGCGGCTGCGGCTGCGGCGGCACCGGCGGCACAAACGGCTCAAACTTACCCAACACCGGATCCGTCTTCGCCTGCACCGTTGTCGTATCGATCGTTCCCCAGAAGTTCAGCGTGGCGTCAATAATGCCATCTGGTGTTGCGGTATTGGGGTATCCATACGTACTGCCCTTTGGGAATGCTCCCGTAGTCTTTGAAAAGTCGTTATGGTTAACCTTCACCGCGTCGGGGGTGAGTGGGGTATCGCGGTCGAGTGTGTTACCTACCCCTAGACCGCCGTTAAAGACGTTATAGGTAACGCTCACATTCTTGAGGACCGGCCCGTCAGACTTCCGTGGGTTGTACAGGTTGACACCGTAAGCAGTTTTATCAGGGTTCTCTAACGTGAACGTATTGTTATGCACCGTCACATCAGGACGACCAATGCGGATTACATTACTACCGCCCTGAGCACCCGTAGAGGAGAACTGATTATCCTCAATCAAAATGGGATTTGCACCGGCTGTGGGATACTGATTCGATGGGAAAATCTCAACGGTGTATTGACTCGACTGGGCATCATGCTTGACTACATTCTTGGAGATCGTGACCTTACCCTGCCCACCCTTGATTTGAGCGACGATGGCTCCTTCAAAATAGGAGTCTCTAAAAACGACCTTTTGTGCCGGTTTGGCAGAAGGTATATCGACGCTAGCGACTCTTGGGCGGCTCAGAAAGCTGGATCTACCGATAAATACGCTATTGGAAATCGTTAGCTCATCTTGAACGTTAAACGCTTGATTGGGGAACCCTTCGAGTTTCACACCACGTATTTCTAGTGGTGACTGGACCAACATTCCCTCAGATGACGATGAAGGGGTCAAGACCGTACGTTCAGCGTCCTTATCACCACCAACACCAGCGGACACATCACCACAACCCACAATCGTAATCTTGCCAGCGGCACGAATACCACCGGGAAGTTTTTGGGGTTCACACGTGTTAATCGTGATAGTAACTTCCTTGATTTGCCCTTTCTTCATTTCAGCATCGGCCATATCAATTGCATCGCTAAGGCCATTTTCCTTGTCAACAACAATTTCTAAGTCGGCCTGAACCTGGGCAAACCCAGCAGTCGTAGTTTGCGTTTGGGTCAGCGGCGTTGCACCTGCTGGCAAGGCCAACGCGGCCAATGCGAGTAGCAGCGCAGGGGTTATCTTCTTCATTGGATTACCTCAATACATAGATGACAGTTCTCTCACCCTATCTACTGGGGTAAGGTAATCCTTCATTTACTTCTGTATGCAGTAATCACCTTACGTTGCGTGGTTATTTCCTTGGTTGCTGGAGGTACATTCACAACGCGCTCTTCAAAAATGCGCTCACCAGGGCAATTGCGATACGTATCTCACTTCGCAAACTGAAAGATGTTTAGCTAGAGAGGTAATAACCGCCGAACAACCGTAAACGCACACCATTGGTGTGCGTTTACGGTCAATATTGTGGGCCAAATGACCCGGAACTACAGGTGGCTGGCCGCTTGATCCAAGTGCGGACGCTGGTCACGGCCACGCTTTAATTCAAAGAACCCATCTTGGCTCATCATTGCCTGTAATGCGTCCCATAGGGCTAGCGCATTGTCGGTCTCTGGAATCTGGGTAATGACAGGTCCAAAGAATCCCACCCACGCGTCACCACGCGGAATCGCAATGATAGGAGTCCCCACATCGTTACCTGCAATAGCTTCAGCTTCGTTCGTGCCAAGACGAATCTTGTCATCATACGTTTCATCTTCACGCGCACTCGCCAGGCTTTCGTCTGCCCCAATTGCGCGCAACATGGCGGCCACATCAACCGTAGATGGCTTGGTCCGAACAGATTCATCGGGATTAAAATTAGAGCGGCCTAATTCAAAATACCCAGCCTGGAACGCCGTATTTCCGCCAGACTCCTCTAACGCCATCAACACCCGGAGCAATTTCAAACTCGGCAGCTTTTCGGCCATGTAACCCGGATCAAGGTCGCGGCCTTCGTTACGCATCCACAAACTAATCGGACGCATTTCAACATTTAATTGACGTGCAGGAGCAACCACCTTGCATAACCAGGTCGATGTCATCCAACAAAACGGACATTCTGGGTCCACATACACGCGGACATCAGCGTTACTCATAAGGTTTTCTCCTTAGGCTTCCAAGGTCACGCTATCGACGCTTTGCGCACCAATACGTTCCCCAAGCGTATGCGCAATCGTGCTAGGTACAGGACTATCAACGGTTAATACACACGCCGCCATCCCACCATGAATGGTTCGAGCCACTTGCATGGACCCAATATTGATGTCCGATTCACCGAGTAATTGGCCAATGAGACCGATCACACCTGGGCGATCGGTGTAGCGCATAAACAACATATGTGCTGACAACCCCACATCCAAGGCCAGCCCATCCATTTCAACCAGACGAAGCTGGTCATTCACCCCACCTAAGGTGCCACCCACGCTGTAGGGGCCAGAACGAATGATAATTTCGTTCGTCCAGTCATGATCCCCTGGGCGTTTAATCGTTGATACTTCAAGCCCACGGCTCTTTGCCATTTGTGGGGCATTAACAAAGGTGACGGGTTCGCTGACCACCCCAGCCAACAACCCGCGCAAAACAGCAAGTTGGGCGGCCCGAGTATCTTCCTCGGCGATATCACCGATAAACTCAATTTCTACAGGGGTCCCAGCCCAGGGCACCACCTGCAAGAACAATCGGCCAAGTTCTTGTGCAAGTGGCATAAAGCGTTTGGTCAGTTCTGGTACCTGACCAGAGACGCTGAGGTTCACGGCACTTGGAACAAACTCTCCATTTAAAGCGGCCACAACCGCCTCCGCGACCTGCGTTCCTGCCTTATCTTGCGCTTCAACCGTACTTGCTCCAAGGTGAGGGGTGGCCACCACGTTCGGAAGGGTTAATAGCGGGTGGTCGTGGGGTGGTTCTTCTTCAAATACATCAAGGGCAGCTCCGGCAATCTCGCCATCAACAAGTGCCTGATACAGAGCCGATTCATCAGCCAACCCACCACGGGCTGCATTGATAACAAGGGCGGATGGCTTCATTCGTTTAAACTGTTCCGCACCTAAAATGCCAATCGTCTCTGGGGTACGTGGCAAATGGACCGTAATGATGTCAGCGACGTCACAGACTGCGTCCACACTGTCGAGCAATTCAACTTTCATCGCCTCAGCCCGCTGAGCATTAATAAATGGGTCATAGCCCACAATCGTTACCCCAAAGGCACGTAACCGTTCACAAACCAGCCCACCGATGCGGCCAAGACCGATAACACCAACAGTTTTTCCGTATAGTTCTACACCTTTTAAGCTATTGCGTAGCCATTCATTTTGGCGCAATCCAGCATCTGCGGTTGGGATATGACGCGCCAGGCTCATAAGCAAGGCAATGGCATGTTCCGCAGCACTAATCACGTTCGACTGTGGAGCATTGCACACCAAGACCCCACGCTCAGTGGCCGCATCAATATCCACATTGTCCAGCCCAACCCCAGCACGAGCAACCACTTTCAAGTTATCGGCAGCATTGAGGACCGGAGCGGTGACCTGGGTGGCAGATCGAACGACGATAGCGTCGTAGTCGCCAATCACGTCGACAAGTTCAGCTTCGCTCAGTCCGGTGCGCACATCAACGTCATAGTGCTCACCAAGGACATCTACACCGGCCTGACTTAATGCGTCAGCCACCAATATCTTGGTCATGTTGCTATCTTTCCTTAGAAGGTCAGGGGTTATTGAGATCGATTGATAACGCCAGCAAGTGGTTCAAACGCTGGCGAACCTGGCGAAACGCCCATTACGGATTGCACGAGCTGTTCGGGCGTAGAATCTGCAACAAGGCGCGCAAGTTCATCGACTTCATTGTCGCCATCGGCACGGAAGTCTAACCCGGCTTGAACGACTCGGAGCAAAGTCGTGACAGGTAGGCCACGTTCGATTCCTTGCACAATTGGATTGATGAACCGTTCATTGGGCCCCAGTTTCCGTATGGGGGAACGACCAACCCGGCTCACGGCATCATCAAGGCCAGGGTTTTCAAAACGGTTCATAATCGTTTGCACGTATGCGGCCTGCCCTTCGGAATCAATCTGGGCATATTTATCCACAAGGATGGCACTGGTCTCATCTAACACAGCCTGAACCATGTCACGGACCCGGTCATCACTCATCGCCTCAGCAATGCGCTCATACCCATAGGTTTGACCAACCCACGCCGCAGTGCAGTGGCCAGTGTTTACCGTAAAGAGTTTGCGTTCAATAAAGGGTCCGAGATCATCAACAAAGAGGGCACCGGGCAGGGCTGGCCGCTCCCCTTCGGGCAACTCAATCACCCATTCAAAATACGGCTCAACCTGTACATCCAAACCAGCACCAGATTGGCTGGGCACAATGCGGTCAACTGCGGTATTTGCCCAACGGGCGTGACCGGCCTGTTCCATATGCGTTGCAACCGCTGCTCGTAATAGGTCGGTTGCTCGAATGGCGTTCTCACAGGCCATTACAAGAACAGGCGGTTTATCGGTACTACGCATCTCAATGGCCTTGGCGATACTCGGTGCGATATGGGGAAGAATGGACGCACCCACCGCGGTTGTGATGATGTCTGCTTGGGCCATAGCAGCGATAGCCGCATCTGGGTCCGTCGCACTATTAATCGCACGCACACCGGTAACCGTATGGGTTGTCCCCTGGGGTGCTACTTCATGAACCTTCCACGTGCCTGAATGGTCTATAGCATCAATAATGTCTGCATTCACATCAGTGAATGTGAGGGCGTAGCCAGCCTGATAGAGCACCAGTCCGATAAACCCTCGACCGATATTGCCGGCACCAATATGAACCGCACGCATTAGGACTGCTCACTTAAGATGTGTTGAATCGCTTCATAGCTTGTCGCGGCCTTAAATGCAGCTGCCTTTTCCTCGTCAGAAAAGATCTCTGCGATACGTCCAAGTACCGCCAAGTGCTGATCACCTGTTGCCGCAATCCCGATAACAGTGTCTACAGGTTGACCATTCCAATCAACCGGTTCGTCAAGACGCAAAATCGCGATTGCTGTCCGGTTAACGCCGCCGCGAGCTTGGTGCAGCCCATGAGGAATCGCTAACCCGTTCCCCATGGCGGTACTGACATCTTGCTCACGTTTGTGCATCGAATCGGCATACGCCTGGTCCGTCACTCCCGAGGTGACAAAGAGCTGTCACACCTGCTCAATGGCGTCGTGTTGGTCCGTCGCTGATCCATGTAAAACGGTTAAATCTTCACTCACCAGCTTGGCTAAGGCACTGATCGTGTCAGCTTCTTCTCGTATTTCAGAAGATGGAGCCGGTTCAGTCAGACCAGACGTGTCTTCGTCTTGGGCGTTAGAACGGTTCACCATCTCGACAACCTCCCCGTAGCGGGGGCTGTTCATGAAATTATCGACCGTAACGATCGTGGCGCTAGGGACCAAGGGTGAAGCCCGATCAGCCAAATCTTGATGAACGACAACCACGTCATAGGTATCAGTCAGTTCACTGATTGCCTTATTGGTTACTTCAACCTCACTATGACCCGAATTCTGCACGAGTTTGCGCAACACACTCGCACCCATCGCACTTGACCCCATTCCCGCATCACAGGCAAACACAATCCGTTCAATTGGTTTGGTTGATTGCGCCGCTGTACCGGTCAAAACCCCAGCGACCGCGCTCTCTTTACCCTTTAAATCCTCCATCTTGGCGGTAGCCTCACCAAGGGCATCACTGCGCGTGGCTCGAACAATAGGGGCAGCCACAATCAATGCAACAGCAGCAGCCCCAAAGACGGCAATCAAAGCCGGAATCTTATCGGGTGTTTGGATTAGCACGGCAATAATTGATCCTGGTGCAGCTGGGGCACGCAACCCTACACCCAGCAATACATTCAAAAAGACCCCAGTCATCCCACCAGCTATGCACGCCACGACGAGAAGAGGCTGCATCAGTACATAGGGGAAATAAATCTCGTGGATACCCCCAAAGAAGTGGATGAGGGCCGCTCCTGGCGCTGAGGTTCGAGCCGTTGACTCTTTTCGGCCAAATAGCATCCAGGCAAGCAAAATCCCAAGGCCAGGGCCGGGGTTGGCTTCAAGCATGAATAGCACACTTTTGCCATCAACGAGGGCCTGTTCAGTACCTAACGGTGTGATGATGCCATGGTTGATGGCGTTATTTAAGAACAAGATTTTGGCTGGTTCAATGAGAATGGACGTTAAAGGCAACAAGCTGTTGTCTACTAAAAACTGCACACCGGCAGCCATGACCGAGGAAAACGCCGCAACCACAGGACCAATGGCTAGTAATCCGATGATGGCCATAGCCCCTGAAAAGATTCCAGCCGAAAAGTTATTGACAAGCATTTCAAACCCGCTGGGAATGGAATCACCCCAGAGGTGGTCAAGTTTCTTCATGCCCCAAGCCGTGAGTGGACCCATAATCATGGCTCCAATGAACATGGGCACCTCAGACCCAACGATGACCCCCATTGTGGCCATAGCCCCCACAACACCACCACGGATGTTGTATACGTTGTAGCCGCCCATAAACCCAATTAAGACCGGCAACAGATAGGTAATCGTAGGCCCAACTAAGGCCGCAATCGTTTCATTAGGAAAGGGCCCATTCTCAATAAAGAGGGCCGTAATAAAGCCCCAAGCGATGAATGCCCCGATAACTGGCATCACCATATTGCTGAGTTTGGTACCAAACTGTTGGATACGGACACGGACGCCAGGCTGACTGACTGTCGTTGAGCTTGTCATAAATCCTCCAGAATCCGAAGGGGTGTGCATACCTCACCTACCCAAAGCCCGATGAGCTACTGATCGTGGGTAGGGAGTGTGAGTCGCTGCACGAGTTCTTGGCTCGCGGTGCTCTTATTGAGGGTGTAGAGGTGAATACCAGGGGCACCGGCATCAATGAGCGATTGGGCAAATTGTGTTGCCCAATCGATACCTGCACTGGCTTGATCTGACGGGTTTTCAAAGGATGAAAGTGTTTGGAGTAAGCGGTCGGGCATGGACCCACCACTCATCGTGACCATACGCGAAATTTGAGAGGCGGACGTCGGTGGCATGATGCCTGGAATAATCGGTTTGGTGGCGCCATACTGACTTGCCCTCATGACCAGGTCCTCATAGTGGCCGATGTCAAAGAACATCTGGGTAATCGCAAAATCGGCTTGTTCAAGTTTGAAGGCTAACCATCGGGCGCTGTCGTCAAGGCCACTACTTTCGGGGTGCCCTTCGGGAAACGCCGCTACGCCAATGATGAACGGCTGGTCGGGCCGTTCACGCTCTCGAATTGCGGCAACCAGTTCACTGGCGTGGTTAAAGCCACCTGGGGTGGGTTCCCACTGTGCCCCAAACCCACCAGGTGGATCACCTCGTAATGCCATGATGGCACGGACACGTGCATTATCGAGCTCTTCAACAACGTCGAGGACCGCTTCCGCGGTTGCATTCACGCAAGTAAGGTGCGCCATGGCGGTCATATTCGTTTCGGATTGAATCCGTCCGGTGATACCAACGGTACGGTCTCGGCTGGAGCCACCCGCACCATAGGTCACACTTACGAATGTGGGATTGAAGGGTTGCAGATCGCGGATCGTACTCCACAATGCGCGCTCGCCTTCATCTGTCTTTGGGGGAAAGAACTCAAAGGAAATACTGGGCGTCGCCGCATCACAAAGCACATCACACAAAGCGGTCATGCCCGAAAGTCTAGAGGCATGACCGCATAACACGAATGAACGTTTGTCCGTTTACCCAATTTGGGCGATGACAGAGTTACACCTGTAAGAAGCGCCGGAGTGCAGCCATTGAAATCAACGCACTGGCTAATACCGTGCCACCGATGAGAATGGGAGAAATGGCAATGACATCGGTCAGTCCAATAAAAGGTAGGAACTTAACCGAATCGGCAAGCCCACTGGCATAGAGGCGAACGCCGACGGCAAGCAGACCACAAGCAATCATCGAACCAATGAGGCCAGTAATGATCCCTTCAATCATGAAGGGGCCACGGATGTACCAACTTGTTGCCCCAACGAGACGCATGATTGCGGTTTGCTCACGACGAGCAAACGCCGTTAATCGAATCGTCGTCGCAATGAGCATTGAGGACGCCAATGCAATGAGGACTGACATACCCAACGTAAATTGGCGAATCTGGCCCATAATCGCAAAGAAGTTATTCAGGCTGTCACGCTGGTCGACAATTTCATCCACACCTTCACGACCTTCAAACATGGAGGAAATAACCTCAAACTGTTCGGGGTCATTCAATTTGATACGGAATGAAGCTGGCAACGCATCAGCAGTGGCATCTTGCAGAAGAATGGGATCTTCGGCAAAGATTTGTTTGGCATTCTCAAGTGCCTTTTCCTTGGACTCGTACACCACACTGCTCACAACATCTTGGTTTTCTAGGTCCCGTAACAAGTTCTGTTGTGTTTCTGGGGCAATGTTGTCAAGCAGATACATCGACACTTCAACGTCGGCGTACAAGACATCTTGAACAAGGGCGACCTGACGTTGAACGAGTAAGCCACCCCCAACGAGGAGACAGGTGACCGTAATCGTCAGCATGGTCGCCATCGTCATCATGGCATTTCGGCGCAAGCCGATGCTGACCTCAGCCAGCACATAGCGCAATCTAGCCAACATGGTGATACTTCCCCTTCATTTGGTCACGAACAAGATCACCGTTGCGCAACTCAATCACGCGTTTTTGCATAGAGTCCACAATCTGGGCATCGTGAGTGGCCATCACAATCGTCGTTCCAGCCTTGTTAATCTGATCCAACAACTTCATGATGCCAACACTGGTTTCAGGGTCTAGGTTCCCCGTCGGCTCGTCACACAACATAATGCGTGGACGATTCACAATGGCCCGTGCAATAGCAACTCGCTGTTGTTCACCACCAGACAATTCACGTGGCATGGCACTTGCTTTTTCAGCAAGACCCACAACGGCAAGTGCATCTGGTACATCAACCTTGATTCGGTCGGGTGTCTGTCCGGTTACTTCTTGGGCAAACGCCACGTTCTCGTAGACCGTCTTGGTTGACAGCAACTTGAAATCTTGGAATACACAGCCAAGCTGTCGTCGCAGGGTGGGAACGCGCCAAGGTTTCAGACCGACAACGCTTTTACCTGCCACAAAAATGTCGCCACTGTCTGGTTCTACTTCTTTGAGTAGCAGCCGGATAAAGGTGGATTTACCTGAGCCCGAAGGGCCGATTAAAAAGACAAACTCACCTTTACCAATGTCGACGCTGACATCATTCAGCGCCGCAATAGTGTTTTTGTAGGTTTTACTCACCCGTTCAAACGTGATCATCAGTTCAGAAGGTACCCGTTAGCGCAGCTAAACCCACGCATCTCAACCGGACAAGCGGCCAAGAGCAGCAGTTGTTTGCCACGGTAACAGGAAAATAGACAACAATATGTACTGGCCTATTTAGTCGACATCTGCACCGACTGGATTACCACCAGCGGCATGCCACTGAAGCCAAGCCATCATGAACCCATCCAAGTCACCATCCAAAACAGCCGTCGTAGCACTTGTTTCATAGCCCGTTCGCAGGTCCTTCACCATTTGGTATGGGTGCAGCACATAGGAACGAATTTGACTTCCAAACGCCACGTCAGCTTGTTCGCCACGAACCGCATCAAGTTCGGCCTGACGTTTCTGTGCTTCCAAAAGTAAAAGTTTGGATTTCAAGAGCCGCATCGCCGTTTCACGGTTCTGAAGCTGTGACCGTTCATTCTGGCAGCTAACAACTAATCCTGTTGGTAGGTGGGTGATACGGACCGCGGAATCGGTTGTATTTACCCCCTGACCACCTGGGCCTGAGGAGCGGTACACATCGATACGGAGATCATCATCTCCAATGACTACATCGTCGGCAGCCTCGTCCATTTCAGGCACTACATCCATTGATGCAAATGACGTGTGGCGTCGGGCATTGGAATCAAACGGACTAATGCGTACCAATCGATGGACCCCATGTTCGGATCGCAACCACCCGTACGCACGGGGGCCTTTAATCCCATAGGTCACCCGCCGTATCCCCGCTTCATCACCGTACTGGGTTTCGTATTCTTCAACGTTGAATCCGTGGTGTTCAGCCCAGCGGGTAATCATCCTTGCGATCATCTGAGCCCAGTCTTGGCTTTCGGTACCGCCAGCCCCGGCTTGAATGGTCAGCACTGCATCACGGCTATCAAATTCGCCACCCAGCAGTACCCGTACCTCCAACTCAGCAAAATCGGCCTGGAGTTCGTCTAACCCTGCTTTGACTTCAGCAATTGACTCTTCATCGTCTTCTTCTTCACCGAGTTCAAGGAGCGTTTCAAGATCATCCAATTTGGTTACAAATTGTTCGTAGACCTTTACATCATCCTCAACCGCAGCCAGTTCTTTCCCTACAGACTGCCCTCGTTGAGGATCGTCCCAGAGGGAAGGATCAGCAGCAAGCTCCTGTAATTCAGCTAACCGGGCGCGTTTGGTGTCAATATCCAAATAGCGTTCGACCTCATCAACTTTGGAACGGAAGGTATCGAGGGCAGAAGCAAATTCGGAAGCCATACCATTAGGCTAGCGTTCGACCTCAACAACGAGATACATGAAATCCCGTGCGCATGGGTAGTTTTCCTTGTGCGTTTTGGTAGCCGAGCAGGTGTAAGTTAGCTTGGAGACAGTTACCTCTACCTGAATGGAAGATTGAGGACGAATGACGCCGCTAATCGATGCCACTGAGATGTATCTGCGCACGGTTTGGGAGCTAGTTGAAGAAGGCATCCCACCTCTGAGAGCACGTCTCGTTGAGCGCCTCGGGGTTAGCGCACCAGCAGTCAGTGAAACGGTGGCCAAGTTAGAGGCAGAAGGCTTGGTGTACCTGGATGAACGCCGACGGGTCATTTTGACTGAGAAAGGCCAGCATCTCGCTGCCGGTGTGATGCGTAAACATCGTCTTGCAGAACGATTGCTCACGGACATTGTTGGTGTGGATTGGGCATTCGCCCACAGCGAAGCCTGTAAATGGGAGCATGTCATCTCAGACACCGTGGAAACAAAGATCTATGACGTCTTGGGTGGACCTACGACAAGCCCCTTTGGTAATCCAATCCCTAAAGGTGATGTGCCTACCCCTTGGCGTGATCTCACCACCGTTCGTTTAGCGGCTCGTCATCCTGGTCGCGGTGTTATTGCACGTATTAGCGAAGCCGTTCAGTTTGATATCGAGTTACTTGAACAAATGGAACGCGCTGGAGCTATTCCAGGCGCGTCAGTAACAATCCAATCCGGCCCGGATGGTATTGAAATCAGCGCTGATAATGGTCTGGTGTATATGACAGAAGACCAAGCCGACCATGTTTGGGTTGCCTCCTCGTAACCATGACACCCATTACGCAACTTAATGCCTTGCGTGCCCACCGCACGCCCGTTGATGAGCGTGAGGCTGCCGCCTGGGATGAAGTGGCCACATTTTTACAAACCCCTCCTGCTGATAGTGACACCGTCCACATCACTGCGGCTGGCATTGTGGTGAGCGAACGAGGGGTGATGTTGTTACAGCACAAACGACTAGGCATTTGGGTTCAGCCGGGCGGCCATATCGAAGCAAATGAGGCACCTCATCGTGCAGCACTTCGTGAAAGCCGTGAAGAAACCGGACTGGCGATCCGCCATCCTGCTGGCGGGCCACGACTGATCCACATTGATGCCCATGACGGTGGACGTGGTCATCGTCATTATGACTTTCGGTACCTCCTTAAAGGGCTGGGCACCACCCCCCGACCGCCACATGGGGAAAGCCAACAGGTGCGGTGGTGCACCCCTGATGAAGCAATTGGCTTGGCCGATGACGGACTGGTCGGTTTATTTCGGGCTTGCCCTACCAATCCAATCAACACATTTACTACCCATCTCTATTCCCTTTCTGTACCGATTACATGACTTGGTTACGTCGTGGCTTCCAAGCCGTTCTTGTTGTCCTTGTGGTGATAGTGATCTATCTCCTTGTGACAGCGGCTCAGATTCTGTGGGTAGCCGGCCACGATTCTGCTCGCCAAGACGAACCAAGCCAAGCGATTGTCGTTCTGGGGGCCGCTCAGTGGAGCGGACGACCGTCGCCAGTATTTAAAACTCGCCTTGACCAGGGTAAATACTTGTGGGAGCAGCATTATGCACCGGTTGTTGTTTTAACTGGCGGCCAAGGCGGTGAAGGGGAAACCTCCGAAGCCAAAGTAGGGTACACCTACTTGCGGAATCAGGGGATGCCTGATGACGCATTGATGCTAGAGGTACAAGGGCGATCGACGTGGCAGAGTTTGAAAGCCAGTTCACGGTTTTTAAAAAACCAGGGCATCACAACAGTCACCCTTGTCAGCGATGGCTGGCATCTGGCTCGAGCAAGTGCCATGGCAGCCCGTTTGGGATTAACGGTTACTACAAGCGCTGCCCAAGAATCAGCACTATCCCAAGAGAAGGAGTGGCAGGCCATTTACCGCGAGATTGTAGCCCTCGGGGTTGGCCGCATTATCGGATTCGACCGACTCGACCGGCTGGGGCACTAACGGGCACTAGCCCAGCACATCCCCTCCTCGCTTCTGTGTTCGTCGTATGCCGAGTTATTCCGTCCACACCAACGCTAACGACGTAGCAAACTATTCGGACGGCGCATCTGACACCCCACCGCCAACACGTTCCTTTCGTGGAATGTAGTACTGACTTGACTGCATATAGCGACTTGTAGGAGGGATATAGGCAACCGTTTGTCCAAGGTATTGATCTAATGATTGTAGATAATCATTAGATGCCTTCTCTATCTCGCTACGACGTGCTTTAAACTGTTTGAATATTTCGTCATAGCGTGCTCGAGCTTTGGTTTCCAACAGGTAACTTACATAGTCATCACCTGAATCTATCCCAACCTCTTTTCCAAGCTTAAGTGCCTCTAGAATGACATCGTGATATTCCTCTGAATAAGAGTTATATAAATCAAAGTTTGCCGTTACACCTTCATGCTGACTCTTCCAAACGTTATCTTTCAATGGATAATCGAGCGGCTGCCACTGGTAGGTAGAATTAGACAACTCATGAATACGCTGTAACTCCGACGTCAAGTTTACGGCATCATTTGCGTTGGCATAATATCCACCACCCGACTCTGCGATAGCACGAAGTTCCTTGTCTTGGTTGGCATCAACATTAAACCCAATTATTCCCATCACGACATTCGTGTTGGCTGCTTTTACCTGTTGGGCAATACCTACTGGATCACCGTCACATGTTTCAATCCCATCAGTGACGATATAGAGGATATTGAGGTCCTTTTCAGCTGATTGGTGAGTCAAATCCTCACTACCCATTGCAATGGATTGGGCAATAGATGTCCACCCTGTGGGCTGAATTGAACCCAGCGCATCCGCTACCTGTGCACTATTGTTACTGGCAATCGGTGCCACAAGCTCGTTTGCCGCGCACGATTCAGCTTTACCTGCTTTTTTATTAGTACCTCGATGGCCGAAGACACGCAATCCGACCTTGGCATGGGGTGGTAATTGATTAACCACGTTAGTAATAGATTCTTTGGCAATATCCATCATGGTCCTGCCATCAATGTTCGCTGCCATCGAACCACTAGCATCTAGAACTATTTCAATATTAACATTGTTTGTTTCAACAACAGGTTCATGATTAAATGGATTATCACCACTATCCTTAAAAATAAGATATCCCCACTTATCAGGTGTTTCCAATACTTCGTGTTTTCGCCCCACCAAGTAGAGGATTTTTGCAAGCATTGTGGCGATTCTAGGATCATCCCTATCCTTCAATCCCTTTGGCAACACAGGAGTAATCTTTTTAAGCTCAGCCTTAATATTTGCTTCCCATTCCTGATTTTTCCGGTCATAATCAGGATCATCTTTGTAAGGCTTTTGATAAATACCTGGTGGCGTTTGTATTGCTTGCTCATAGGTGCTTTCAGGGAGTTCGCTTACCCCATTCACCCCTTGGCCAAGCTGCAAACTATCCTCATCATCACCAGATGGCGCCGACGACGCACGGGATTCACTGGTGGCTACATTCGCCATGGCACTCGATGACTGGCTTGGTGACATGCTACCTTCAGGAAGTTGCACCGTTGTATCGGCCTGTTCATCAGCCGATGGGGTGCAGGCGGCGAGTGCCCAAGCCAACGCCAATGCGGTAACAAATAAACGATGTGTCGATGTACGCAACATACCAATCCTTTCATTCCATGAATGGGTATTGTGACGTATCACAAGGATCAACAGCGATACCACCCATCATGACCAAATAGACAAGATCTAGGCCTTGAACCGGCTCAGCATCGTGTCGTGAAGCCCTTTGGTTGATACCACCGCAGCTAAATCATCTCGACCTTCTGGAGTCCACACGGTCATAGCGCCCCCAGCTTCAGGAATGATCACCCGCAGGGGGGCGATGTCATATTCCATGATCCCATGGTCAATCATCGCATCGGCACGGCCAGTCGCCAGGAGTAGCCAGGCATATGCATCACCCCAGGTGCGCACCATCGTGTCTCCACGTATAAAAGCTTCGCGCATCGTAGGGGTAGCCCATTCAAAACCGGAAGTCAGAATCAAACTCATACGAGTAAGTTCAGTAGTTGTTCGTACCTTGGCCGGTACGACGTCACCATCGGCGCGCTCCCAGAACGCCCCTCCGTCACGAATCGCATACACCGTTTCGCCTAATGCTGGAAGATGTACGACCCCAATGAGCGGACCAGCAACATCTTCAACGGCGATGAGAACACCATAGAGGGGCACCCCGTGAATAAAACTCTTAGTACCGTCAATAGGGTCGATTGTCCACACATAATCACTGGTGCCAAGCTGCTCTCCAAACTCTTCACCAACCATCCCATCACCAGGAAATTGTTCACCGATGCGGGTTCGGATGAGCGCCTCAGACCCGGTATCTGCCAGCGTCACGGGAGATGAGTCCTGCTTCATCTCAACTTGTAAACCGGGTTTATTGAAGTACTCCAGCGTCAACTGGCCAGCTTCTTTTGCAATTGCCAATGCAGCTTCTAAACGTGGATTCATCGTTTAACCTTACGTGCGTATTGCATACTGGACCAATGAGTTTGCAGCCAGTCCCTATTACGGTCCGCGATTTCATCTGGCGAGGGTTAACGGTCTCACCTAAATATGCCGGCATCGCCATAGGTGGTTCGTTCTTGTGGGCCGTCATGACGGTACTTTGGGCTCGTCTCCTTGGACAAGTAACGGACACGATCATCATCCCCGCACTCCGTACCAACGCAGTGCCCACCCGGGACCTTATTCACGCAACACTCATCTTGTTAGGTGCGGGGTTGTTAAACGGGTTGGGGGTGTTATTGCGTCGATACGGGTCATATGTGTTTATTCTTAAAGGCCAGGCCTTTCATCGTTCTCGTGTTGCACTGCACTACTTGAAGTTACCCCTGGCCTGGCATCGCGCTCAACCCGCTGGTGATCTCATTAGCCGTGTCGCCAGTGACGGGGTAACCGCAACATCGGCCCTCCCTCCCATGGCGATGAGCATCGGCATGGCGGTGATGATTCTCACTACGTATCTCTATATGGCCACCATCGACTTGGCGATGTTGGCTGCCACGCTGATTATTGTCCCATTGTTGCTGGGGATCAATCGCGCCTTAAACCGTCGGATGCAACCCCATGCCAAAGCGGCTGCCGAAGCTGTGGGCACCCTAACTGGAGCGATTAACGAAAGTGCCGATGCCGCACTTGCAATCAAAGTGCTGGGTCGGCGTGAAGAGGAGTTAGCTCGTATTGAGCCACTCGCTGAATCAGTACGAGAGAAACGCATTGCAATGACTCGTATTTTTGCGCTCTACGATTTGGTCTTTCAAGGCATCCCGTATCTCGCTACCTTTGCCATTTTGGCATTAGGCATTGTCAGGATGCGTACAGGTTTAATCAGTGCGGGCGATGTGATCGCCGTGGCCTATTTACTTGGGATGATCACAACCCCCCTTCGTGTCTTGGGATTGTTCTTACAAGAACTCCCCCGCAGTTTGGCCGGTCTTGGCCGTATTGATGCGGTCATGGCGGTCACTGATCGCGCGGTAGGCGGGCACGAACACTCACCTCAGCCTCAAACCCAAGGGGCACGAATTGAAATCGACCATGTCACCTATCTCCACCCGCTTGCAGACGGTGGTGACCCCGCTTTAACACACGGGATACGCGATGTGTCACTCACGATTGAACCTGGTGAAACGATCGCCATTGTTGGCCAGACCGGAGCCGGAAAAAGTACCCTCGTGCATCTCCTTGCGGGTCTCCTTCCTGCCGACACGGGAGAAATACGTATAGACGGTACCCCGATTGAGCGTCTTGACCCTGCGGATCGTGCCGAAGCGATTGGCGCCGCATTCCAAGCCCCGTTTCTCTTTAATGACAGTTTGAAAGCAAACATCACCTTGGGTGAACCCGTTGCTGACGAACAATTGTGGCACACGATTGAGATTGCCCAGGTTCATCGCTTCGTTGCTGATGTTGGTATGGAAACGCATGTTGGCGAACGAGGTACGCAACTGAGCGGAGGTCAGCGCCAACGAATCGCCCTAGCACGCGCCTTATTGCGCGAACCACGCCTCCTGATTTTGGATGATGCCACCAGTGCCGTTGATGCGTCCGTGGAAGCCGCCATCTTGGCAGGGTTGCAAGACGCCAAGGCATCTGGCAAACACCCAACAACCGTTATTGTGGCGTACCGGTCCGGTTCGATTGCCTTGGCTGACCGGGTAGTCGTTATGGCCGATGGCCGTATCCGCGCGATTGGTACGCATGAGGAGTTGCTGGCGACAGACCCCAGTTATGAAGCATTATTGCGTGCGGTAGAGGTTGATGACTCATGAGTGCAGCACCAGTACACCGGCAAAGTGATGTGCAGTCGCCTTTTGAACCGGCGAGTGTACGCGCCGCCCTTAAGGGGGTAACAACCCATATGCCTGCCTTAACAAAGGGGCTATGGCTAACCATTTGTTTTGCGATGATCGGGACATCTGGCCGATTGGTTGTACCGCTCGTCATTCAACGGGTTGCTGGAGTGATCGCCACCGAACCGATTGATACCGATCGGGCACTGACCATATTGGGTGTCGGGGCACTGCTGAGTGCATTCGCATCAAGTGTTCAGGTACTTGCAATCCGCCGTCTTGGAGCTGGGGCCGAAACAGGCCTGGCCCAAGCTCGTTTACGCGCGGTTAATGCCATGCACCGGCTAAGTATCGAACAACAAACAATGGCCCCGAGAGGACAGTTGATTAGCCGATTGACGACCGACTTGGATGACATTTCAAGTTACCTCAGTTCAGGGCTTATTAACCTCGCGCTTTCGGTCTTGCAGATTATTGTGGTAGCGATTGTGATGGTGTGGTGGGCCTGGCCATTGGCACTGATCGTGGCCATTTGTACTGCTATCTTCGCGATTATTGGGGTGCGTGTTCAGCTACAAATTGCGCCTGCTTTCACCCAAGCTCGTGAAAAAGCAGGCACGATGCAGGCCGTATTGGCCGAAACGATAATGGGTGCAGAGGTCATTCAAACCTTTGATATTGCTGAACGAACCCAACAACGTGTGTTGACCGCAATTGATGAAACCCGTCGCGTAGAAACGCGTGGAGGATCGTTGTCGGCACTCTTTAGTGGCATCACACTGTGGTATCAAGCCATCGTTGTGGTTGCCACGATTGTGGCCAGTGTTGTCATGGTTGCCCACGGCCAGTTAGAACTCGGGGTGGCCTTGGCGTTCCCATTCCTTGTGAATATGTTCACCGACCCGATGAAGTGGTTTGGTGAGTCCATAACTGGGGCACAAATGACCTTAGCGAGCTGGCGTCGCGTCTGTGGCCTCTTGGACACGGTGCCAGCTATTGCCGACCCCGCCGAAACCGGAACCGTGCAGTCGATACCAAACGGTCCGGTAGCTATTGATCTAGAGCACGTTTCAATTACCTACACCAATGGCGATCACCCTGCCTTAACGGTGCCGTCCTTGCATATTCCTCCACGCGAACAAGTTGCGGTGGTTGGAGAAACCGGCAGTGGTAAAACAACGCTCTCAAAACTGGTCACTCGGCTCCTGCTACCAACGACAGGTGTTATCCGTATTGGCGGCATTGACCTTGCACATGTTGGGGAACGGGACTTACGTGAGAAAATACTGATGATTCCCCAAGATGACGTGCTCATGGCATCATCCCTACGCTCTAATTTGTGGTTAGCCAAGCCAGGTGCTGATGATGCAACCTTTATTCATGCGATGGATGATTTAGGGCTCTTGGGGTGGCTCCATGAGCTGCCCTTGGGGCTTGATACACCGTTAGGCGAACGCGGTGCCAATTTGAGCGCCGGTCAGCGTCAACTCATTGGACTGATTCGGGCGCATCTCGCCTCCCCACAAATCTTGGTGCTAGACGAAGCCACAAGTGCATTGGATCCGGCAACGGAGCGGCTTGTTCGCCATGCGATGCAAACACTTGTTGCAGATCGGACGACCATCACCATTGCCCACCGACTTAGTACGGCCGCTGAAGCGGACCGGATTCTTGTCATCGATGATGGCCACATTATTGAAGATGGTTCCCATCGTGAGCTGCTTGCACTTACCGGTGGCCGATATGCAACATTGTGGGCGGCTTGGGAACATGGCACCCAGTAGGCTACCCCGTGCACGTGCACTCACTCAGCCGACAGTAACGTGGCTGCCCGCGTCCGAGCGGCTTCTCCTTCTGGAATAGGAATGAGAGGGTAAGCGTGGTTCATCCGTTCGCCCACGATGATCGTATGAGGAATGTCTGCCTGCATGAGTTTATTTTTGAGCGGTTCTACATCGGCATAAAACATCTCGTGGGTACCCATGAATACAGTAATAGGCGCCATATGGCGAAAGTCTCCATATATCGGGCTGACTCGAGGGTCCTGGGTTTCACCATTGGGGCCTGCCCACGCCTGACCAGCCATTTGGAGATAGCCCCGCTCTAAGAACGGGTCGAGGGAATCGTAACGGTTCAAGGCAGGGTTGGTGATGGTGGCATCTACCCAGGGTGAAAATACGATGTACTGCTTTGGTTGGGCAAGACCGTTCTTGCGCAGGTTCTGGCCTAATGCGAGTGCCAACCCCCCACCAGCCGAGTCACCCATAATGGTTATCCGATCGGGATTACCAATATCAGTTAACGTTTGGGCATACGCCGCTATCACTTTCGGAAGTGCCGTTTCGACATGATGGCGTGGGGCAAGGGGATAGACGGGCAGCACAACCCTGGCATTGGCTTGAGTAGCAATGTTGTCCACCGCGCGAAGCGTCATATCAGACGCCTGGTGGACGTACCCGCCACCATGAATATAGAACAGAATTGGCTGGTTCGGATTGTCATTGGCATTCCAGCTCAGCACCTGCATACCATCCACGCGCGTTTCCGTTACCGTTTGCCCGATGGAGGTAATCGGAAGCGTCAGCTCATCGGGTTCTTGAAGGCGGGCAAGGTGCTCAACGCCCTCATGTGCCGCACGTGCCCCGTCAGCTTTATACCCCATAGCCCACATATATTGTTCAACAATCCAACTTCTCAAAGACCGCTGTTCAACGACGTTGATGATGACGGCCGCAAATCCAACAGCCACAAGGAGCACCGCAACGGTAATCACAATGACGTTGGTGAAAGATCGCATGTGTGCTCGCCAATCGTTGAGGGGTGATGGTCAGTTAACGGGTCATTGTCGACGGGTTTGTTCCGGGTGGTGGGTAGCTTCGGGAATACGTCCGCTGTGGTCAACCTTTCGAACGGTTAGTTCTGTAGCTAGCTGGCGCACTTATCCCTTCTGTACACGCGCTGCCTGATTAACGCCCATTAAGCAAATGGGCGGCGTGCAGCACCGCCAATCGGTATCCGTGTGCGCCAGCCCCACAGATCAAGGCATCTGCGATCATTGAAATGAAGGAGTGCGAACGAAAATCTTCTCGTTGATGAATGTGGCTGAGATGAACTTCAACAACCGGCCCTTCAAATAATTCCAATGCATCATGGATAGCAATTGACGTGTGGGTCCAGGCACCGGCGTTAATAACAATGGCATCAGCTGTCCTAGTTGCCTCATGAATCCCGTCGATGAAAACACCCTCGTGGTTTGTCTGCATAAATACGAGGTCATGGCCCTCTTCATGGGCAGTATCACGGCATAGTTGCTCCACATCATGCAGCGTTTCAGTACCGTAATAGTCCGGGTCGCGTTTCCCCAACATATTTAAATTGGGGCCATTAAATACCGCGATCGTGGTCATGGGTTAATCAAACGTCCTTTATGGTCGAGTCCGGTGGCCATCTGTCCAGTATCACCTTGAGGACGGATAAGCCCTTCTTGCGTAATGGTGGCCACAAGTTCACCGTCACGGGTATATACGTGACCTTGTGCGGTTCCACGTGCACCCGCAGCACGGCAAGAACGCATGTTATAGAGCAACCAGTCATCAAACTTGACTGGACGCTGGAACCAAATGGAGTGATTCAAACTGGCAAGTTGATAACGGGTCGTAGGTGTGGGCATGTGTGGAAGTACTGCCGGAATAAGGAGGGCCATATCGCTTGCAAAAGTCAAGAAGCAGGCATGGAGGCGCATATCCCCGTTGATAGGCTCAGCCGATTTAAACCACAGCTGTAGCGTATTTGCCTGAACGGCAGCTTGAACATCAAGCGGTTGTACAAGGTTAACTTTGATTGCTTCGCTTCCGGGAAACTGATCAGCAAGCCAGGGCACGCCACGCTTAACCATGTCAGGGAGCACATCGGCAACTTCATCAGGCCAGGGCACAACCGGACGGGTGATCTGGTGTTCCGGTCCGGGCTCCTGGATATGAAACCCCGTAATCATCATGAAGATTGGACGGTCCTCTTGATAGGCCGTTACCACACGATTACTAAATGCGCGTCCATCACGTACCCGATCCACTTCAAAGATAATGGGGATTGTGGGATCACCGTGATGAAAAAACGATGAGTGCAAACTGTGTACTTGACGGTCCTCATCAACGGTTCGCATCGCCGCCATCAACGATTGGGCTGCGACTTGGCCACCGAAAACCCGTTGAACGGTTGTCTCTGGGGCGTGAGCAGTAAATCTGTTCTCGCCAATTTCCTCTAGATTTAAGAGAGATAAAAGACGCTGTGTTGGTGTGCTCATATGGTTAATGATGCCTTGAGAACCGTCTGTAACCAAACCGACTAGGCAAAAAGGAAGTTATGGCCCAGTTAACGATTAATGATATCCGCGCGTTGTTACGCCCTAATATGCCCGACCTGCCTCAGATACTTGCCCAGTGGCCAGCAGGTGAAGGCCCCTTGGCCGATGTCCCTATTTTGCCGGCAGATTCAATTCAACCAACAACGTTTACCGAATTACAAGGCACCGTCCGTGTTGCTGGTGGGTGTGACGATGCACTCACCCTTGGCGGCTTGTTAGAAACTGAGCATCACGCCGTGGTGGCTGCGGCTATGGTGATTACACCCACCGATTTAGATCCTGATGAAGACGAACAAGCCGCAAATACGGCCTTAGCTGCGTATGGTTCACGCCAAACGGATGTACCTACCGAAGTGGTTGCATTGCTCGGCAGTTTAGAGGAAGGTGGCCCAGCCTTTGGTGTATTAATTGGGCGTCCGCTCTTTCTTGCTGACCCTGCCGGATTTGAGCCTGGCCCCAATGCGAGTGCCTCACTCATTCACGCAGTGAATGTGGCAAAGGAAGAGGCTCTACCTGTAATTGGCGACCTGGCCAATATGCCCTGGGAACCAATTAACCCGGAGTTCTACTTGACCTGGGCGCCGTTTTTTGCCGTGGTTCGTACCGCCTGCCTAGGGTTAGCCATTCGTAGCGCAAGCAACCAGGACGAGACGCCCAATTAATACCCCTTGACCGGGCTAAACCCAACCAACCGCAACGAACAGGGAACAGTACCCCTGTGAAGTACAACGGCCAGTTGCCCCAACAATAAATTGCAAAGCCCCCACCCCCAGCTACTCTTCTTCGTGCGAGGTGGAGCAGTTCGGTAGCTCGCCGGGCTCATAACCCGGAGGTCGTAGGTTCAAATCCTGCCCTCGCAACGAGCAACAAAAACCCGACCATGTGGTCGGGTTTTTGTCGTTGTCCTTCTAGCGTTTACGCGCATTTCTGATAGCCCGCTCAAACCGGCTTTGGATACGCTTTCCTTTACGGGTGTACCCCAAGTAGCCCATCATTTCGGCACTCACTTGATCATCAGTGATGGCCGGGTTAGTCGCCAGAATCCAAGCGGCGAGTGCAGCTAAATCATCCGCGCTATGCCGTTCAATCTTCAAACCCTTAGGCAAATTCGGGCGCCCGTCATCAGTATCTGGTTGCAAACTAATGACGGCTGGGGTGGACACCGGTGTCTTTGGAGCCCGTTGCGTGCTTGTACCAGCTTGAGGAGTCGCTACCGAAGGCTGTGCTAGTGACTCAGACGCTTGGGCGTCAGGTGCCATCTCATTGAGCGGCGCCATTGGCATGATCGTTGTCGGTGATGGTTCACTCGTTGGGTCTTCCCCAGGAATCTCATCAACAACGGCTCGGTGAATTGGCTCGTCAACATGATCGGTTTCTTGTGCCATAGCGGCTTGACGCATACGCTGCTGAGCGGTAGCTAATTCACGGGCCTCAGCTTCTTGCCGTTCACGCTTATCGGTAATGGACTGGCTCAGCGCCTCGCGCCGTTCTTGAGCCTCTCGGTCGCGTTGATCGGTAATCTTCACCGCAGCTTCCCAAGCAATACGCACCTGGTCAATAGCGGAGGTTGGATTGGTAAACCATTCGTGAATCCACATGCGGTGTACAGCCCACCCACGGTTACCAAGCCCGTCGGGATGGATCCGTTCACGGTCGCGCACCGTGGGTAAATCACGATAAAGCACACCATCTACCCCAATAGCAAGCACAATACGTTCACGTTGAACCGGATGACAGATTGCTAGGCGAACACCCATCGGTGGCTGTCCGACACCTGTGGCCACGGGCATACCGGCTTCTTCAAGCCCCTCAGCAATCGCGTCAAAGAGGGGGCGGTTAAAGTCATCAAGGTACTGGTCATACGCTGCCTGATCGCCCTCAAGCAACGTGCTCATCAGTTGTGCTCCAGGGTCTTGATAGGCCTTTAATTCAGCCAGTTCATTATCGTTCAAATCCGTCATCAGGTGCAGTTCCAACCGTGCCCGCGTTGCGGCTACCACGCCACGGCGTAACCCCAAATCACCTACGTAGGCATCAAACTCTGTTCGAGGCAGCATCATGATCATTACATCACGCTCTTCGCCTTGTACCGCATCCACCGGTTTAACAAAGACAGGCTCATCATCACCATGCGTAAAGAAAGGCGCAGCCGGTGTTCCTTCAGATGTTGTGAGCCGTTGGGCCAATGTTTCACTAACTGCCACCGTCGTATCCATCGACGGACAGACAACACCTAGGCTGCGTTCCGGATAGCGAATGGCATGGCGAATCATCGTGTCAACAACCGCATCAATCAAGTGTTCTTCACCCGTGGTAACAACAATGGGTGAGGTTGCCATTGTGCCTGGGAACCCATAGAACCCCTCGGGATACACCTGCTCAGCAACAACATTAATCAGGCGTGCATCGTAGGCACGGTGCGACCAATCGAGATTCACGACTGGTAAGAATGCACTGGCAATATCCATCAAATTGTCACGGCTGCGATCATCGGTGACCTCAGACGGTTGATCTGTGGTCCATCGCCTCGCAACCGGCGGTAACTGACGCTGATCACCAACCACAATGAGGCGGCGTGCCCGAGCCAGCGCACCAACCGCACGCTCTGGCTTCATCAGACTGGCCTCATCAACGATCACGACGTCGAAAACCGCGTCAGTGGGTAGTACCTCTGCCACATCGTCTGGCCCCATCACCCAGATAGGCCGCAATGTCGGCAATACGTTGGGAGCCTGACGCCATAGTCGTTGAATCCGACGCCGATCCCGCCACACTCGCTGGTCATCTTGAGCGTCAAGACTTTGACGAATCGCCTCCACTTCATCACGTTTAAATTGCAGCACCTGGTAGCCGCGTTCGCGCATCACATCTAACGTGTGATTGCGATTGACCTGTAAATGAGCTCGGTCTGCCTGCTGCCAGGCCTCTAAACGTGCATTGGCGTCTCGTCCATCAAAGGACCGTAAGGTTTGGTCCTCCGTCGTAATGACATGAATAAGCGCACGGAGCCATTCAGCATCAAATGCTTGTTGTACGAGTTCGGCGGGTAAATCGCCTAGGCGTACCGCATCCACAATCGGATACACGTGTGCTGCGCGAATCTGGTCATCCAATCCCGCAAGCTCTGGTAACAGGGCAATGACCTCTTCGCTGTCAGCCATCTTGGAAATAACGGCACTCACCTCATCGTGCGTCATCTCACACAAATCCATGTCGCTCAAGAGGGTGGATAGCCAGGCCAAGGCATCATGAAGGTTCTGATGTACCTCTTTAGCTTCGCTAAATCCGTCCAGCCCTTCAGGGACCCGGGTATGGGCTAGGGACCGCCATTGAGCCTGCTGTTCAAGCGCCGTTGTTGTCACCGATTCGATGGTCATCCCAGGGTGCGCGGATTCATCGAACATCGCTTTAAGTCGGCGTAAGGTGTCGCGGTATTCACGGTCAAAGACCCGCAACGCTTTGTCTTTGCGACTGGTGTATACCGTAAACAACTCATCGAGTTCACCACTGAATGCATCCTCACCTAACAAGGCCTGGGTTTCTTGCATTCCCTCGATGAGTTCAAGTATTTCAGCCCAGCGAGCAATGGTGGGGATTCGTGTCAGGGTGTTCGCTGCGGCAAGGTTTCGCCTAAAGATGATCGCCGCTGGCAACCATTCATCCTTAATCTGACTAACCGTCTCTAAGATTTCTTGGACGGTACCGTCATCGCTGATTCGGTCAGCCGTCCATGGAACACCTGCGGCATCAACTTTCTGTCGCAAACTTGACCACGAACGCAAATCACCCCTTGTTCGGGCACGACCCTCTGCGTCCAAGTTTTCAAGCGCCGTTCGGCTCATCGTCCAGCCCGGCACGGTTGGTGTATCGCCCAGGCGTAGGTATTCATGACGAGCTTCAAAATAACTCACCCCCCACGGTTCTCGCGGGGTGTGCATAACGTCAACCCAAGCAGCTAAATCTCGACGCAACGAGTCCCAAATAGTCTGATCCCCAATCGATGTTGGGGTCGCAATCGGGGCAGACCCATCTAAGTCAGCAATCTGGTGGGTAAGTTCACCAAGGACTGTATGGACCTCTCGAACGGCCCGCACATCGGCAACCAGTTCCCCAAGCCCGATCGTGTCGAGCCGTGCAACCAAATTATCTAACGCCACCGCCTTCGGGCTTGTAATCAACACGCGCTGTCCACGGGCAGCCATAGCGGCGGCCATATTGGCGATAGTCTGACTCTTGCCGGTCCCAGGTGGCCCTTGCACAACAAGGGAAGAACCCGCTAAGGCCATATTGATCGCTTGGTGCTGACTACTATCGGCATCAAGCACAAGCAAATCTTCGTCATAATCCAGCCGGTCAGGCAAGTCACGCGGCATGGAGACACGCACTGCCTTCACAACTTCTTCTTGGGCTTCGGACGATCCCGCGACTGCCGCAACAAGCGGCAATTTTGGCAAGCGCCCCATCAACCGTTCTAGCTCAACAAGTGGGGCAAGCGGAGACGGTACCAGTAGGTCAATGACCTCGCGCTCTTCCACCCGCCAGTCACTACCGACTCTGGCGGTTAGTACTCGAACACCAGCATCAAAGCCTGAGGTCGTGAAGGCTGACAAGATGTCTTGAGGGTCCGGTTCAGCGCCACGGTCACGCGCAAGGCGGAAGAGAAGTTCGCGGTTAATATCCCAAGGTCCAGTCGCCTCAACCATCCAATCACGCACAGGGGATCCCACTGGATCAAGACGAACTGGCTGCACAAAGATAGGCGCAACTACCTTTGAATGGTCATCACCCTCGCCTATTGTGATATGCATGAGGCCATGAATATGTTGCAGTGTCCATTGGCCGTGTTCGTCAGCAGCTAAGGATGCACGTTGGTGAAGTTCACGTACCTTGCGGTTTAAGGCATTGACGTGAGACTTAACCACAACAGGGGCAAAGAGGCGACTGATAACAGGAATCGCGTTGCCGACGGCCAATTCGTTACGGCCCAAGGTCGTTGCGTCCTGAAGATCAACCGTCCAAGGTTGGTCGTGAAAATATAAGCGCCGATTCCCCGGCGTATCACCAATCAATGCTTCACGCCAGGCACGTGCACGCTCCAACGTGGCATTAATGCGGCCACTCGAAGGTGTTTTAGGGGAAAAGAGCGACGAAACAGTCATAAACTCACCAGCGCTAGACGACATGCAGTAGCTAACTGAGTGTAAATAACAGCGGCCTGACCATTCGGGAGGCCAGGCCGTTTCTCTGTAAAGGTTCGTTGTAAATCCCTGCCCATATTGGCTACATGGGCAGGGCTGTCCGTTACGACCCGGAGGGTTCAGGTTGAGGAGTCGGCTGGGTCCCCTCTGGGCCAGGTGCGGGTGTCGCAGGTGCAGCTTGGGTTGGCGGTTTTGCGCCCGTAAGCTCACCCAAACGACGCAACGCCTCATTGGCTCGGGTATTCCCCTCTTGGTAACCGGCAAGGTCACCAGACTTTAACGCTTCATCAGCTTTAATTGAGGCGTCAATCGCTTGGCCAAGGAGCTCGAGCTGATCTGACGAGAGCGGAGTCTCACCTGCTGGTCGCGGTGCATTACTGGGCAAATCCTCGTCCTGCTGACTCTCGGGCGTATCAATAATGTCCGGCAAATCACCAAAGATCGTCTTCAACGCCGTATCCAGCCGGTCCTCCATGACAACACGGTCGCCGTAGACAAGGACCACCCGACGAAGCTCTGGAATCTCCGAGCGATTAGATTTCAAGAACAATGGCATCGCATAGAGCAAACTCTCCTCAACAGGAACCACAATCAGGTTGCCGTAAATAATCTGACTTTGGGTGTCATTTAACAAGGTGATGAGCTGGCTGACCTCAGAGTCTTGGTTAATACGAGCAAAGACCTGTGACGGCCCAAACACGGTCGACGTTGGCGGCATCGTCAAAACTCGTAACTTACCGAGCGACTCAAAGGATCCGCTGGCCGCCATATAGGAAGCAAGCACATCACGGTCATGGGGGTTAAATGGCTGAATAAGGCTGAAGTTTTCCTCTTTTTCTCCCGGTAACCGAATAAGCTGATAGGACGGCGGGAAGGGACGATCACTCCCCTGTTCATTCTTGTTATTTGCCCCAAAGGCCTGGTCTTTGGGAAGCTGCCACCGGTCTGAGGCGTTATAAAACGCATCGGTGTCTTGAATGTGATAGCGCGTCAGCATATGGCTCTGCGCACGGAACATCCCTTCAGGATGACGGAACTGACCCTTCAATGCATCACTGGCCTGATCAACGGGCGTGAACATTCCAGGGAATGCTTTATCCCAAGTGTCAGCGAGCGGGTCCTTATCATTCATCCGATAGAGGGTGACCGTACCGTCGTAAGCATCAACGACTGCCTTAACGCTGTTACGAACATAGTTGCCTCGCCCGTGGAGATACTCCACATCGCTAATGCGTTCTGTGGTTGTGGCCTGTCCGCGTTCGTCCACGACAGGTACCGCAACTTTCTCACGACTCCTGGTGACGGTGGTTAAATCAATCCGTTCACTGTACGGAATGAGGTCAGTCACCGTGTAGGCGTCAACAATCCACATCACTCGACCATCAACAACAGCCGGATACGGGTCCCCGTCAGTTTGTAAGAATGGAGCTGCTTGTTGCACCCGCGAGCGAATGTCACGGTTGTACATGATTTTTGAATCACTATCAATCAAGTTTGATAACAAAATATTTGGTTCACCAAAACGCAACGCAAACGCGATACGGCGCAGGAGTGACCCGACAAGTACCCCACCAGCCCCGTCGTAACGGTTGTGTTCTTGGGCTGCATCAGTTTCAAAGTCAAACTCATCGCCGGTCGTACCCACAATGGAGTACTCAGGGCTGCGTTCACCGTAGTAGATGCGTGGCTGGGATAACTCAAATGCGGGCACCCCACGGTTGGGAATATCGCGGGATAGAAACTCCGGCTGCCCATCACTGGCCGCCGTGCTCACGGTAGATGCAACCAAACCGTACCCGTGGGTATATAAGGTGGTCAGGTTCTGCCATGTTGGTTCATTAAGGGCAGAGGTTTCAATTTCACGCACCGACAACGTCACCTGCTGCATGGACCCATCAATCAGATAGCGGCCCACATCAACCCCACGGAAATCGTAGTAGGGGCGAAGTTCTTGAAGCTGCTTATAGGTATTGCGTAACGTTGCGGGATCCCATAATCGGATTGAGTTCAATGTGGTCGCATTGTCATTGACCTGAGCGGCGGTCAAATCATGTTTGGCACCAAACTGCTCATAGGTCACATGCTCATCATCGATCTGGTAGGCCCATCTCGTCATCTCAAGGTTGCGTTTGATGTACTCACGTTCACGGGGCAACTCTTGCGGGTCAACGGTAAATCGCTGGATTGCCTCGGGGTACACCCCGCCAAGTAACACCGTTCCGACAACGAGAACACCCATCGCGCTGATGGGCAAAATCCAACCACCACGGGCTGCTGAATAAAACAAGGCAACTACGACCAGGGCACAGACAACTGCCAACATCGTGTACGCCCGGAGTTCGGCATGTACGTCGGTATAACTCAGCCCGGTTACTGATCCTCGCGGCGAATAGGACAGGTCATAGCGCATCACCCAGAAGTGGACACCCTGAACGGCAACAAGGATGGCGAGCAAGATCGACAGGTGCGCATTCGCATTGCGGGTGATGGATCGCTCCCCTTGAACCGGGCGGATACCACCAAAGACGAAATAGGTGAACGCCGTTCCAATAATGGCAACAAACAGCACCGAAAAGAGCAGGCTGAGGAGCGCATGGACCAGTGGCAAGGTGTACACAAACCAACCCACATCAAGCCCGAACTCCGGGTCGGGGCGGTTGAAGGGCACACCGTTCTTAAATTGAATGTAGGTAGACCAATACGGCTGAGCACCGATGGCAGAAATAATCGCAAAAATGGCGCAGGCAGCCGGAACAACCCACTTCCAGGCAGATTCAATAATGGTTATCAGGCGCCCCAGCTCAAAACTCTGTACCGGAGCCTGCCCTATATCTGGCGAAAACCGTTTTGCGGCAAACACATTGACGGCTACAACAACAAAGGCGACCAAGGCAGCGATCAGCCCTATTTCTACGCGGGCACGAATGATGCCCCAAAACACATTCGAGAACTTAATCTCGTCAAACCACAACCAATCTGTCCAAAAGGTTGCCATTGCAGGCACCATGATGGCCAACACGGTGACGGCAAGAATGACTAGTGAAAATATCCCCGAACGTCCGCGTTTCGTTGCAGCCGTTTCACTCATGTTTGTTCCTCAGTCGCTTCCAAAATACGGCGCAAGTTTGCCGCCAAGTCGGCTCGCTGTGAACGCAGTGAGTCTATTTGGCGTTTAAGTTGCGCAATCTGGTCGGTCAACGAATTGATCTCTGCCTGTGCCTTTTGTGTCGCTTCGGTACGAGCCTGGGCGATAAGACGTTCCCGCACCACTTCAGCACTTTGGGCAGCCGCATCTAAAATCCGCTGCGTTTCTTCTCCTACCCAGGCAAAGTGCCCACTAGGTACCCGTTCCCCATCGGTAGCGGGCGCAAGCACACTTTGGGTGCTGGAATCGCCGACACTCTGGGTTTCGAGGTATTGCGCAATCTCTGTCAAATAGGCGCGCACTTCATTACGGTCATACCCACGAACAGCTACTTGAAACTCGTGATTTTGAATATCAGAAGGTTGCATAATATCTGCCTTTCGGCGGTTTTTTAGATGGCTAGGTCATCGGAGTCTAAACCTCGATCACACAAAAGTGTGGCCTTTACGACCATTGGCCTACAGGTTGTCCAAGCCGCTCAAATCCTCCGGTACCTCAAAATCGACCTCTGGTAATTCAGCCTCGGTCCCCATCGCCGCATCCTCACCGGCAACACGAAGCAACCAGCGACGGGGGTTCATGACCTCACCGCGTGAAGGCAAGTGTTCGGCATCTGACCACACCCGATCGAGTCCTGCGGCGCCACGGGCACGTTCGACGGCATCACAAAACGCAGATCCTTGACTCAAATCCTCCGGGTGTAAGTCAAGCCCTAACAGATTGACCATGATGCGTTCACCCGCACCAGGTTCATTGGCTCGTTCGGCAAAGACATCGAGAATCACATCTAGGTTTGGTAACCGGCCAGTCCCTGCTCGACGAATGAGGACATCGGTGTAGCCATTAATAAGGGTCACGAGGGTTTGGAGTCGCTCTTGCACGGCCTCTTGTTCTGGTGAACGTTGGTCATGCACCGCACCGGCCTGTTCAGACATACGCCGCATGGCCTCAGGGTCGTTGAACAATTCGGGGTTCATGGCGGAAATATCCCCGAATCCAGCCATCAGTGCTTCGATATTGAATTGCGCTGCATTGCCATAGGCGTGCAGCTCGCTCGTCAAATGATCAAGCAGCCAAGGCACACCCGTATAGAGCCGTCGGTGCGCACATTCACGCAACGCCACCACAAATTCAACCTCTCTGGGGTCAAGTCCATTGGTTTGGGCAATCTCAGTGGCCACTCCACCAATAATGGCGACCGTATCAACGGCCATCGTTGGCATTGAAAGATCCCAAGCCCCCACAAGTTGGGTTGCAAGACGCCCGGCAATCTGGCCAACCTGGATACCAGTAGCCATTGCCGTAATTGGAGTGACATGTGAGCCCATGTCTCCCAAGGAGATCCCTAACCCACCTTCTTGTGCCAGGCCACGAGTGAGTGCTTCGTGCATTCCATGAGCAACCGGCTCCACATAGCGGGCAATACCCATTGGGCCGGTCGCTAAATCAATCCATTCGTGTGGGCTTAATGCTTTTGCCGGACCCGACACACTGGGGAGATTGGTATGGGGTGCCAACCACGTGTCGGCAGTGAGCACCGCATCGTTCCAGGCTGCTTGGGCACTGGTGTCACCCAGAATTGGGCGGGGTTCACCCGCAATATTGAACGCAGTTTCTTTAGCTAGTGGCCAATTCACTGGACCTTCACGCCAGCTCAACAATTCTTGGAGCCGTGCCAAGTCAAACCCAAAGCCGTCGCCGAGGCCGCCAAAATCCATACCTTCAAAACCAGACATAGTTCAACTCTGCCACGGGCCAGGTCACCTATGGTCAAAACTTCATCTTGGGTACGTAGACTATGGCCTATGAGCATCGAATTGGCCATTGATTTGGGCACCCACTCGACCTTGGTCTGGCAGCGTGGACGCGGGTTAGTGATGAACGAACCAAGCGTGGTTGCCGTCAATCAGCGCGGCGGCAAAGTCGTGGCCGTAGGGAATGACGCGATTAAAGAAGTCCGCCAAAAACCTATCCAGCTTGCGTTGGAGCGCCCATTGCGCGGTGGGACAGTCACTGACTATCAACTGACCTATGACATGATGAGTGCCTTGTATGCACGGTTTGGGGTTACACGGTTGAGTCGTGCGACCGTCATTGTGAGTATCCCGAGTCAGGCTACAGATGTGGAGCGCTCAGCGTTGCGAGATGCCGCAACCCGGCGTGGTTCACCCACCGTTCATTTCATGGAGGAGCCACTTGCCGCTGCGATTGGCGCCAAACTTCCTGTGCAAGATCCTGTTGGCTCCATGGTTGTGGATATCGGCGGAGGCAATACCGAAGCCAGCGTGGTGTCCATGGGTGGGTTGGTGTTAACCGCAAGTGACCGAATCGGTGGCCTTGATCTAGATGAGGCGGTCCAGAGTTGGTTGCGTGACCATGTCGGCATCGGTGTTGGTGACCGAACCGCTGAACAAGTGAAGCATGCGTTAGGCCGGGCATGGCCGACAGGCACCGTTGGTAAAGCACGGGTTCGTGGCCGTGACTTAAATACCGGAGAAACGGCTGAAGTGGTGGTTTCCAGCGAAGATATGCGTATGGCGCTTGACCCTGGTGTCACCCAAATTGTGCGTACCGTTGTTGCCGCCTTGGGAGATAGCCCCCCCGAACTGGCCCAGGACATCATGAGTCAAGGGATTGTCTTGACCGGTGGCGGTGCGATGTTGACTGGTTTGGATGAACGGATAACCGCAGAAACACAAGTACGGGTTCGCCAGGCAGAAGACCCAACCCGATGCGTTATTCACGGAATGGGTGCAGCGCTCGAGAGCGGTGTGCGCTGGTCTGGGATTTTTGAGGAATAATTATTTCCTTAATTTTGCTGAAAACCTTGGTATATAAGGCTTCCGACCAATCTCAGGTTCAAGTTGAGCGTTAATGTTGGGCTTTTCAGTTGGCGCGACCGTAAAAAAACGATTACCGTATCAGCCGCAGTCGGTTGGTGGACGTTATCATCCTCGGGGAAGGGATGATAAAACCCCAACCGATTGTGTATTTTGCTGTGTTTCCAAGGCTATTCGCCAGATTTAGGAACCATAAGTCGCCATTTAGAGGGGCTATGGTGTGCTTGGGCAGCCCGCGCCAAGAGCGCGTCATCCGAAGACATTGACGGTACGAGAATGCACGCCGTTGGACCATCACCGAGCCGTAATCGGCCACCCTCAGCTTGCACAAGGCTTCTCGCTAGGCGCAGTCCTCGACCCAGTGTGAACCCTTCTTTAAAGCCATCACCTTCGTCGGTCACCGTCAGGCGCGTCCAACTGGCATCCAAATTGGATTTCATATCATCCACCTCAATGACAATGCCCCCCTTGCCATGTTCAAGGGCATTATCAACAAGCACCTGAAGGGCTTGATTAATTGCGGCTGGCCGCGCTCGAATCATCGGGTGGTCTTGGATCAACACTTCAATCGTGCGTCCCTGAGCTTCAGCCAATGTCCGCCACCCCGGCATACGATCTTCAATCAACTCACGGAGATCAATGAGCTGATCGCCTTGTGGCATATCTGCAAGGGCAAGGGTTTCTTGGATTGTGGCATCTAGCCGGTCAACCTCTTTGAGGGCCGCTTCAACCAGCGTTGCATCGGCGTCGGTGAACTCCAACGCTTCAAGATTGAGACGCAATGCGGTTAACGGTGTTTTGAGCTGATGACTTGCATCGGCGTTGAACTGGCGTTGGCGCTCCAACGTCGTACTTAACCGTTCAGCGGTGGTATTTAGTGCCGCGGCCAAGGTGTCAATCTCGGGAGCACCTGTTGGTTCCGCACGGGCAGTAAAGTTACCCTCCCCCAATTGGATGGCAGTGTCCTCAAGGGAGTAGAGCGGCTTGGTAATACGGCGTGCGACGAGAATGCCCGTGACACCAGCAGCAAGAATTGCCAAACTGGCCAGCCCCAGCACCATAAATATATTGGTGGCAAGTTGTTGCCGTAACAAATGGTCCGAGCGCAGGACACGGAGCTTTTGGTCACTGCCACGTAGCGGTACCGTCACCCCGATGACGCCGTTTGCTCGGAATCGTCCTACCTTGCCCTGAGATGCGGTGTGCACATCGTCAAGTGGCAGCGTTTTATTGGCTAAATGGTCAGCACCCGCAGCAATCACCAGATGGTCACCGGCAAAGAGCTGGTAGCGCATAATCTCATCGTTTTGAATGATATTGAGCGTGTTACTCAGATACTTCGGGTCATTAAGCAGTACCTGTACTCGCTCGGCGTAGTACTGCATAATGCCGTATTCCTGACGTTCGAGCGTCTGACGAATATTGATCAGGAGCGGTGTCGCAAGGAGCAAAATACTGATCGCCGCGGTGGCCACGCAGGCGATCAGCACACTTCTACGCATCTGGTTCTCGTTCGAAACGCAGCCCTACGCCTCGAACCGTTGAAATGTATTGGGGTTGATTAGCGTCATCACCTAATTTGCGACGTAACCAAGACACATGCATATCCACCGTTTTGGTCGATCCAAACCAGTTCGTATCCCACACCTCACGCATAATTTGTTCGCGGGTAACGACGGTGCCGGCTTCTCGAACCAACATGGCCAGCAAATCAAACTCTTTAGGTGTCAGCTCAAGTTCTTCAGTCCCCTTGTACGCCCGCCGAGCAGCCACGTCTATACGCACATCTTGGGCAACCACTTCACTTGCTTCGACCACATCACCAGAGCCTGCACGACGAATTAATGCACGCAGGCGCGCAAGGAGCTCAGCAAGCCGGAATGGCTTGGTGACATAGTCGTCGGCACCTGCGTCTAGACCAACCACAATGTCTGCTTCACTTGTTCGGGCGGTCAACATGAGCACGGGCGTTCCGGGGTACGCTTCATTAAAGGAACGACACACATCAACGCCATCCATATCGGGCAGACCAAGGTCGAGCACGAGGGCGAGTACATCGGGACCGGCCTTATCAAGGGCGTCACGTCCGGTGGAAACCCGTTCGACGTTATGCCCCGCACCGCGAAGTGCTGCGCTTAACGGTGCCGCAATCCCGTCATCATCTTCGACAAGCAAAATACGACCGTTCTTTTCATCCATGGTGAGCTCCTTTAGAATCATGGCTCTGATGTAGTAAGCCACAGAATACGCTAGAGCACCTGGACGAAAGGGCTGACACAAACACCATTTCTTTAGGAACTCACGACTTTTTACCAACTATTTTTTGCATAAAGCAGGCCATTGGTTGCTTAGCATCGTGACCTGTACGGTTTACCGACCCCGCTGTGGGGATTGGCTCGAAAGACACTAGGGATGATGACATGACAGATCCGATGCACGACGATGACGCAATCCCGTCAGATCGCCAGGGAACACAAGGCAATTACAAAGCTCCAGAACCTGATCAAACATGGGCGCCCAAAGATGGGCCCGATAAATCAGTTGCTGACGACTCCCGATCAGGCGGTGTAGTTGGTGATGTCAAGGCAACCATTGAAGGTAAAGCTAGCGATTTCTTTGATGGTGTATCCGAACAAGGTAAACATCTCGCCGAGAAAGCTGGCATCGCTTCTGAGCGTATTGATCAGGTTGCTCAGGACGCCCAGGCAAAGGTAAGTGAGGCCTTTGAAGGGCTTGGGCACAAGGCCGAGCAACTGGCTAGCTCAGCAGAACAAAAAGCCAAGGATACGGCCGCTGGAGCCCATGAGGCCATTCAAGGCTTTGCGAGTAAGGTTTCTGAACAAGGTCAAGACCTGGCTGGCAAGGTTGGACTCCCCACCGATCAGATTGGGAATGCGGTACAGACAGCGCAAGACCGAGGGGGATCCGTTATCGGGGATATTGCACAAAAAGCCCTTGGTGCAGTCGGCCTCGCTGGTGCGGCGGGGGCGGTGGGAGCCGCAATGACATCCGATACGCCCGAGCAAACAGGTGAACCTGCAGCCTCAGGCGGACAAGGCAGCTCTGCCTCTCCCAACCCCGCATCAGCCAACCGAACGAGCAATGAAGCACAAGCTATTGCTGGAGGGTCAGCCATCGGTGATCCCACTGGGGAACACATCTTGGCGGAGAACCATTACATCAACCCACCCGAAGCCACCGACGAACTCAAAGCCGCCCAACGCGCCGACGCCGAACACACCGAAGCCGAAACCGTCATGCAACAAGGCGCATCAAGCTCCGCCAAAGCCATCGCAGGCGGCTCAGCCATCGGCGACCCCACCGGCCGAAAAACCCTCGCCACCAACCACTACATCAACCCACCCGAAGCCACCGACGAACTCAAAGCCGCCCAACGCGCCGACGCCGAACACACCGAAGCCGAAACCGTCATGCAACAAGGCGCATCA
>NZ_JAYKKE010000003.1:171507-231968 GCF_036336025.1 Stomatohabitans albus
GGCGGCTCAGCCATCGGCGACCCCACCGGCCGAAAAACCCTCGCCACCAACCACTACATCAACCCACCCGAAGCCACCGACGAACTCAAAGCCGCCCAATCCGCCGACGCTGAACGGTTTGAACAGCGATCCCCAGGTGCTCAACCAGCCGGTGCCGTAGGGAGTGATAGGTCACAACCCATGGTGATGGATGGGCCGACATCCGGTCAGCCTGGTGATCCTGCAGTATTACCCCCCACCCCTCCCACAGCTGCTCCGGCTGGGGAAACGCCCTCATCCGCTGCTACCGCCGGTGGCGTTGCTGCAGCAGTTGGTATCGGCGTAGGGGCAACCACGGCTGGGTTAGCTGCGGCTGGCGCGGGAAGGCAGCCTGAGCCCTTTGGGACCGTGCCTGCTGATATTACCGAACCAGCAGCTACTTCCCCCCTTCATACCGCTCCTGGACAGCCAAGTGCGTCACCTGGCCACCCCGACCAGGCTGAAGTAACGACTGAGTTACCAACCGAACGAACGGTATCAGGTGACCAAGGCAGTGGTATCACCACTGATCCAGCAAGTCCGTTTGGGCAAGCTGCGGCATCAGTTCCGCGAGACTTGTCCGGTGCTACGACCCTAGCCAGGGATAAAACCAAACAGTGGATCACCGCATTGAGAGCTGGTCTCATCGCCACCATCATTGCAGTTCCAGCGACCTTAGGCGTCAACTACCTGATTGACCAAGCAAAAACAACTGTTCCTGGTGCCGCCGATGCCGCCCAACTGGTCGAGGATCCGGCTGGCTCAGTCGGAAGTGCTGGTGAAGGAGACGGAAATACCGGTGGAGGAAATGGTGCGGGGAACCAACCTGGCACCTCAGGCAATGCCGGTTCGACAACCGGTAAATCTCCTGCCGGGGTCGGTAACAATACGATTGCCACCGTGGCCCGCGATACGTTGCCAAGTGTGGCTGTCGTTGAAACCGAAAGCGCTTCTGGGTCGGCCGTGGTGTACCGCAAAGATGGATATCTCGTCACCAATGAACACGTTGTCAGTGGCGCCCGTGCGGTACGGGTCAAGCTCACCGATGGGCGTGTACTTGATGCCAGGGTGATTGGCACTGCCCGTGACTTTGACTTAGCAGTATTGAAGATTGAGGCAGATAATCTCGTCGCCTTGAACTTCGATACGGATGAACCAACCGTTGGTGAAACAGCTATCGCCATTGGGGCACCCCAAGGCCTTGAATCAACGGTGACTGCCGGTATCGTCAGTGCCGTTGGACGCTCCTTTGTGGCCAATACTGGCGTGCCAATGGTTGACATGATTCAAACGGATGCGGCGGTTAACCCTGGTAATTCAGGTGGGGCCTTACTGGACGCTGAAGGTAACGTCATTGGTATCAATACCGCAGGGTTCAGCCCAAGTTCTCTCGGACAAGGCTTTGATAATGGCTTGAACTTCGCCATTCCATCGCCTACGGTGCGTCGGATTGCTGACCAGCTCATTGAGACGGGGTATTACGAGTTCGCCCAACTGGGTATCGCCGGGGCTGACGTGCCAGCTGACATAGCCCAACAAATGAATCTCCCCACGAGCCGCGGCAGCTTAGTGTTGCGGGTGGTTCAAGACTCCAGCGCCGACCAACTGGGCTTGCAGCCAGGGGATGTGATTACCCACTTCAACGACCACGAAGTGCTGAGCATGGGTGACTTGAATGGTCGTATCCGTGCTACCAAACCCGGAACTCGGGTTGAGTTCGCCTGGCGAACCAATACGGGTGAAGAAAAGAAGGGCACTGTGGAGTTGACTGGAGTTAAAGCCACCAGCTAACCCTCAGTTATGCATTATTCATCATCACAAGCCGTCCCCCATCTCCGCCACGAACAAGCGGACTGGGCGGACGGCCTTGTCGTTGGTGGCATTGATGAGGTGGGGCGTGGGGCAGGAGCCGGCCCTGTTGTACATGCTGTTGTGGTGCTCGATCCTGACAAACCCATCTTGAAGTTACGCGACTCCAAAACGCTAACTAGTGCGGCGCGGAGCCATCTTGCTGAACGTATTTATGAACGTGCACATGCAGTGGGTATCGGACAAGCAAGCGCCACAGAAGTGGACACCATCGGGTTATCCAGGGCCCTCCAACGTTCAGCAGAGCGCGCCATCAATAACCTTGCTATTCCTTTGGATTCTTTGCTTATTGATGGAAATTGGGATTTTTGCCCCCACTTTTCGGGTAAGAAAACACTCATCACCAAGGGTGACCGTGTGAGCCGATCCATTGCTGCGGCCTCCATTGTGGCGAAGGTCTACCGTGACACGCTGATGATTGACCAATCCCACACCTATCCCATCTATGGGTTTGAAGCCAATAAAGGCTATTTGAGTACCACCCACCTTGAGGCCATCGCCCAGCACGGGCCAAGCCCCCTGCACCGGATGAGCTGGGCGCCCATTCGCCAGTTATCACTGTTCTAAACGAACCAGAACGCATACCCTAGGCCTATGCGTTTGTTTGATACTCGAACCCAAGAGGTGGTGCCTTTTGTGCCCGCCCAAACGGTTCGTCTTTATGTTTGTGGTATTACGCCCTACGATGCAGCTCACCTTGGCCATGCGTTTGTATATGCGAGCTTTGATGCACTGATTCGCTATCTCGAATGTATTGGTCATACCGTGCACTATGTACGAAATGTAACGGACCTCGATGATGACACGTTACGGACTGCGGCGAAGCGTGATACACATTTTCAGGTATTAGCTCGCGGTGAGGCTGCTCAATTTGATGCCAACCTTGCCCGCCTTGGCCTGCGTCCACCTGCCGTTGAACCATTTGTCACGGACAATGTAGATGCAATGATTCCCTTTATCCAAGGGCTCATTGACCGTGGTGTGGCCTACTCACTCCCGGACCATCGGGTGTACTTCAACATCGACCATCCCAACTATTTGGCGTTCTCCCAATTATCCAAAGACGAAGCCCTTGAACAGTTCCGTGAAAAGGGTGGTGACCCTGACGCCCCGGATAAAAAGAACACCCTTGACTTTTTGCTTTGGCAGCCTAGTGAGAATGGTCAACCATCATGGCCAGCACCCTGGGGGGCTGGTCGTCCTGGGTGGCATATCGGCTGTTCAGTCATGATTCATGAACATATTGGTGCCACGATGGATATTCATGGTGGTGGCAGCGATCTGGTGTTCCCCCACCATGAGTCAGAAATCTTGCAAGCTGAAAGTTTGACCGGACAGCACCCCTTGGCGCGGGTATGGATGCACTGTGGCATGGTGGCACTTGAAGGCGTCAAGATGAGCAAAAGCCTCGGTAACCTGGTCTTTCTTGGTGACTTGTTAAATGAGTACAGCGCCGACGCTATCCGGGCAATGCTCCTAAATAATCATTATCGGGCGAACTGGACCTACACCACTGAGGTGATGGATGCTGCCCAGGCTCGCGTTCACCGCTGGCAGCGGGTGGTTGGGGATCGTACAGGTGGTCCCATCACCCAGGCAGAGATTGACGGGTTCAATGATCCAGACTTAACCGAAGCGTTAGCACAATTGGGCGACCAGCTTGAGGATGATTTGAACACTCCTGGCGCACTGGCCGTGCTTGATGAGCTTGCGGATACTCAGCGTGCCAAGGCACTCTTTATGTGTGGTCGAGTACTCGGTTTCTTCCAAACCCTCAGATAGTACTGCTGACTATCTCGCCACTAACCTAGTAAACGCCCGGCGATCCGGGCGTTTACTAGGTTATAGCTTTTTAATGACTGTTGTACGGGCCGCTTTATCGTGCCATCCCTGAAAGGTTGGAGGGGATATTGCTATCGTAATCAACAGGATGGGTGCCCATATATAGCTCAGTATCGCAAGCGATTGAAAAATAGCGGTAGATACCCAAATGCTGATAAATGAGAACACCATCGGCACACTGAAGTACACCAACGTACGAACAGCTGCCTGTCCGAAGGTTGGTTTATCCCCTGTTTCTGCATTTATTACACGAAGTCCAATAAGCAACTTACCGATATTTGCACCTTTGAAGGCTACGAATACCACATCATTAAGAAAGACGGCGATATAAAACATAACATACGAGACCGTCGAAACGATTTTATCGTTGAGCAACACCGTAGCAACTTCAGCGCTATTTGCTGCTGAATTATGCGTTAAAAACCCAAGAAGAAGAAATTTTACGAGGGCGATCGGTAAGCCTATTAAGAAGGAAAGAAGGACCGCATCAATCACCCGTGCGAGTACTCTCACCCCAGGTTCCACTGGCTCTGGCGAGTATGGCTGCACCTGATCTACCGGTTGAGTGGAACCTTGGGGAGATGGCTGTCCGGGTCCCACTCCAAACGGATAGTCAGCCCTTGGCTGCTCAGGCTGTTCTTGCGGTGTATACGGATCTTGCGCTGAAGTTGGCTGATTGGGCATTTGTGGGTACATCGAACCAGATAGAGAACCAGTAGACGACTAAGAGAAGAAACAGGATAGTGATTATGGCTTTATGTGTCAACACTACAGACACCGAAATAGTACTTTCATTATGGCCTCTATCAAGGAAAATAGCATCAAGAGAATTATCTTAAAATCAATCCAAGGCAAATATCTTCTACCAAATAAATATTGGAAGTCTGGACGAGGTGAGAAGACAAACCATAATCAAACAGATGTTTTATTCTCGGTAGGCTATGCTGGTGCATACAGCACTAGGAATCGTATTTAGTCAGGAGCTTTTATTTCATTCTTAGCACCAGTAAAGCTATGCATAGGTAAGAACTATAGGTTTCCCAAAGAATCCGTCGATATATCAGATACATGACAATTAGTTAGATAATAGATATGAAGTAGTTTCAATTTAGCCTACAGGAGGGTATATCGATGATTAATACCAACAACCCAATCCCAATTAAAAATAGGATAAAAGAGTTGCTTTTTGATTATCTGATCATTCTTCTCTATCTGGCGCTCTTATTCGCAGCAACGATGATGTTCTACGCATTTTCCTTTAAGGGTATTCCTGAAATGACTGAATTGCAATCCCAGCTACTTGTAACTGTAACATCAGTAATTCCTATTATTCTAATCTTTTCTTACTTAGACTATTCAAAAGATGGAAGTATTGGAAAAAGAATCGCTGGTTTGACCCTTTTCTATGAGAGGAAATCTATGAAAGCCAGTTTAATAAGGAATGGCATAAAATTTCTACCCTGGCAGCTAGGACACGTTTCTACGATTCATGGTGTATATACAAACTTCAATTTGCCATCAATCACATTGTCTATATTCAGTATGTCATTCGGCGCACTATTATTGCTAATGGCTCTTTTAAGACAAGACAAGAGGCACTTAGGAGACCTTTTTGCTAGCACTCAAGTTCAATTGAATAGTAAATAATTCTGGCACTCAAAATCAATAAACGCTAACAAACATTAGAACAGTAGCAATAATACATATCAAAATGAAATGCAGCCCCTATAGATATTGGGAGTAGCAAGTATCTTATACTGAATAAATAATCATTAAAAGATTGATTCGAGAACTCAATTGCCAAATCAACCTGCTAGACCCACGCTCTTCGATTCGATAATTGAAAAAGTAGAGGAACCTAGTAAATACTTTAGTTTTAAGCTAAATATAGCTATAGGATCTTATGCTACCTCAGCATTCCTTCACGAAGTAATTAATACACCTAGAACTGGCCAGAAGACGAGTTCGATTGCGGAGATAAGCCACGAGGTGAACCGCGTACCTGCGTCCAAGTGGTCGGATCATTAGCTCAGAAACGAGCTTGCGGCGCCACCTCACGACGAGGGCGTTGTCCTAGTTTTCAGTATTGATGGACCCAGTCTGGGCGCCGCATTAACTCTTGTTTGCCCTATCGTGTAATGGGCTTGTACTTCAACCGATGGGGTTGGTCATCGCCTCCGGTGCGTTTCTTGTGGTCTTCTGCGTAGTCGCTGTAGCCACCGGGATACCAGTAGACCTGGGAGTCTCCCTCAAAGGCGAGCATATGGGTTGCGATGCGGTCCAAGAACCAGCGATCGTGGCTGATGACCACGGCACAACCGGGGTAGTTCACTAGCCCTTCTTCCAGGGCACGCAAGGTATCCACATCAAGGTCGTTCGTTGGTTCGTCAAGCAACAACAAGTTGCCACCACGGCGCAACAGTTTGGCAAGGTGGATACGGTTGCGTTCACCACCTGAGCACTGGCCAACCTTCTTCTGCTGGTCAGAACCTTTGAAGTTGAACTGCGCACAATAGGCACGCCCGTTCACTTCACGGCCACCAATCATCAGCAAGTCATTGTTATCAGTAATTTCTTCAAAAATCGTTTTGTTGGGGTCTAATTCGTCTCGCCCCTGATTCACATAGGCGATGTCAACGGTGTCCCCCACCTTGATTTCACCGGCATCAGGCGCCTCTTCACCCACAATCATCCGAAAGAGCGTGGATTTCCCAGCACCGTTTGCACCAATCACCCCAACGATGCCGCCGGGAGGCAACTTAAAGGTAAGGTCCTCAATCAACAGACCACGATCTTCATAGCCCTTAGTGATGTGTGACGCATCAACAACTAAGTCACCTAATCGACCAGTCATCGGAATCTTCAATTCCAACTCAGCATTCTCACGACTATTGGACTGGGCAACTAACTCTTCGTAGGCACTGATACGTGCTTTACTCTTAGCTTGGCGCGCACGCGGCGATGCATTCACCCACTCAAGCTCACGGGCCAACGTTTTTTGGCGCTTATTCTCACCCTTGGCTTCAATACGGAGACGTTCTTCCTTCGCGGCCAACCAGGCAGAGTAGTTGCCTTCAAAGGGCAGCCCCTTGCCATGGTCCATCTCAAGAATCCAACCGGCAACGTTATCCAAGAAGTACCGATCGTGCGTGATACACACAACGGTGCCCGGGTACTCATCCAAAAAGCGCTCTAACCAGGCGATCGTCTCGGCATCAAGGTGGTTCGTTGGTTCGTCTAGCAGCAACATATCCGGTTTGCTCAGCAATAGACGACACAAGGCTACCCGGCGGCGCTCACCACCAGAGAGATGCGTTACGGGACTGTCACCATCGGGAACACGTAGGGCATCCATTGCGATCTCTACGGTGCGATCAATATCCCACCCATCAACCGCTTCAATCTTGTCTTGGAGCACCCCCATCCGTTCGATGGCCTTATCCATCTCGTCGGGGTCCATATCGCCCATACTGGCGGTAAGGGTGTTGTATTCCTCAACAAGGGCTACCGCATCACCAATACCATCCATGATGTTTTCACGAACGGTTTTGGTTTCATCTAGTTCTGGCTCTTGGGGGAGATAGCCAATCTTCACGCCATCAGCAGCCCAGGCTTCACCTTCAAACTCGGTGTCAACCCCAGCCATAATTTTCATCAAGGTGGATTTACCTGCACCATTTTGGCCAATCACCCCGATTTTGGCGCCGGGTAAGAAGCTCAACCAGATATTGCTCAGTAACTCTTTAGCAGGGGGCACCACCTTGGTGAGCCCCTTCATGACATACACAAACTCGGCCATCGTTTCTCCCTTTTATATGTGAGTGCGCACAAGCCACCACGCGTAAGACAGGCCAGCCTAACCCTTGGCCACCCAAATGCGCCTCCTCCTGATGGATTGGGCGCACATTTGGTATTCACGATGATCTCATTCAGGTGAGGTAAGCGCCTAGCGGCTGTTTTCGACGAAAAACTGCCGCTAGCCGCTTACTTCACGAGGGGTAGCCTGCCCACAGACACCAGATATTGAGATGTCTAACAGGTTTTTACGTGGTATTACTTGACTATGGACACTAATGCACTCGCCATACTCACAACACTCGCGTCACGACGGCAAGGGGTCGTCACGTTCGACGAATTGATTGCAGCCGGCTTTGATGCATCAATCCTCCGAGCAGGTAAACGCCGAGGCTGGCAACGTATGCATCGCGGCGTGTGGTATCTCCATGCCGATCCCCCCACCTTTACCCATTGGGTGTTGGCAACCCCGCTCATCTGTGGCCGTGACGGAGCCATTGGTGGTGCCGCAAACCTCTTTGTGCGAGGGGTTCTTCCGTCACCGCCAGCACAGATTGACCTATGGATCCCGCCGACACGAACGATTCGACCTCTGGCGCATACACCCTACGTCGTTCATCGTGACAAACGCGGCCGCCTTAACCGTAAAGACCATAACGGGATGCTCCTGAGCCTTGGCGACGCCCTCTTGGACTATTTAAATACGGTGACAGACGAGACGAAAGCGGCAACTGCAATTATTGGAACCCGCGCGAAGTTCCCTCACCAGGTTGAACACTGTCAGGCAGATTTCATTGAGCGCGACCGCCAACGCCACCGGCACCTATTCACCACATTAATGGCCTGTGAGCCAGCTTTTGATTCGGTCCTGGAGTATCTCTGGCTCGTAAATGTTGAACAAGCCCACAACATGGCACCGTCACAGCGCCAGTGGATTTGTCCTGATGGGTATCGACGAGACGGGGCGTGGCCGCACTATCAGACGATCTATGAACTTGACGGCGATGCGTTTCATCTCAACCCCAGGGTCTTAAAACGGGACCGTGATAAGGATTATGCAGCCAGACGACGCGGATTTGTCACGTTGCGTTTTGGCTGGGCGGACATCGTTGAACGACCTTGTCAAACGGCGAGAGACGTTGCCACGGCTATTCCACAGCTCCCTATTGAACCCTGTAGCCCAACCTGTTGGGTGTAACACGGGCTGCGCGGCCCTTCAGGCCGATAAACGCCATTCAAGTAAGCGCCTACGGGCCGTTTTCGGCCAAAAACTACCGCTAGGCGCTTACTTCACTGCCAAGAAATGGGCGGAGGCACTAGGCAAGAGCCATCTACTGAAATAGTGCAAGGCCTGGAACTGATGCCAGGGCGTAGACAATGCCCATGCCATAGCCGAACCAGACAGAGTGTTTGGTTTCTCGGGCAGCCATGATGACCATCGCTAATGCAGCAAGGGGGCCAAGCATGATGAGTGAAAAGGCAAAGCCAGGGAAGTTCGTAATCACCGCCAAGATATTGACCTCAGCTAAGAACAAAATACCGCCGATGGTGTACCACGTATTTTTATACACGTTGCCACTCAACCCAAGCACTCGTTCAGCCAGTAACCAGGCAGCACCAGAGGCAATTGGGAGGGCAACGATAGTGCTCTCACGCAGGCTTGTTTCGAATTGTGCGTTGGAGAGTGCCCCGATGATAGAAAAGCCCATGGCAGCGACCAAACCAAGCCCAATCATCACCCCAACCATTCGCATGGTTACCTCACTCGCAGGGGCCTGAAAACCACCGAACGCCGCCTCAGCTCGCAGAACCATAAACGTGATAGCGACGCTAAGCCCAATCCATTTGAACGCAATTGGTATAAACCCGCCGATGCCACCAAAGAGCCCAATACCACCTGTACCTACCTGGATAGCTAAGACGGCAAGCACAAGGGGGAGGGCGACAACCGCGCCTTTGAACCCGTCTTTGACTGTGCCACGATACAAGTCACTGACTGGTTGTTTCCGGCTGTACTGCAACCAGAATGGAACACCAACCAATAGCCCTGCCACAAGTAAGGTACGTACCCAGTACTGGAGTGTTGGATCAGGAATGAGTCCGGTGACCAGAGACGTCAAGAGTGGTCCGAACAGAATTAAGGCACTCACAAGAAAGAAGTCACTTCTGGCGATGTCTGGGCGTAAAAACATAGTTAGAGTGTATGTGAGGTGAGACATCCACAATAAGCAAAGTAAGCGTGGAGACTTGCTTAAATCGGGAAAGAGCGTGCCGATAGGATTCACTGCCCATGAACCAGGACATTTCGCCCGACAACACCCCCGAAGATCCACTGGATTTATTGCCAGGGGCAGATTTTTTTGATCTTCTTTCCGTTCCGATGCTTCTGCTCGATTTGTCGGGTCACATCACCTGGACAAACCGGGCATGGATAGACCACAACATCAGTCCCAATCTGCCCGACGGGCAGCCAGGAATGGGGCTGCATTTTGGACGGGATGTGTTGTCGGTAACTAATAACGCACTGAGCCAGGTGTTACGCGAAAAAGGTAAATCTGAACAAGACGTTTGTGCTTCAGATAACGAAACCTGGTGGCGTGTGATGTTTGAACACATCGAAACAGCCATTTTGGTATTTGTGTTCCCAACCACCGATCTTCACGGCGGTCTCGACTTGTTAAACGCGGTCAGTGTGGCGGTCGTACGCACCTCACCTGACGGGATGATCGAATGGTCTAACTCGGTGTACAACCAGCTTCGTAACGGGTTCAACGATGTTGGTGAAAGTCTTTGGAACCAACTTGGGCACATTAAAGAATGGCGTCCCCCGCGTGGTATCGAAACAAGCGGTCCAAATGAGGTGTGGCTCCCCTGCCAGGATGGGGGAACCTGGGTAGAAGTCCATACTCGACCCTTAACGAATGGTGATCGACTAATTGGGCATTTGGCCACCTTGTACGACATCACTATTCGTATGGAGTTACGTCGTCAAGCTGAAAAGGCCTGGGTGGATGAGCTGACCTGTCTCGCCAACCGCCGAGGACTTCAACGTGCCCTTGAGAAGGTTCGCCTTATGCGTGAAGGAACGTTGGGTCGTTCCTTGGCGTTCATGATGATCGACCTTAACGGGTTCAAACAAGTGAATGACCTGAAAGGGCACAAAGCAGGCGATGAAGTCTTGCGCGCTGTCGCTGAACGGCTTCGAGCCATCGTGCGCCATACGGATACGCCAGCCCGTTTAGGTGGAGATGAGTTTGCGGTGCTCCTCCCCTACGCAACCGAAGAAGAGGCTATGCGGGTAGCCAAGCGTGTGGATATGGCCCTCTCACGACCGGTGCTTATCGATGAAGCTCCGGTGAATACGGGCGCATCGGTCGGGATCGTCTTAACTGATGAAGTCAAGTCTTTTAGTGATTTACTTGTTGCCGCAGACGACGCCATGTACGCATCTAAACGTGAACAGGGCGGCCCGGTGCTTATCCGAGATTTCATAGAATCAACGTAGGCTTCCATCCTCACCGAGTGGGTGAGGTGATTGAGCGACTAGCCTGTGGGCGTGGAGTATTTAGAAGGGCTCAACGCCGAGCAGCGACGAGCGGTAGAAACCCTACGCGGCCCTGTCCGTATTTTGGCTGGAGCTGGAACCGGTAAGACCCGCACGATCACCCATCGGATCGCCCATCAGATTCACACTGGTACGTTTGCACCCAGTGAGGTCATGGCAGTGACGTTCACCGACCGTGCGGCTGGAGAACTCCGTGATCGACTCGCCACCTTGGGAGTGCCAACTTCAATTCGGGCAGCCACTGTCCACGCCGCAGCTTGGGCACAGGTGAGGTATTTCTGGGGCCACCTTTCTGATCGACCTATCCCTGAGGTCATACCAAACCCGTTCCGGGTGGTTGGGCCGATTGCGAGACGACTCGATGTGGAAGCGGCTGACCTTATCAACGAAATGAACTGGGCCGCTAACGCGAACCTCACCCCTGAGCAGGTGGCAACGAGTGGACGAGATGAGCTTGTCAGTCCTACCGACTTGGCCGATGCGATTACCGACTACACCGAAGCCAAGCGCTTGAATGATTGGATCGACTATCACGATATGTTGCGCCTGGCGATTCGCCTGGGTGATACCTCCGCGATCACGACCATTCGAGAACGCTATCGAGCCTTCACCATTGACGAGTTCCAAGACACCAATGCGCTCCAATGGGCATTGTTACGCCTGTGGGATGGTGGCCGTGGTGAGATGTGTGTGGTGGGTGATCCGTGCCAGTCAATCTTTGGGTTTACCGGCGCAAATGCGAGCTATCTGACGGGATTCACTGACCACTATCCAGAGGCTGCAACCGTTGCGTTACGCGAGTCGTATCGGTCAACAAACGAGATTGTGGCGTTCACCAATCAGATTTTGCCCAATGAGGCAAACCTGATCGCCCAAGCCCCATGTCATGGCCCTGAACCAAAGGTGTACACCTACACAACCGCAGCGAATGAACAAGCGGGCACGATCAAGAAGATTCAACAACTGCTAGACCATGGCCTGCCAGCCAGTGACATTGCCATATTGGTACGGCTGAATGTACAAACCGCCGACTGGGAACAAGCCTTGTGGGAGGCTGGAATTCCTGTGGTTATCCCTGGGGAAGGGTCGTTTTATGCTCGCCGTGAAGTTGTAGCCGTCATTCAGGCCCTCATAACGGCGTACCACCAGGTACAAGAGCAAGAAGCCAATCGGCCACCGTTAGTGGGTACGCCTCCCCCACCAACTGTTGAGGGCATGATCGCAGAGTTAGATGTACTAATCAAACGGGGATTGCGGTGGTCTCCAACGGCTCCCATTCCCGTTGGCGCTAAAGCACGAGAAACCTGGCAGGTTATTGCGACTATTCGCAACCAGTGCATCAACCTCATCAAAGCTGGGCATTCCCTTGCAGAAACTATTGGTGAGGTAGATGCCCGTCGAGCACGTCAAGGGCATGTGCAGGAGGCGGCTGTCACGCTGATGACGTTGCATAAGTCCAAGGGCACCGAGTTTCGTGTGGTCATTATCCCTGCCTGTGAACGTGGTTTTCTCCCGGTCACGCAAGCGAAAACGCCAGAAGAACAAGCCGAAGAACAGCGGTTGTTTTATGTGGGTTGTACCCGCGCAAAGCAGTTGTTATTGCTTTCTTACGCCCAACTGCGGGTTCACCCGGTCTCGGGGAAGGCACAGAAGCGGAAACCGTCACCCTTTATTCCTGGGGTGGAGACGGCAGCACGGAAGGCATCGAGGGCCAAACCTGGGCGTGAGTTACCTGAAACCGCTGTGGTACAGGCGTTACGAACCTGGCGGTTGGCACGGGCGAAGTCCGACGGTGTTCCAGCCTTTGTTGTTCTCGGGAATACTGCCCTGCTGGCCATTGCTGAAACGATGCCGGCAACTCCCCAAGAGCTTGAAGCCGTGTATGGGATGGGACCAAAAAAGGTAGTGCTGTACGGTGATGACATTTTGCACGTGCTTCGCACAGCAACACAGGACCGCGGAGAGGCGTAAGCCGTCCACATTGCGCAACGAGGTGTCTTCTCGTCACTCACCTGCACCGAGGGTGCCCGGAGGATGGCCTCCTGGTTGAGCCACAGGGTCGCCCGCTACGCCTGGGGCCGGTTGGATGCCCGGTGTGCTGGATCGTGGTACATCACCTGGCATCACGATTTCTTCAACCCGGTCAATCTTGCCTCCCGTCACTCTGATGGCAGCGACTGGCCACTGCCGTTCACCAAGCGGCTGTTTACTGGGTGGATATGGGGGTAGGGTCCGTCGAAAAAGTCCGAGTGCACACGGGCTCAACCCTTCGGCGCAGGCATAGCGAACCTCATCATGGACACGCAGCCAGTACAGTTCGCCTCCAGGGTTGGAAATAGTTGGTGATGCCCCACCAGTAAAACACACCGGATCAACGAGTAACCCAAAGTGTTTCCAATCCTCAGCGTTTTGAGATTCTGGAGCACGCCCGCCGACCATGACAACCCGCCAACCATCATCAACGGCACCCTTGGGTGCGGTGCAAGCATCCTTGACGAGCCGGTCTACCTTCCCGTCAAAGCGGTCAGGTAGGTTCGATGACACTGCGGCAGATGGGGAGACAGAAGGACTGGCTGATGCGGAGGTGGCTACAGACGGCCGCATTGAAGGAGTTGGATTTCCTTGGATTACTGTGGATTCCCATGATTGTTCACGGCTTCCTTCGCTATGCGTTCCTTGCCCACTTTCCCCTGACTGGGGAGAGGATGGACCGTTCGGTATCGACGCAATCGCCTGTGCGGATGGATCACGGCTAGGGCTTGCATCGGCGGGGATAACCGGGGCAGGTGTACTTGCACATCCACACAGCACAACGCTCAGTACTAGAGCGAATGCCCACGTATGTTGCTGGAGTTGGTGCCTACTCATCGGTCCGCCTCGACGCTGATACTCGTAGTGTTCAGCTATCTTCTATCGGCTACCCCTTGTGCGATTTAATCGCGGCGCCCATCAGCAACATCATCCAATACCTGTGTGCGTAATGCCTCTAAGGCAGCAGACCGTTCAACTCGCCAGTCACGCCCGATCCCATCGTGGCTATGCTCAGCCAGCCAGGCTTGCTGTGCAATGGCACGTTCACGTGATTCATGCACGGTCGGAATATCAACGATGATCTCGCCATTGGCCATCATCTGCACCAGCTGCGGTTCTCCGGGCTGGTCTTCGTTGTCGAGACCGATTACATCACCTTGATCCGTACGCCACACCTGCTTTCGCCCAGGGTTTGATGTTTTTGCCGGGGTATCACTCCGTTTCGCAACAGGTACCCCATTGATTTCAGCCATCTTGTAGACCCCCGCAATCGTGGGATCTTGTTTGGCCGTCACCAGGCTCGTACCAACCCCATACGAATCAATAGGGGCACCTTTGGCGCGCAATTCAGCAATCCGCTGGGCGTCCAAATCACCGCTGGCCACAATCATCACATCATGCAAGCCGGCTGAATCGAGCATTCGGCGTGCTTCGGTACTCAGATATGCGAGATCGCCACTATCGAGGCGAATTCCTTTCAGTTGTTCCCCCCGTTCACGCATCGCTAACCCAACCTTGATAGCGTTGGGAACTCCGGTGTTTAACGTGTCATAGGTATCAACGAGTAAGACACAATCTTCGGGGAATGTGCGCGCAAAGGCTTCAAAGCTCTCTAACTCAGTGTCAAAGGCCATCACCCATGCATGCGCTTGTGTTCCCGCAACAGGCATGTCGTATCGCTTGGCACTTTCGACATTTGACGTTGCGTCACATCCACCCAAATAGGCTGAACGGCTAGCCGTCATTGCCCCATCGGGGCCATGGGCCCGTCGTGCACCAAACTCCAAAATCAACGCGCCACCACTCACCCGACGAACCTGCGCTGCGTTAGACGCCACAAGAGTTGAATAACACATCGTGTTAATTAGCGCCGTTTCCACGAGCTGTGCTTGGGCAAGTGGAGCTTGAACCCGAAGAACCGGTTCATTTCCAAACGCCACAGTGCCTTCAGGCATGGCCCATACGTCACCGGTGAAGCGCATCTTGGCAAGATCTTGTTCAATGAAATCGCTGGGCAGGCTTGTTGAACGCAAATAGTCCAAGTCGGCTTGGGTAAAGCGCAACGCTTCTAAAAACTGTAACGCAGCTGCCTGCCCAGATGTCACCAATAAATCAACCCCAAACGGGAGTCGTCTAAAGAAGAAATCAAAGGTCACGGGAGCATCCGCAAGTTGGGCTTGGGCATAGCCAGCCATCATCGTCAGCTCGTAATAATCCGTAAACAATGCGCTTGGGTGTTCGTGCAACATAGGCACAAGGCTAGGCGATCAACCCTGTTTTGTGGTCATATCCATTGGTTGCCTCATGTGTGAATAGCATTCATACCTACGAAATCTTGTACATTCGCGTAATTGCATAAAACGTTCATCAGTAAAGAGGGGCATTTTTGTATGCATAACATAAGGTTGTGGCATGACATTAAATCAACCGATTGAAGCATGGTTAACCGACATGGACGGGGTGCTGATCCGTGAAGGAGAAGCCATCCCCGGTGCCCGTGAATTTATTCAGGCATTAACTGAAAAAGAGGTGCCGTTTTTGGTTTTAACCAATAACAGCATTTACACCCCCCGCGACTTGGCCGCCAAGCTCCACCACCAAGGCCTCGACATTCCCGAAGAGCGTATCTGGACATCTGCGCTCGCAACCGCTGTGTTCTTGAACGACCAGATGCCAGGGGCGAGTGCCTATGTCATGGGTGAAGCTGGATTAACCACGGCACTGCATGAGGCCGGACTGACGATGACGAGCCTTGACCCTGATTATGTGGTGCTCGGTGAAACTCGTACTTACAGTTTTGATGCCATCACGCAGGCCATTCGCTTAATTAAAGATGGTGCTCGCTTTATCGCAACGAACCCAGATGCCACCGGCCCAAGCCCACAGGGCCCGCTGCCTGCGACCGGCGCCGTTGCCGCCCTCATCACCAAGGCAACAAACGTGAAGCCGTATTACGTCGGCAAGCCAAACCCCATGATGTTCCGTTCGGCTCTCAACCGTATTGATGCCCACTCGGAAACCACCGCCATGATCGGTGACCGGATGAACACAGATGTCGTTGCAGGTATGGAAGCTGGTATGCGCACCTACTTGACCCTGACAGGGTCAACCCAGCTTGAGGAAGTGACAACCTTCCCGTTCTTCCCGACCGCCATCATGAACTCAATCGCTGATTTGGTGCCTTACGTCGGGAGCGGTACAGCCCCCAAACCGTCGATGGAACCGCCAAAGCCCAAGTCACGAGAAGACTCTCCCTATCCCATGCCCATTCACGATATCGAGCATTAATGTCTATGAGCGCCTACCCAGCCAGTATCGCGCCTCTCATTACGGCAGACCAACGCCTTGTTGACCTGACCGGTCGGGCGCGGGCTGCTCTGGCGCTCTTAAATCCAGAAGATCGCTCGCTCAACAGTGTCTTTGAATTGAGCGAACGCAACGCCACCCATCGCTCCGTCGCAGTGCATTCACTGCGCTTAGATGGGTGTGATACCTCGCTGGATTTAGCTAAGGGGTTTGACCAAGTTGAGCGTGCACCGCAAGATACCGGCCCGCTCGGTATCGTCGATCTCAATGACACACTGGCTGTGCAACGCCAGGAATACCAGTGCATGCGCGATGTGCTTTCTGCAAGTCAAACCCTCATCCCTGGATGGCTCGCCGACCCTATTGGCGCATTAAAAATTATCCACCGTATGGTTACCAACGGCCTCGCCACCGATGACACCGCAGGTCGTTGGCGTTCCATAGACCATGTGATGAGCGATAGCCAAACTGGTCAAGCCATCTACACTCCTCCTCCGTCATCAGCCGTTGACGATTTGATGGCCGACCTGGGCTTGTGGATTTTGGGTAAATCCTGGCGCTACGACCCACTCGTGGTAGCCGGTGTCGTGAACTGGCGCATTCTGACCGTTATGCCATTTTCGTCCGCAAATGGCCGAGTTGCGCGCCTCGCTGCCCGCCTGGTGCTCTTGGCCAGTGAAGGTGATATGGCTGACCAGTTGAATCCCGAAGCGTTTTGGGCGCGTGACATCATGGCCTATCACCGTGAAGTGGGTGCCAGTCTGCGCCGAACCGGTCTTGCTCAATGGTTGAGTTGGCAGGTCTGGGCCATTGCCCACAGCGCTGAACATCAACTCCGAGAACGGAGCTCGTCACTGCGCCTGCGTGCGATGGTGCACGATGATGTAGCAACCTACGTGTTGGGGCACACCCAGTTCTCGATCAAAGACTTTGCAACCGCATGTGGATTGAGCCTTCGTGAGGCTACCGACCAGCTCGCAAAAGCCCGCCGAGCTGGCATGGTGCTCGATATGCCAGACGGGATGTATTGGACTGCTAACGCCGGCGTGTAGTTACCGCCAGTGTTTCGTTTCTAACTCTCTTGCGACCTGGGCTTCTTCATCAATCAGTTCTAGGCACGCATCAACCCGCTCTTGGGTAAGGTTGCCGTCAGCCAATGCTTGACGCACCCCGCAACCAGGTTCGTTGCGATGCCGACAATCTGCAAATTTGCAATTCATCGCCGCCTCAGCAATATCAGCAAAGGGCACTGCGACGTTTACAAATCCTGGCCACATGCCGATAGCACGTACCCCTGGTGTATCCAACACTGCCCCACCGTCATGCGGCAAATAGATAAGCTCACGATGCGTTGTCGTGTGCCGGCCTTTCGCATCCAGGTCGCGCACTGCCCCAACCGCGACAGCATCATCGTTAACGAGGGCATTCACCAGCGAACTTTTCCCGGCACCACTTTCGCCTATCAACACCATCGTTTTGCCTGGCACCTGCGTGTCAGGTTGTAACAGCTGATGAAGCATAGGGAGACCGTCACCTTGTTCGCTTGCGGTCACGTAGACCGGCACTGTAGGCGCTGCAGCTTGCATCGTTTGTGCGGCACTACCCGTCGTATCCAAGTCAGCCTTGGTAAGGACCATCACGACATCTGCCCCTGATCCACCCGCAACCGCTAACGCTCGCCACAGTCGTCGCGCATTGACCGGTCGGTCTGCCCCGTGGACGATAGCCACAATATCGGTATTGGTTGCCAGCAGTTGTGGGGCTGCCCGATCTGCTGGGTCACGACGGACAAGCATTGTGTCACGATGGTTAATACGCCGAATGAGCGGATATTCACGCTGTCCAGGTGTTGATACGACAACCCAATCGCCGGTAGCTGGCGCTGCAAGGGGATCTCGGTATTTATCATCTGTGGTACCAAATACCCGTTGGCCATCCGCCTGACTCACATCCATACCCATGCGATAGGTGCGTACCACCTGCCCGATATGGTCATCAGGATGAAGGTCACCCCACTGTTCATCGGCCAGTGATTTCCACCGGTCAACCAGTGCCAGCTCCATTACCGTTTTGTGCCGTCTGTGGGGCGCGGCTGGGTACGTTCAATACTAACAACTTCAGCACTGATACTCTTTCGAGTAGACCGACCAGTGGGCGGTGTTACATGTCCTGTCGTTGTTTGGGAGGATGTGGTCGTTCCACGAGACCCAGGGCGCGGTGGTCGAGTCGCCCCAGACGGCGGTGTTGTAGGGCGTGTGCCCGTGCTGGTACTCGTCTGGCTGCGCACCGTGGTACGGCGGTACCCTGCTGCCCGTGAACGTCCCCGTGGGGCCCCCTTCGGGTTGGCGTCAACGACACTTGCCTTGCCACCGCCCATCGTTGCACCCATATCATTCAGGAGCTGGCTGGCTGGAATGGTGCCGTGGGAGACTTGTGCACTCACGATACGAACGAACAGGGGACTCAGGAGCCGACGGGTGGTTGGCCAGGCAAAGGCAAGACCGAGTAGGGAACTGATCACCCCAGGCAGAATCATCAACATTCCACCGACCATCACCATGGCACCTTCCATGGCGGCCTGGGGCATACGCTGGCCGGTCATAAACGCTTCAACCAGTTGATCACGCACAACCTTGCCTTGGCTGAATTGAAGATATAACCCCCATGGCATAAACATAACCACGATGAGCAGGGTGAATGCGAGCCCAATATGGTCTTTGAGGTAGCTCAACAACATCCAGTCAACAAATACCCCGACAGTCAGGGCAAGTGGGATCAGCCAACGCTTCATGCGTACAAGCGTACCCCTGTCACCCCCGGTCAGACATTTGGGCATTTCTCCCCATACCCGGTTACTTGTCGTACCATCGGATTATGTCCTCATCGCCCCTTGCCGACCAAGAAATTGATATTCAGTACGACTTGGATGACGAGAGCCATTGGACTGTCTTTGTACTCAATGACCCAGTCACGCTGATGAGCTATGTGGTGCTTGTTCTCCGGCGTTTATTCGGGTTTGATGAAGCCACTGCAACGAGGTTGATGCTCCAGGTCCACAATCAAGGGAAAGCAGCTGTCGCTGAAGGCACGCGTGACGCTTGTTTACGTGATGTCCGTCGCCTTCACCAGCATGGCTTACAAGCGTCAATGGTGAGAGGCTAGGGCATGGGCTCTGTTGCTGAGCCACATTTTCAATTGCGCGATGACAACACCGTGCACGTGGCCATGTCGTTAGATGAATACCAGGTCTTTAACGACATGGTCAGCATGGTGCATGGCGCACTGATCCATACCGACCCTACCCAGCCACTTCCACCCACCGTTGACCGGCTCTTTCCGTCAATCTTTGAGAACCCGCTCGAAGCGCTGGCCTATGACAAACACAATGCCGAGTTTGTGGCGTTACGGCACCTCAAATTAAACCGTTTCGCCCGTGTTCTACAACAGCTTGAACTCCCCGGACAGGTTGTCGGCCAAAAGTGGAGGACCCAGATAACAATTGAGGAACTAGATGTCTGGATGGTCGTTATTCAAGATATCCGCTTGTCCCTGTCACAAATAGCGAATGTGCAGACCGAAGATGACATGGATCATTTGGCTGATGAGTGGCGACAATTATTGGTTTGGTTGGCCTACCTGTTGGAAGAGATCATTCATATATTCTTAAAGTCTGACTGACCTGCACTAGGTTGGAGTATTGCAAGTGACAGGCGCAATTCAGCGGCTTGTCCAATACAACCCAGGAGTTGTTGGTGCCCACACCATCTAGAACCTTCGCCGAGTTGGGTGTTGAACCGTTAATCACCGAAGCCTTGGCCGAACAAGGCATTACCTCAGCGTTCCCTATTCAAGAACTTACCTTGCCGCTCGCCTTACAAGGGGCTGACATTATTGGCCAGGCTCGCACCGGCACGGGCAAAACCTTTGGGTTTGGGTTACCGCTACTGCAACGCATTGATGTCTCCGGCGATCTTCAAGCACTCGTGATTGTGCCGACTCGAGAATTGTGTATGCAAGTTGCTGAAGACCTCACTATGGCCGGGCGACGCAAACAAGTGAAGGTCAGTGCCGTGTATGGCGGTGTCAGCATGGACGACCAGGTGACTGCGATTAAGCGTGGGGCGCATTTAATCGTGGGAACCCCTGGCCGTCTCCTTGACCTCTGTCGTCGTAACCATCTGGATTTATCGACCTGCCGTGGGCTTGTATTGGATGAAGCCGACGAAATGTTGGACTTGGGCTTTTTGCCCGATGTAGAAGAATTGATTAGCCAGGTTGGTGAAGACCGTCAAACGATGCTGTTTAGTGCCACGATGCCTGCGGCCATCATTGCGCTTGGCCGTCGCTATATGAAGAGCCCGACCTTCATGCGTGCCGAGACAGAGGAAGATGACTCCACCCCAGACAAGGTTGAGCAGTTCTTCTTTTTAACCCATCGGATGAACAAACCAGCCTTGTGCGCACGAATCCTAAGTGCCCCTGATGTGGATAAGGCTGTGGTGTTCTGTTCAACGAAGCGCATGGCTGACAAGTTGAGTACCGAGCTATCAAGCCAGGGGCTCAATATCAAAGCCATTCACTCTGGACTGAGTCAAGACAAACGCGAGCGTACGCTCAAAGCCTTCCGAAGCGGTAAGTTACGGATTCTCTGTGCCACAGAAGTTGCTGCACGCGGGTTGGATATTGACGATGTCACCCACGTGATCAACTTTGACACGCCCGATGATGAAAAAATGTATCTCCACCGTATCGGGCGTACTGGACGCGCTGGGCATGACGGGGTGGCTGTGACGCTGGTGCTGCACAATGAGCTACCGCGTATGCAGATGATTCTGCGAGAACTCGATATTGAGGCCGAAATCCCTGAAATGTTCTCAACGAGTCCAGAGCTAGTTGAACTCTTTGATTTGGGGCCAGTTACGGGGTCACGGAAACGAACGAATGCCTATGGCACGGTTGAGTTAGAGAAAGACAAACCGGCTAGCCACCGCAAACCGAAACGTAAGGTGCGTGGGGGTGAGGCGGTTCGTGCCGAGGTTGCACCCAAGAAACGCACCACGAGTACTGATGATGAGGACGAGGTGCGCACGTCTAAACGTCGCCGCACGAGAGTCAAACAAGTGCGTACTTCACCTGAACCCGTTGAATCGCCACCAATACCAGATGAAGTGGATGATATTGAGGTCGAAGTTGACCCTAAATCCTCACGGCGTACCCGCACCCGAAAGCGTTTAAAGCATGTGGCAACCGAGGATAAACCGGTGACGGCTGACACGAAGAAGGGTCGTTCCCGTACCGATAAGGATGATCTATCCGGTACGTCTTCGGTAGCGAAGGAGGATCGCCAACGGCGGAAACCGGCCAAGGGTAAGGGTGGCAAGCACCGCGACGATAAGCATCGGCGCACCCGCGGTGGTGCGAATCGTGCCGGTGCGGCACGGCCAAAGCCGAAGGTCCGTGTTGAAGAAGCTCGTGGGTCAGGGAAACCGTTGCTCCGGCGTCCTATGCGGATTGATTTCTTGCCATAACTGTTTTACGGCAGGCATAAACCTTCTGCCATCACCCTTATGGAGTGATCGGGGCACCGGGTAGACCCTACGGATGGTCAGACGGTGTGGTCATGAGCCGTGAAGACGCTCTCAAGGTACCTGGATAGGGGCCGATACCTCTACGGACCGCCTCGAACATGGGGCGCGACCACGGAAGGTTTCTCCTATGTCTTTTTCAATTGATGGCCTGGCAACTGGCCTTGACACCACTGGCATTATCAATCAGCTCATGCAGATTGAGCGTCAGCCTGCTGCGGCGCTTGAAAAGCGTATTGACGCCAATAAAGATGCGGAGCGAACCTGGTATGGCGTTCGGAGCAACTTGAACAAGGTGACAACGGCAGCCAACACTTTGCGGGTGATTGGTGCTGACTTCATGCCTACCAAGGCAAGCTCAAGCCTTGACGCGGTTAAAGTCACGTCGAGCGCAGGGGCAAAGTCAGCGAGCGCTACCTTTCACGTCAAGCAACTGGCCACAACAGCCTCCCGTGTTTCTTCGGCAGCGTTGGCGCGTGACGCTGTGGTTAGCGACCAAGACACCACCATCTCCTTTACCAACGCCAAAGGGGAAGAAAAGCAGGTTGCAGTTAAAGCCGGCACCACCTTTGAAGGGCTGCGCGACCTGATCAATGACAACAAGGACCTTGGGGTAAAAGCTGCGCTGATTAACACCGGTGACGGTAATGCTCGGTTGCAGTTGTCGGCAGCAAGCTCTGGCGCGGACGGTAATTTCACGGTTAATGCATCTGCTCTCACTGGCCTTGGTACGGCTGATTTCCAGCAGGCTAGTGAAGGTAAAGATGCCCTCGTCACCATTCCTGGTACCGACGTAGAAGTGAAAAGCCCTACCAACACCTTTACCGGCGCGGTTGACGGGATGACGTTCACCATTTCTAAAGAAGCCGTTGGTAAAGATGTAACGCTCAGTATTGAAGATGACCAAAACACCCTGGTGGACCGAGTGAAGGGTTTGGTCAATGCGATTAACGAAACCCTCGGTGATATTGATAGCGCCGTGTCATACGGCATTGACTACAAGGGCGGTAAAGGTGAGGTAACTGGAGTTGCCGGTAAGTTGGCGGGTAATTCCACCGCACGGAGTATCCGTGACAACCTCTTGCGCTCCTTTACGAACCCTGTTGACGGAAACCCCTTTAGCTCTATGGGGGCCATCGGCGTTGAGGTCACCAAAGAAGGCAAACTCGAGTTTAAAGAGGATAAGTTTAAAGAAGCCCTGAAGAAAGACCCTGCGGCCGTTGAACAGTTAATCCGTGGCGATGGGAGTGCAGACGACAAAACCAGTATCACTGCACGAGTGAAGGATATGGTGAAAACGGCGACCGATGCCACCTCTGGCACGATCCAGCGCAGTGTAGATTCATTGAAGAATCTCAATCGTGATTTCCGTAATCAGGTTGAAACGATTGATGGACGGGTAAACCGTCGCCGTAATCAGTTGCGTAGTGAGTTCGCAGCGATGGAAAAGGCGATGGCCCAGATGCAACGGCAGCAACAGTGGCTGATCGGCCAGCTGGGTAGTTTGAACGCACAGCGGTAAGCAGCCCCACCAACCCCGCTCTTTCCCCCATACAACCACCCGTCTATCGGGTGGTTGTTGCTTTTTTTGCACATTTCAAAAATAACCCTAAAGGGGACCCCCCCCCCCCCCCGCCGTAATTCTCTCTGCACGGGCAATCGCCCTGCGCAATAGGCCCACGGACGGGCCGCAGTCCAAACTTTAAAACCCTACGGAAGGATCCAGGACAATGCGTATTCAGAACAACCCCATGGCTATCAACGCTTACAACAACCTGCAAGGCACCCAAGCCTCACAAGGCCGTAGCCTTGAACGCCTCTCTTCAGGCTTCCGCATCAACCGCGCCGCCGACGACGCCGCCGGCCTGGTCATCAGCGAAAGCCTCCGCTCACAGGTTGGTGGCCTCAAGGTTGCAAAACGCAACGCCCAAGACGCCGTCAGCCTCGTCCAGACTGGCGAAGGCGCACTCACCGAAGTGCACTCCATGCTCCAGCGCATGCGCGACTTGAGCGTCCAGTCTGCCAACGACACCAACGACGCCAAAGGCCGCCAAGCCATCGCCGCCGAAATCGGCGAACTCAAAGAACAGGTCCGCAACGTCCTCGTCGGCACCGAATTCAACGGCCGCAAACTCTTCGTCTCCCAAGGCAAAAGCGCTCCGGCTACCCAGGCAGATATCACCAATGCCGCAAAAGCTCTTGGCCAAGGTTCAGCCGCCGCTACAGGTGGCAAGGGAGCAGGTGACACCCAGTTAATTACTGATGGTGCAACTTTACCCATTGCTACTGAAGCAGTTAAAGACTTTTCCACAGCAAATGGTTTCAGTGTTCAGGCGAACAAAGAAGCTGAAAATAACCAAGCTGCTCTTGAGCACTTCGCAAAGTTGACCGGCCAATCAGATATTAAGATTGCCGCGAATGGCAACGGGTTAGCAAAGGGCCAGTTCTACGTCAAAGCAACTAATGGTAACCAAGCTGATGGTACCTATGAGCTGTTCATGAACACCGACGGTGGAAATACTTCGGTGAAGGTGAATGCAAAAGCCAACCGGAGTGATCTTGAGTCCTTTGCTGAGGCTCGTGTTGGTGATCAGGTAGCGCTCAAGTCTAAGGTTGCGGCTCCTACCGAAGATATTAAGTTCCAGGTCGGTGCGAACAACGCCAAGACTGACAGCCTGACCATCGCCACCAGCGACATCGACTTGTTCAAGAGCGTCTACGACAAGCTCGGCTCAGACGCCCTGGATGTTTCTTCCAACGTCAAGGCCCGCCAGAGCGTCGACGACATCGACAAGCTGATCTCCAGCGTCTCCGAAGTCCGCGGCAAGTTGGGTGCAACCCAGAACCGTCTCGACCACACTGTGAACTCCATCAAGGTCAGCGTCGAGAACTTGACCGCCTCCGAGAGCCGCATCCGCGACACCGACATGGCCGAAGAAATGATGAGCATGACCCGCGCTCAAATCCTCAACCAAGCCGGAACCGCCATGCTCTCCCAGGCCAACCAGGTACCCCAAGGCGTCCTCAGCCTCCTGCGCTAATTTCGCCCAAGGTATTCCTTCTGGTTCTAGTGGGCCAGCCACCCCTTCGGGGGTGGCTTGGCTTCCATTTAAAAACTTAAACTTCAAAAAATACTAAAGACATTTTCACCCGTGCCGTAACTTTCTCTGCACGGGCAATCGCCCTGCGCAAATAGGCCCACGGATGGGCCGCCGTCCTACAACACTAGAACCTACGGAAGGATCCAGGACAATGCGTATTCAGAACAACCCAATGGCTATCAACGCTTACAACAACCTGCAAGGCACCCAAGCCTCACAGGGCCGTAGCCTTGAACGCCTCTCTTCAGGCTTCCGCATCAACCGCGCCGCCGACGACGCCGCCGGCCTGGTCATCAGCGAAAGCCTCCGCTCACAGATTGGTGGCCTCAAGGTTGCAAAACGCAACGCCCAAGACGCCGTCAGTCTCGTCCAGACTGGTGAAGGTGCACTCACCGAAGTGCACTCCATGCTCCAGCGCATGCGCGACTTGAGTGTGCAGTCTGCCAACGACACCAACGACGCCAAAGGCCGCCAAGCCATCGCCGCCGAAATCGGCGAGCTTAAAGAGCAGGTCAAGAACGTGCTCGTCGGTACCGAATTCAATGGCCGTAAACTCTTCGTGAACCAAGGCAAGAGCGCCTCACTCAAAGCAGACAACATCACCGCTGCAAGTGGTGCCTTGGCTTCTCGGGTTGAAGAGCTCAAAGGTACCAAGGGTGCCGGCGATACCCAGCTCCTCCTTGGGACAAATAACCAAGCTGTAACCGCGACGGCAGTTGCGGATTTCAATCAGGCTGCTTCTGGCGGCAAGATGAAAGATGATGCTGGCCACAACGAAGCTTTGGCCAAGGAACACTTTGCTAAGCTCACCGGCCGGAGCGACCTTAAGGTAGCTGCAAATGGTACCGGCTTAAAACAGGGCGACTTTTACTTAAAGGCCACTGATGCTAGTACCGCTGCTAATGCAACCTTCGAACTGCACTTGGTTACCAAGAATGATGGTACGTCTGCGAAGGTCACACATACAGCCTCTCGTTCTGACTTAGAAACCGTTGCCGAAGCTAAGGTCGGCGACCAGGTCGCGTTGAAATCGCTGGTTGAATCTCCGATCGAAGACATTAAGTTCCAGGTTGGGGCCAATAACGCCAAGACGGACAGCCTGTCTATCGTGACCAGTGACATCGACTTGTTCAAGAGCGTGTACAGCAAGTTGGGCACCGATGCTCTTGATGTTTCTGACAACAAGAAGGCTCGTGCTGCTGTAGACGATATCGACAAGCTGATCTCCAGCGTCTCCGAAGTCCGCGGCAAACTAGGCGCAACCCAGAACCGTCTCGACCACACCGTGAACTCCATCAAGGTCAGCGTCGAGAACTTAACCGCCTCCGAGAGCCGCATCCGCGACACCGACATGGCCGAAGAAATGATGAGCATGACCCGCGCTCAAATCCTCAACCAAGCCGGAACCGCCATGCTCTCCCAGGCCAACCAGGTACCCCAAGGCGTCCTCAGCCTCCTGCGCTAATTTCGCCTTACCAGTACCAACCTCCTTTTCTCTGGTATCCGAACAGCCACCCCTTCGGGGGTGGTTGTTTGTGTGTAGGGCCGTTGACCTCGCCCCTCGACACATCAGTTTCCGCCAGTATCAACCTGAGGTAAGCGTATGGAGGCAATTTTGGGATATATACAGCCGCTTAGCGCTTACATCAAGGGTGTTTAGCATGATTCTGATCGGTTATCGAGTAGGGGTAACGGCACCAGGTGTGAGTGGAATTGAGGCGCATTTATACCGCGTTACATCACCGCAAATGAATTACAACCAGTTAGGTCAGATTACTAACCGGCATATGGGAATGGCCGATAAATAGGGGTCCAATCACAAGAGGAAGTGTTATGACTCTGCGTTCTGCTAGAAATGCGTATGCCTCTGCTGCTGTTGAAACAGTGGCCCCTGAAAAACTGCTCATCATGCTCTTTGATGCGTTGGTACGCAATCTGGTGCAAGCCGAAGCAGCCATTGACGACCAAAACAGCACCGTGGCCCATGAAAAACTGATTGTGGCCCAAGACATTGTGGGTGAACTGATCTCCAGTTTGAACCCCGATGGGTTCGAAGGTGGCCAACAACTGCTGGGGCTCTACACCTTTATGTATGGTGAATTGATTGACGCCAATCTCAACAAGTCCAAAGCCAAGGTGATGGGGGTGCGTAGCCTCGTTGAACCATTGGCAGAAACCTGGCGTCAAGCCGCAACTACCCTTGCTGAATCAGGACCCGACTCACCGTCAATGGATTCAATCAGCGTTGCAGGCTAATGGCATCCATCACGAATAATGACGGAAAGGATGCCTGGGTTGACACCCTGAGCGACTTTCAGCACCACCTCGATACGGTGGCTGAACAGGTAGCGAACGGCCTGGTCACTGAGCCACCAACCTGGGAACCACCGGCTGGGTTAGGACCACTCCCCCATGAGCTTGCGCCGCTAGCTTACCGCCTGGCTGAACAGTACAACGACCTCCTTGAGGCTCTGCGTCAGGCGATGATCACAACCCGCCAAGAACTTGACGGGTTACATCGTCCAGCGGCACAAACCTATCGTCACGCCGCCCGTCCTTCGATGCTTGACGAGCAGGCGTGACCCGCGGATAGTTGAAAACCTGTGGAGCTCAGTTTCTAAAATCTGGCTCCACGTTTGTGATGTTCTCCACGCCGGATAGCCGTATCGATGGCTTCACTAATGGCTTCGCGGTGGGCCTCTTCACGTTTGCGAGCATTGCCCACGATGTCGGCCACCATGTCGAGCACCTTCTCAGGAGGTAGCTCGCGCAAGGTGTCGCCATACTGATCAACGATACGTACCATCAATTCGCGCAATTCCTTGTGGATAGAAACACGCAACTCTGGTGGTATCTCGGAATCTAATAGCGGTTGCGCATTTCTTATGAACTGCGATTTCTTTCGTTCTTTATCTACATTCAGGTCAACAGTGGTCGATTCTTCTTGCCCCGGAACAGGCAGTATCTGCAAGCTTTGCGGAACGGCGTTCGCAAAGGCAGAAGGGATAACTCCGTTTAAGGGTTCCATTTCTCATCCTTGAGCTAAACGCTTTACACCGTTGGATAACGTCACCATGAGGCCTTTGCTAAAGGCCCAAAATCCGACCCGAAACGGTCCACTAATGGGGCAGCACGTTCTCAAGAATCGGTTCCAAATGGAAAGATGCTTGCGCTAAGCTCCATGCGATGCCTTCGTTGCCTGATCCGGATGAGTTGCGTGCAAGAATCACGCCTGTCTCACCCATTGATGATGACCTTGCCCGTGAATTGCAGTCACTCAGCCCAGAACGCCGACGTGAAGAACGCCGTAAACGCAATATCCCGGTTGCGGTAGAACGCCGTCGAGCGAACCGCCGAGCCACCCAACTTGCACCGGATAATTCGTTCTTGGGTGTGGCCGTGGTTTTGGATGACACCCCACTCTTTATTGAAGGGCTAAGCTCCATCTTGCGCCCTATGGGGTTGCGCATGGTTGACGCCAATAATGATTTAAACAACATCGACCAGTTCATCCGTGATCGCCTTGATTTAGTCATCATCGGCCAGTATGAGGCCGACACATCAACGGTTGCCGAATACGTTAAACAGTTAGTCGGTCGCCCAAACGGTCAACCGGCAGCCATTTTGGCCATACTCACCCAGCTTGATCCCGCCCATCTGCGCAAGCTGTTATCACGCGGCATTCCAGGGATCATTGAACGCACCGCCACACCAGAAGATCTCCGAGCGGCAGTCGCCCGGTTACTGGCCGGTGATCGGGTCCTGTCAGGCCGTCCACTTGCGGTGCTGGCATCAACAGGGCTCAACCCAACACCCGATGAACTGGGTATCCAAGAAATGCCAAATCCCTTAACTCCAAAAGAGATGGAAGTGCTCGCCCAGCTTGCGACCTATGGCACCAACCGATCCATTGCGAACGCCCTCCACGTGTCCGAAGCCACCGTAAAAACCCATCTCGCAAGTATCTATAACAAATTAGATGTACCAGGTAGACGAGAAGCGGTGCTTGTAGCCGTTGAACGGGGTCTTTTACAATAGGGCGCATCTCCCCCATCCACTCAGGTTAATTCGTGAAGGGTCGATAAGAACGCATCTGTTTTGTTATCTAGCGAGGTTCCCGTGAGCTACGCCGACATGTCCAATATCCTCTGGCGACAACGCCAGTTGCTTGAGTTGTTGCAGTTCAAACTAGAAAGTGAACAGGCGCTTATGGCCGCAGGTAAAACCCGCTGGCTGACCCACTCCACCCGAGAAATAGAAATGGTTGTGGAAGAGGTTCGCCAAGCCGACCTAGTGCGGGCCATGGAAGTTGAAAAACTATGCCGTGAACTGAACGTTACTGAACCTCCGACACTGAGTGCCCTTGTAGCCGTCCTTCCCGAACCTTGGGATGCCATTTTTGAAGAGCACCGCCAAGCGTTCCTCAAAGCGACAGGTGAGATTGTAGCCCTAGCTGAGCACAACCGAGAGAGCCTCGCCAAGGGCTATCAGGCTGCCCAAGATGCCCTCAGTGCATTTGGCGGCAATACCGAACGGGTCGACACCTATTCACGTGCCGGCCAGCAAGTGAGTACGCGCGCATCAAATGCGGCACGACTCCTTGATGAATCAATGTAACGAACGCTAAGGGCATCAGTGTGTGTGCCGATTCATATTGGACACACACTCATGGATGAGGAGATACAGATGGTTTCCACCTTTGGTGGGATCAATATTGCGCACTCTGCGTTGATGACCAGCCGTATGGCGCTAGAGGTCTCAGGCCAGAACATCGCCAATATGAAAGATCCCAATTATTCGCAACAAGTTGTACGTACCGACTCGAAGTTCTTGTCGTCATCGGGTGTATTCGCTGGACAGCAAGCGTCATTTGATGGTATTGGGATCACGCAGCTCTCTCGTGTCACCGACCAGTTCCTCATCGGTCGCCATAATGCTGAGCTGTCATCTGAAGGATTCAAGAAAGAACGCGTCGATCTCCTTGTGGGGGTTGAACGCACCTACAACGAACCGAGTGACCACGGGCTGACCCAAACCCTATCGGCGTTCTGGGATTCTTGGGATTCGTTGGCCGCTACACCACAGGATCAGGCCGCAAAAACAGCGGTGATTCGTCGTGGTGAAGCTGTTGCTGAGTCTATTCACTACGCGGCGAACAACCTCGATGCCGTGCGCGAGAACCATTACAAGCGCCTCGAAGGGGCCACTGAAGAAGCAAATGCCCTCATCAAGGGTATTGCGAACTTAAACCGTGAGATTAGTGCCAACTCTTTAGAAAAGAAGTTCCCACCGAATGAACTCCTCGACAAGCGAGACACCTTGGTACGTGAGCTGAGCTCCCTGGCCAAAGTCACGGTGAGTTTCTCCAAAACAGATGAACTCTTTGTGCACCTGAATGGGGTAGGTGTCGTTGGTGGCGGCGGGACCTATTCCCTGTTACGCGCAGAAAAAGTTCACGATGCGACCAACCCAGCGAATTTCACCGCCCGTCTCCTTGTGGGCACAGATGTCGCCAACCAACGCCCTATTGAGTTAAAAGATGGTCGCCTCGCTGCCTTGTACGACTCAATTAACCATGAGATTCCTGAGCAGCAAGCCGGTTTGGATAAGGTTGCTTACACCTTGTACACCCAGGTCAACGAACTGCATCTCCAAGGCCGTTCCTACAGCGGCACCGCAAATAACGCTGCTGATACCGAGAGCCGAGAGTTCTTTGCCTACCCTGGCAAAAAACTGGCCTACGAGAATGGCAAGTTGAAGAACACCACGGATAACCGTGATGCTGATATTGCCGACTTCAACGGTATTTCACGCTCAATTCAAGTGAACTCGGTGCTGCGCACTGATTCCAAGTTAGTAGCTACCCGTTGGGCCACCCCCACAGCTGGTGGCGGTGCACCCACCGTCGAAGGCCCGTTGGGGAATAAGGCTGCGGTAAAGATTGCTGAGCTGGCGAGCAAGAGCGATGGTGCCGATGCCACCTACCGCAACACACTCACCAACCTTGGGGTCAAGAGTCGATCAGCTCAAACAAGTCTCGATCAGCAAAAAGCCCAAACCAAACGGGCAAATGAAGAGCGTCTGAGCGTGAGCGGGGTAAACGCCGATGAAGAAACCCTTAATATGGCTGCGCAGCTCAAGGCGTATCAGGCTGCGGCTCGTTACATGAACACGCTGGACACAATGCTCGACACCTTAATCAACGGCACCGGCCGCGTCGGGAGGTAATGATGCGTATCACCCAAACCACGATGACCGCTAACGCCATGTACAACCTGCAAAACGGGTTGAACCGTATGCAGGACTTGAATAACAAGTTGAGTACTGGCCTTGATGTCACCAAGCCATCTGACAGTCCCGAACGCTTTTTAACCGGTCAGCAGAGTCGGTCAACGCTGGCACGCACCGAAACTTATATTCGTAACGCAGATAACGCCCAAGCGTGGCTGCGAGTCGCCGACTCAGCGATGCAAGATGCCGTCACCCGACTGCACCGGGTTGAGCAACTCGCCATTCGAGGCGCAAACTCAACCCACGACGAAACCGGTCGTCGTGCCCTTGCCGTTGAAATTCGCTCGATGCGTCAAGGATTCCTCGAAATCACCGAAACGGAATATGCCGGCCGCAAGATTTTTGCAGGTACTGCAGATATCACCGATGGGGTGTATGCCGACCAAGCGATTGGGACGAACCCCAAATATGCCTTCAACGGCAACAGTGAACCCGTCTTTCGAACGATCGGCCCAGATACCTCTGTCAACATTGCTCCAAATACCGCTCGCGCATTTGGAAGCGGAGATAAAAGCCTTTTTGCTACGCTCGACCAACTTGCGGACGATATTGAAGCAGGCCGTATCGATGATGTCCGTTCAGCCCTCACCAAAATCGGTGAGCACCGAGAGGGAATGTTGGACGCCATCGCCGAATCCGGCACCATTTTGAACCGCGTAGAAGGTTTGCGCGCCCGCGCTGTGGACCAGACCGCTGCACTAAAGAATCATAAGTCAGAAGCTGAAAGTACTGACCTAGCTGAGACGACCGTACAGGTGATGACACAAAAAGTTGCCTACGAAGCCGCTTTAGCTGCAACGAGTAAGGTGATCCAACCATCATTAATGGACTTCCTGCGCTAAGTTCTACCCAAGCAGTTTGTACCTAAGGACATCAACATGTTTTCTGCGCTGGCCGATCCCGGCACGGTTATCCCCCTCAGCTTCGTTGCCGCTATGCCCGGTTTCCCTGACGTATCAGGATGGGGTATAGCCAATTGGGGCGACCCAGAAAGCCCATTTAAAACACTGAGTGCAATCGACGGTAAGGGTCCCTCCTTTGTGATGGTCGAGCTTGGCGTATTTTGGCCAACCGCTGAAATTGAACTCGATGAAACAACGATCGAATTATTAGGTATCGAATCGCCTGAAGATGTCGCCCTCTTTGCCATCTTGACACTCGGAGACTCACTCGAAACAACGACCGCCAATCTCCTTGGCCCCATCGTGGTGAACGTCAATAATCAACATGCCGTGCAGATGATCCGTACCAACACGCATCACTCAACTCGTGAGCCGTTGATTCCTCAAGCTAGCTAACTCCAGTGATTCAAACAGGCTGGACATCTTGTCCAGCCTCTTCTCGTTCCACGGTAGGCATCTGCTCGCAGCCAACAACCGAGCGGTGTAGTGATACCTACCAGAACTAGCCAAATGCCTACGTAGTGTACGTAGGCATTTCATTCTCCTTTGACTCACGAAATTCGATGAGGTGCCGATACCACTCAACGAGCCGGAATCCCGGAAGACGATGAAGGAGGGCGACATCCCATGCCAGATATCACAATGAACGCACTACACAGTGCCCTTAGTGGTCTGGCGACCCGCCAACGGATGTATGCCAAGAACATCGCCAACGTGGATACCCCCGGCTATGTCGCTGGACGTGTGCAATTTGAAGAAGCGCTCTCTGGCGCGATTCGCCGCTTTGATAAGGCCGGCAATCGCACCTACGCCGGGCCAACTCATTCAAGCGCACTTGATCGCGTTCAAGGCCCCAACCAGCGTGCCGGGTTTCAGGCTGCGGTTGGACGAGTCAAAGCGGCAACAACCCATAGTGCTCAAGGCACTCGCATGAACGGTGCCAATGTGAACTTGGACGATGAAGTGATCGGTCAAGAACAAACCACATTGGCCTACCAAACCGTTCTGCAAGCCATGGATGGCAAATTCCGTCTCCTTCGTACATCGATCACGGGGTAGTAAACATGTTCGGTGCACTCCAAACCGCGCACTCAGGTGTTCGCGTGGCCCGCATCTGGATGGATGCAACCAGCGACAACATCGCCAATGTCAATACGGTTCGCTCAACCGCCGACCCGGCCTTTCAAGCACGCTACGTCGTTGCACAAGCCATTGAAGGTCGCACCAACGGAGTTGGCTCAGGAGCACGTGTAGCTGCAATCCGCTACGGATCTGCAGAAGGACGTCTGGCAAGTTGGCCTGACCACCCCCTTGCAGACGCAAACGGTCTTGTGCGTATGCCAGACGTAGACATGAGTACGGAAATGACGAACCTGATTATGAGTCAACGCTCATACCAAGCAAACCTGCAGGTTGTTCGTACCGCTCGTGAGGCCTATCAGAGTGCCTTGCAGCTTGGCCGCAAGTAATCACCCGGCCAGCGCTACTAATCACCAGGCCAGCACTACGTCGGTTGCTATCCAGTCGTAAAGGACATCTATGCCATCCTCTATTCCCAATATTGGTATGACCACCACACCTGGGGTCACCCCGCTTACCAATTTGGTTTCTGGTGCGTCTCAACCCACCATCGGCCGGTTTAATCATGGTATTCAAGGCTTCGACGCCTTCGCCAAACCAACAGCTGCCGGTGCCGTGGACGCTCCTGCTGCGAGCCGTTTTCAGACAGCACTGACCGGTGCAATCAACCAGCTCTCAGAAACGCACGCAACCGCAGACGCCTTGGCCGAACAAGCCGCTACAGGTACGTTGACCGATATTCATGATTACATGGTTGCGTCAACACAAGCACAGATTTCTACCGAGTTCGCCGTCAATCTCCGGAATCGGGCCCTTGAATCCTTTAATGAGATCATGAGGATGCAGGTCTGATGAGCGCCGTAGAGACCTCTAGTAGTAGTACGCAACTGGTCACGAAAGTTCGTGACCGTGCCCACACCACCTTTCGTGATTTCACTCGCGGCCAGAAGGTTGTGACCTTTATCGCCATGATTGCGGTACTGGCGACCGCCTATTGGGCGTTTACCACAATCACCAAACCTGAAATGGCGTTGCTCTATTCCAACCTGAGCGCCGGTGAAGCCGCCACGATGACTGAATCATTGAAGAAGCAGGGCGTGGAGTACGAACTCGCTGAAGGTGATAACGGCACTACAACGATCCGAGTCCCTGAAGATGACCAGGCGCGGTTGCGGATGGAGATGGCCGCCAATGGGTCACTCAAAACCGACAAAACGGGGTATTCGCTCCTTGATAACACCTCAATTACAACGAGCGATTTCCTCCAGCAAGTCAACTACCGTCGTGCGGTTGAAGGGGAGCTATCAAAAACGATTTCATCGTTGAATGGGGTTAACGGGGCAACCGTGCACCTTTCTATCCCTAAAAAAGATCTGTTTAATGACGACGACGTCAAACCAACGGCAGCTGTTGTGTTAAATATGGCTGACGAAAATGCGTTATCCTCTACCCAAGTTCAAAGTGTGGTGAACCTGGTTGCAGGGGCCGTAGACGGATTATCTCCCAAAGATGTAACCGTCACCGACCAGACCGGCGCTGCCCTCGCGGACCCCGCAAACGGTGTGGGTGGTGGCAGTGCGGTGGATGATGCCACCGCAGCGTTGGAAGAACGTCTGGCCAAAAAGATTGAACAGCAGCTTGGGGCTTCTGTTGGTGCAGAAAATGTGAAGGCGACCGTCACCGTGACGGTGAATAAGAATGCGTCAAATATCACCCGTGAAACCTTTGGGAAGCCAGAAGCTGGTCCAAACCAAACAGGGATTGCGCTGCAAACAACCCAAAGTGCACAGACTTATCAAGGTGATGGGGGTACGCCCGTGGGCATTCTTGGCCCTGATGGGGCACCGATTGCCGGCGTGCAGAATCCGAATACAACCTATACGGGTGATGACCAGAACACGACCTATGCGGTTGATCGCACAGTCGAAGAAACCACCCAAGGTGGTGGTTCAGTGGAACGGATCACCGTTGGTGTGCTCGTTAATGCCGATGCAACCCAAGCCACTCCTGCCCAGTTAACTCCGCTTGTTCAGGCCGCAATCGGGTTTGACGCCCAGCGTGGAGACCTTGTGGTTGTGAATGCCGCACCCTTTGACAAGTCCGCTGCAGAGGCAGCCGCCAAAGCCGCCGAAGAGGCCCTTGCTGCGACAAACCAAGAACGCATGATGAGCCTTATTCGTTCTGTGGTCCTGGGTATCTTGATTCTGGCCGTCTTGATCTTTGCGTTCTTGACTACCCGAAAGGCACGCCGAAAGGAAGAGCCGGTACCCATTGACATTCCAGAATTAGATGTCATTGAAGATTGGGATGAAGAACCCGAGATTGTGCACGAAATCGACCCTGGCCCTTCCGTAATTGATGAAGTGGACGACCTGATGGACCGCCAACTCGATGACACCGTAGGTGTGGTACGCGGCTGGATGGCCGCACGCTAAGCCCAACGATTGATACGCCTCATCTAACGCCGTTTTCTCGATGAAACCGCTACAAATCGGGGTGTTTCAGCCGATTGTGCACCCATCGTAATCCCGCCATGTGTTGCCCAAGGAGGTGAGCATCAATGTCAAGCACTGAACTTGCAACCAAACTGACCGGACCTCAGAAAGTTGCGATTTTGCTAATGAGCGTTGGCAAAGAACGCTCCGCCACCGTACTCAAGCAGCTACCAGAAGACGAAGTAGCTGAAATTGCTGGTGAAATCGCACGCTTGCAAACCGTACCCGCCGAAACGGTAGAACAAGTCCTCACCGAGTTCCGTGAAACGATGCACGCAAAAGTCAATATGGCCCGTGGTGGCGCCGACTTTGCGCGTGAAATGCTCGAAGCATCCCTAGGGACAGCCAAAGCATTTGAAATCATGGACTTGCTCAGTGCCCAACTCGTAGAAGCCCCCTTTGAGTTTCTACGCAACGCAGATCCTCGCCAGGTCCAAGGCTTTATTGCTGACGAACATCCGCAGACGATTGCCCTTGTCCTTGCCCACATGATGCCAGAAGCGGCAGCTTTAGTGTTGAGTTCATTTAACGAAGGGCTGCAACGTGATGTGGCGATTCGTCTCGCCAAGATGGACCGAACTAGCCCCGAAGTGATTGAACGTGTGGAGTCTGTGTTGAAACGCAAACTCTCCACCGTCAATATCAGCAATGATTTCTCAGAAACCGGCGGTATCCAGAGCCTTGTGGATATTTTGAACCGTTCAGACCGGTCCACTGAACGCCTCATTTTGGAGGGCTTAGAAAATACCGATGAGGACTTGGCCGACGAGATTCGCCAGCTCATGTTCGTCTTTGAGGACATCACTACCCTTGATGACCGTGCCGTCCAGTTGATTTTGCGTCAGGTTGATAATAAGGATCTCGCTACTGCGTTGAAGGGGATGCCACAGGTTGTCCTTGACAAGATCACCCGCAATATGAGTGAACGTGCCGCAGAAACCCTACTCGATGAGATTCAATATATGGGTCCGGTTCGTTTGAAGGATGTTGAAACGGCACAAGGCTCTATCGTGCGCATCATCCGTACCTTGGAAGAAGCAGGTCAAGTACAACTCAGCCGCTCGAATGATGAGTTTGTCGAATAGGTTTCTGCTTTTTTCACGTGATCCTTCTCCCCTCGGCTTGGTGGCCGATTAATCACCTGCCTGAGTAAGCACCCGATTGGGTCGAGTAACGTCAAAGGAACCATGCCAAATCGTAAGCCGCGTCGCGTTGCCATCATGCGGGGGGCCTCTATTGAACAAGAGGTCATCGAACATGATGTTGCCGGGTACTTACCTGCGTCGATTAATGCCGCCAATGATGAGGCTGCTCGGATTAAAGCTGAGCAAGAACGCGGGTTCAAAGTGGGATTCGACCGTGGCCGTGATGAGGGATACAAAGAGGTTGTTGCCCAAAACCGTGAATGGGTCAAACGGTGTCAAGCTGCCGTTGAAGCGATTGAAGCTGCCGCCGCTGATCTGCGTTCTCGTGAAGAAAGCGCCCTCCATCATGTTGCTGACCAAACTGCGATGCTGAGCCTGCTTATTGCCGAGCAGATTCTGCAACGCGATGTTGCCCTCCAAGCAAATCCTGGATTGGACGCGATTAAACGGATTTTGGGTGACCTTCCCGATGACGGGCCACTCCAGATTCATCTCTCTCCGGACGATATTGAAACCCTCGACGATGTTCAAAACCTCTTCGTTGGTCGTGAGTTTACGGTGCTTCCCGATGCCGCCGTTGAGAGCGGCTCTGCCCTCGTTCGCTCAAACGCAACCACCATTGATGGCAATATCGCCACCGCCCTCGAACGTGCTCGTCAACAGCTTCGCTAATACACCATGATGATTCAACCGAGTGACCTTGAAAGCCCACTTGACTTGATGGCGGCGCGCATTGCCAAGGCCGTGAAACCAGAAGTAAGTGGGCGGGTAAGTCGAGTGCTTGGGCTCAACATGGAAGTTGACGGCCTCCAAGTTGCCCTCGGCGAAGCGATTGATGTGTTTACCGGCGACCGCCGTCTCCCCTGTGAAGTCGTTGCCCTCACTGAAACCGGTGCCATTGTGATGCCGCTTGGCGATATGACCGGTGTTGCTGTTGGTGACCGGGTGTTGGCCACCGGTCACGCCCGAACCTTGCGCGTCGGCTCAGACTTATTGGGACGGATCCTCGATGGGCTTGGAAATCCCATTGATGACGGCCCGCGCCTCGGTAAGCGCGGGTCGGATAGTCGGGCAGTCACCGTTGAGGGCACCCCACCCCACCCGCTACGCCGACAAAAAGTTGACCAGTATCTTCCGCTTGGGGTGCGTGCCATTGACACGCTCATACCTTGTGGAAAAGGCCAGCGCATGGGTATTTTCGCTGGTTCTGGCGTAGGGAAATCAAGCCTGCTCAGCATGATTGCCCGTGGTGCCCAGGCTGACGTCAACGTGCTGGCACTGATCGGTGAACGTGGGCGTGAGGTTCGTGAGTTCATCGAACACGACCTCGGTCCAGAAGGCCTAGCCCGTTCCATAGTGGTCGTGGCCACAAGCGACCAACCCGCCCTGGTGCGAATGCGTGCAGCGTACACCGCAACACGTATTGCTGAGTATTTCCGTGATTTGGGTCAAGACGTCGTCCTGATGATGGACTCACTCACCCGTTTTGCAATGGCCCAACGTGAGATCGGGCTAAGTGCCGGTGAGCCACCGGCCACCCGTGGCTATCCCCCCAGTGTGTTTGGGGAAATGCCCAAGCTGCTCGAACGAGCCGGTGCCGGGGAAACCGGTTCTATTACTGGCCTTTACACGGTACTCGTCGAAGGGGACGACCTTCAAGATCCGATTGGGGATACGGCACGCTCCATCCTCGATGGCCATATTGTGCTGAGTCGAAAATTGGCCACAGCCGGGCACTTTCCTACGATTGATGTCCTTGAGTCGGCGTCACGTGTTGCGAACCGCGTAACCACAAAAGAACAACGTGACCTTGCAACTGAACTGCGTCGTCTCCTCGCCGCCTACCGTGATGCCCGCGACTTGATTGACATTGGCGCCTATGTGCCTGGTTCCAACCCGGAGGTGGACCGTGCGATTGAGTTGAACGATCAAATCAACTTGTTCTTGCGCCAAGACCTCGAGGACTTGACCTTAGCTGATTATTCCTGGCAGGCCATCGCACAGATCCTCGGCAAGGCTGTACCCAACGCCTTACCGGCAGGCATGGCGTAGGCACCATATAGCCCCACCACTGTTGCGTTCCTATCTGGGAGCACCACCGCCGAGATAGGTGAATAAGGTAAGCGGCTAGCGGCTAGAAAGCGCCAATTTTTGCTGCTAGCCGCTTACCTCACGGAACCCTCCTCTAGCCGGCTACCCGGTGTACCCACACCCAGCACCTTCAATCGCAAATAAGTTGCAGCAGTGCCTACACTTTGGGTCCTCTCGACACGAAAGCAGGTGCTATGGAAACGTTCTCGATTCACCCCATTGGCTATGTCCGTGAAAGAGACGGAAGCAAGGTACTTGAGGTGCTGCCCGAATACCGTCCCGCATTAGACAAACTTGATGAGTGGGGCCATGTGGTGAGTGTGTGGTGGTTTAGCGGCAGCGACAACCCAGATACGCGATCCATCTTGCGTCAGACACGCCCGCACCAATCAAGCCCCGGTGAGGCCGGCACGTTTGCTACCCGGTCACCACGGCGCCCCAACCCGATCGGACTGACCGTCGCAAAAATCGACCGAGTTGATGTTGAACAGGGGTTGGTTGTCATTGACCGCCACGATGCACTCCCTGACACCCCGTTATTAGATATTAAGCCCTACTCCCCTGGTTCAGATCGGGTTGAAGCACCAATCCTGCCTGAGTGGGCAGCCCACTGGCCCAAGAGCCGTGAAGAATCGGCGGTATTTGATTGGGCGAAAGAAGACGGCAAGGCATAGCACAACCGGATAACCAAGGAGCTATCACAGGCTATGTAGTGATAGCTCTTTTCGTAGCGGTAATGAACGGGTGATCGCTGTTCTGCCCAGTTCGGTATCGAATTTGCGACGACCAGATGATTAAGCGGCCAGGGGCTCTGGCCGATGAGGTAGGCCATGCGTAAATTCAACTTTCGGATGGAACGGGTAGCGAGAGTGCGCGCCATTGCCCGTGACCAAGCAAAAGCTGAATGGGCTCAGGCCCAGGGTGCGGAAGTTGAAGCCCAGCAATCGCTCGACCAATTTCGCCAGGCAGCCACGGCAGAAGCCATTGGTGTGGTTCCAGGAGCAACCTTTGCTAACCACGCTTTCACCGGGATGACGATGCGGGCACAGTCTCGAGCAATGGCCGTAACTGCGGCGAGTCAAACCTTGGCCCAGCGCCAACAAGCAACTCAAGCAGCGAATGACCGACTGATTGAACGGCAGCGCCAAGTTGATGCCATTGAGAAACTTCGGGTAGCTGCGCGCGAGCGGTGGCAGGAAGAAAATCGGCTTGAAGAAGCAAAAACCAATGACGACCTTGTTGGTACCCGAGCAGGCATCCTTCTAGCCCAAGCCAGACGCAAGAATGCCGCTTCAACTCAGACCTGATACCGCATTAACCCTCAAGGAGATGGCCCGCGGAGGTATGGCGAACCGTGCGCAGAGTTTGCGCAGCGAGGACCTAACACTATTCACCCAGAGGCCGATAACTAAGGCCAGTACAACGGTCCGAACGATGAGGGAGTGAACGCCCGGATGGCGATTGGCCAGATCAGCGCACGCATTAGTCAAATCGAGAGCACCATTGCCCAGATTGAAGGACTTACCCCCGGCAGCAACACCCAAGGTGATGGTGGGCGATTTAGTCGTGCGCTTGACCGGCGCGTTGCCGAATACGGCAAGGCCAACTCGGTACGGCAACCGACCGCAGAAGAAATTGCTGCAGCGCTTTTGGCCGGTCCGATAAACCAGAACGGTCAAACGGGTGGCACCAAAGGGTTAGAGACCTTGCAGTCCTTGCTGAATGCAGGGTCGATCCCCGGCACACTTCCTGGTGCGCCAGGTGCCGTCAGTCCGGTGGTAGGCAGTGGTCCTCTCCGTCCTGAAGTTGCTGGCCTCCCAGGTACCACCCCTGCTGGTGAAGCCATCGTCAAGATGGCCAGCCTGCACCTTGGCAAAGACTATGTGTGGGGCGGTGAAAGTGACGCTGAAGGCGGGTACGACTGCTCGGGGCTGGTACAAGATGCGTTTAAGCGCCTTGGTATCAAGATGCCACGAGTAGCCCGTGACCAGCAGCACATAGGGGTTCGTGTGAACTCATTGGCAGAGGCCAAGCCAGGTGACTTATTGACCTTTGGGAATCCAGCCCACCATATTGGTATCTACGCTGGTAATGGGGAATGGATCGAAGCCCCACGAACCGGCCTCAAGGTGCGCCGACACAAGCTCACCCGTAAGGTGACGGATATTCGCCGGGTCATCCCCGATGGAGCGACCATCGGACAGATTCAGCCCCAAAGCGCAAAGCGTGGAGCATACGTCAGCATCAACACCGCCACGCCACCGGTGGCTCCCCCCTCACCGATGCCTACCGCAGGCCAGGGAGGTGCTGCACGTCCTATTGGGGGTGTCGTACCAGGGACACCGGTAACCGCCTCAACGAGTGGGCAGGTTCGGGGAAATATGGTGATTACCCAAAGTGGCCCTGCCCCGATCATGCAGAATCACACCCAACGGTCTGATGTGCCGGTGGGCCCGAATGCAGTGGGGGCAACCCCTGCTTCAGTCAAGGTATTCAATGCCACTCAAGCTGCAGCGGCCCGCAGCAACGACCCTGAATATAAAGCCGCCTTGAACCCCTATGACACGGTCTCCAACGTGCCGTACGCCGAGCTCTTCAATAAGGCGGGACGCATGTATGGCATTAGCCCGCGTATGTTGGCCGCTATTGCTAAAACAGAAAGCAATTTCAGGCCACACCTGACGAGCCGCGCGGGTGCTGTTGGGGTGATGCAATTAATGCCAGTCACCGCCCGTGAAGTTGGGGTTCCCCTCGAGAAACGCACTGATCCGGTGTTCAATATCGACGGAGCCTCCCATTACATTGCTAAGTATTTTGCAATGCAGCCCAATGTGAGCGTGGGCCTCGCGGCATTTAATGCCGGTCCTGGTGCCGTTCGGCGTGCCGGGGGTGTACCCAATTACACAGAAACAAAAAACTACGTGCGTAAGGTCCGCGAGTATATGCACGGCATCAGCTAACCCATTCCTTCCCGTTGTTGTGGAAATCGTTGGGTTTCCGCACCATCCTTCCCCCTTCTCTTCGCCAATTAAGGCTCCCCATGATTGATCCTGCCATGTTGAATCCTGCGTCATTCTCTCCCCAAGTCAACGGGAATAGAACACGAACGAGCGCACCGAATACGGCCAATCAGTTTGCTGATCATTTTGGATCAGCACTTCAACTGATGCATGGCCATACCAGACAGTCGCGCCCCTCCCAAACCGAGAACCATACCCGTTCCAACCGTGGCGGGATGAACACACCTGGCCTCAGCCGGCGTTCATCGTCCACAACACCGTCAACGCCGTCCGTACGTGGGCAGGACCGTCCGGTGCATAGCCAACATGGTGATGCTGTGGGTGATGATGGTACCTATCATCCAGCTCCTTCCCGTTCCTCATCCACATCAACGACACACGATAGGGCACCAGACGAGAAGGCTAAGCAAGTCGATACCTCTGCTGATGACGAACAAGATGATCGTTCGGTGCGTTCCCTTAAACAGTTGCTTGCTCAGGGTACCGTACCGCTAACGTCCGCCACTGATGCCCAACAACCATCTACAGACGCGAATAATGACAGTTCGAGTGTGGATCGTATCGCTCAAGACTTAGGTGAGTTCGCACTCACCGAGACCGCTTCGGATATACCTATCACAACCCATCAAACAGACGTATTTTCCACGAATATCCAAGATATTCCAACTCCCACTCAAGGTTCTGAGCAGATTCAGATAGGTGAACATTCATCACCTCTGCCTGCCAGTGAAGGTGGCGAGGGGTCAGTCAGCACACCATTGCCTTCTCCCATTGGTGCTGGTGACGGGCAAACGGCTTCGGCCACACCGTCAGGCAGTCAATCCAATACGCCAATACCCACAACAGGTACCGTGGATAACCACATCGACGCTCTCGCGCAAGGAGCTGTCACACCTGGCACGGTAGCTGTCACGGGGCACGCACAGCCTGATGAGCACGCCATGCTTGAGGGAGCCGACGACCTAGTATCGCCATCTGGCACCACGCCAGAGAGCCCCTCGGATGGTGTACCCGGCCACGAGACACCCACGCCGCCACCAACCGCTGGAGAGTCACAGCGTGATGTATCACCGGCAGACGTACCTAGTCAAGTGTCTACTGAAACTCCGAATGACGGTACCACCGCTGATGGTGCATCTTCCGAGCACGGTGAATCATTACCCCCCGGCCAATCAGCACAAGCACCGCGAGTAGAGCAGCCGAGTACACCAATGCTCGGACAGGCGCAGGCACCTAGTCAGGTGAGCGCCAGCTCCTCTGCTCCTACGAGTGCGCCACCGCAACCAGGCCCATCGCCGATACCCCTTCCCACACCTACCCAGCAGATCGCTTCAGCGCTGGGGGCATTGCGCCGTCGCGGCGATGGGTCGTATCTAACTGAGATTACGCTCAATCCAAAGGAACTTGGACAGGTACGGCTCCAGGTACATGTTGCAGGCGTTACGGTCAATATGACCGCTAATGCGGTAGATCCCGCAACCCGTGCCCTCCTTGATGCTGGCCTCAATGATTTACGCCAAGCCCTGACTGATGCCGGTCTTGAAGGGGGACAACTTGACGTCAGCCAAGGTGACCGCCAAGACACACCCAATCAGACCGCTATCAACTATGGCGGAGGGACCGTTGAGGTTGTTGATGAAGAAGACCTCACGTTGCCAACCACCTTGGCCGATTACATCACCAGTACCGGTGTGAACACTCTGGCGTAAGGACAAGATCATGCCTTCTCTTTCTCCCGTCCCTGGTCCCATTTCGGCTGCCGATTTGATGGCCAATTCGAATGCGATCACACAAGCAGAACAAAACCGTGCCCAAGCCATATCAACGGGCGGCGTGTTGACGAATGCAAACGATTCAACACGTAATGGTGCCAGTGGTGGATTCGATAAAGACATGTTTATGCAGCTCATGATTGCACAACTGAAATATCAGAATCCCCTCGAACCCACCGATACGAACGCAATGGTGCAACAGGCCAGCCAAATGAATATGGCTGAGCAAATGAACAACCTTGCCACCAACTTCCAAGCAGCCCTCAAGCAAAGCCAAATGGCGAACGCCACCGGCATGCTTGGACATCAAGTGACTTATACCGGCCCGGATGGGAACCCGGTCACGGCATGGGTAACCGGCGTGGTATTTGGGAAAGATCCTGTCATTACAACCAGCCAGGATCACAAACTAACGATGGACCAGATTCAGAGCATTGGTGCAGTACCCAAGCCAGAACATGCCGACCCTGCGCCTTCAACACCCAACCCAGGTGCGACGGTTCCCCCTGGTACCCAGCCTCCTGCCGGCCAACCCAGCACACCAGGCGCCTCCCCTTCAGGTGAACAGGGTGACGAACGCGCTCAGGTTTTAGGTAACACTTCCGATACTTCTTCACAACAACCCCCAACTAATGCTGGTACTTCTCCACCAGCAGCTACGGGTACACCGGCTGTGACACGGCCAGAACGCCCGTAACGAGTTGTGCCCCTTCCCGTATAGGAAAAAGGATTATTCATGCTTCGTTCTATGTACAGCGGTGTCTCCGGTTTGCGTAGCCACCAGGTTTATCTCGACACAGTTGGCAATAACATCGCAAACGTTAATACTGCCGGGTACAAGAGTGGCCAGGTTGTTTTTCAAGACTTATTGAGTCAGACGATGAACGGTGCTGGCCGTCCAACAGAGGTGTATGGGGGAACAAACCCCTACCAGGTTGGGTTAGGAACAACGATTGCCGGTGTGCAAAAGAATTTCACCCAAGGCAGCGCCCAGGACACGGGTCGTACTACGGACATGATGATCCAAGGTGACGGGTTTTTTATTACCAAGAAGGTTGAAGGTGGCGGGAACTTCTACACCCGTGCTGGTTCATTGAGTCTGGACGCCAACGGTCGCTTTGTAACCCCCACAGGTGCGATGTTACAAGGGTGGCAAGCCACGCCAAACCCTGCGGCTCCAGGCGGCTTTGAAGTTAACCCCAACCGGCCGCCAGAAACGGTTCAGATTCCACTGGGCCAGATTCAGCCACCGAATGCCACCACACGCGTCAAAATTGCGGGCAACCTAGATGCCACCGCCAAACAGGATGATGTCCAAACCACATCGACCTACGTCTATGACCAGTCCGGTGGCCGTTTAGAACTTCAGCTTGAATGGAAGAAGGCCGCTGCGGCTAACCAATGGACGTTGCAGGCCAAAACAACGGCTGGGGCCAATGTTGGTGCCGCTGCCACGTTTACCTTTACCAATGGCCGGTTGCCTAATGGTGAGCAAAAGCTCACGATTCCACAAGCCGCTCTTGGTGGCCTTGGCGGTACCTTTACCGCACCTATCGACATTATCCTCAAGGAAAGCAACGAGGATGTCGACACGATCGTGCAGTATGCCGGTGAGAGCGCGACCAATGTTCGTTCCCAGAATGGCTACACGATGGGCATGTTGCGCTCATTCAATGTGGCCGCAAATGGTGACATTAACGGTGTGTTCTCCAACGGCACCCGCCGAGTCATGGGTAAGGTTGCCCTGGCGACATTCCAGAACCCCGACGGGTTGGAACGCATCGGCGAAACCTCCTTTGCCCCCACCGGTAACTCTGGTGAACCACAGATTGTGGTACCCGGTGAAGGTAACGCCGGCACCATCAAGGGTGGCAGCGTTGAAATGTCCAACGTGGACCTCAGCCAAGAGTTCACGAATATGATTTCGGCTCAGCGTGGGTTCCAAGCCAACAGCCGCATCATCACTGCTAGCGACGAGATCCTCCAAGATCTCGTCAATATGAAGCGTTAGGAATCCTATGTTGCGTCGTTTAGTTCTCAGCGTCGCAGCGACTGCGGCACTCACGGGTGCCGTTTTCGCTGCCGATGCGACAGTCTCTCCATCCCTCGCCGTCGCCGAATCTGCCTGCTACTCCAGTCCAGCTGGCGATGTAGACGATTTGGCAACCAAGCAGATCGTGAATGCGCCAGAGGCAGACTTGCTGGGCGTGTGTGTTGATCACAGCGATCAACGGGTGCAGATTTCAGCTCGTGCCATGGCCATGCACGACCCCAAAACCAGCCCTGTTTGGGAAAACGAAAAGCTTGCCCTCGGTGCGGTTATCGACACGAACCAAGATAACCAACCTGAGTTCAGCGTGAACTGGGTCCGCTTACCTGGTGGACGCGTTGAAAGCACGGTCGCACGAACCGACAACTCGGACAAAATGTGTGACGCAAAAACTTCCTTTACCGGTGTTCAGTACATCGTTGAAATACCAACTGAGTGCATTGGTAAACCAGACAACATTAAGGCAGCAGTCTTTCTTATCCGTAACCCGTCATTTTTGCCCGACGGCACACAACTTGGCCAGATCAACGATGTGCCCAATAAGCGAGGCATGGTTGGCCCCTTCCGAGTAGTGCCCGACATCATTGGTCATCGAGTACGTCGTCTATCTGGACCGAGCCGTGTACACACCGCCATGGCTATCAGCCAAAACCATTTTGGTGGGAACACCGCTGGGGCTATCGTATTGGCTCGCCAGGGTGACTTCCCTGATGCCCTTGCCGCATCGTCACTTGCCCGTGCCGTGAACGGTCCTGTATTGCTCACCGTCAATGACCAGCTCTACGGTGAAGTTGCCCAAGAGATGCGTCGGGTATTAGGCCCAGGTGGCACGGTGTATCTCGCTGGAGGCCCCAACGCCCTCAATCCTCAGGTTGAACAACAAGTCCGGTCGATGGGGTATAACGCAGTTCGTCTGGCCGGGCCAAGCCGTGTGGAAACGGCCACTGCCATTGCCAATGTGGCAAAACAACAGCCCTCAACGGTTGTTGTTGCGGATGGCCGTGAGTTTGCTGACGCATTGATTGCAGGTTCGCTGGCTTCTCACCTAGGTGGCGTACAGTTGTTGACCAATGGGAGTGACCTCCACCCCGCCAATGCACAGTGGCTGGCCAGCCACCCCGGGATCAAGGTCATTGCGATTGGTGCCAAAGCACGTGAAGCCCTTGGCACCCGAGCACACACCGTGTATGACGCAGGGAACCCGATGGCAACCAGTTTGTTAGTTGCACAAAAGGAATACACAAACCCCACCACAGTCGGTATCGCAAACGGCACACGGTTCCCTGACGGATTAGCGGGTGCACCAAATATTGCAGCCGCCCATGGTCCCCTGTTGCTGACCTATCCTGACGTGTTGCCTCCCGAGATAAAAGACTGGTTGAGCACACAAACACAGGTGACTGAAGTACGTGGTTATGGCGGTCCAGTCGCCATGAGTAACCAGATTCTCAACGACGCTGGACGCAAGTAACCCTCACACTGTTGAGCGTATCGGCAACGCTCAACCCAATCACGACAATTCTCTCTCTCCGTGATTCATTGGGCCTCCCGCATGACGTGGGAGGCCCAATGCCGTCTACACCCCGTGGGTGAAGAATGTCGAACTCCCGGTGCTATTACTCTAAGCCACTGCCCTCCCCTGCCGATTATCCAGGCCGAATGTAATCGTGAACCCAGAGGGATTAATGATTGAATTAACCCGCCTCAATGGCACCACCTTCTACCTAAATGAAGATCTCATCCAGGTTGTTGAAGAAACCCCAGACACCTTGATTAGTCTCATTGATGGCCAACGTCTGGTCGTTCGTGAAAGCGCACGAGATATTACGCGACTCATCATTCGGTTTAGGGCAGCCGTTATCGCTTCGGCGGGTGTGCCCGTTGCCCACTCCGTACCACGCCGAGTGGCCGGCGAATCATCTGACCAGAAGTAAACGCGAGAGGATTCAGCCCCGATGGCTAAAAAAGAACAAGATGTTCAAGATGAACAACCCACTGGTGGGAAGAAGAAAAAACTAATTCTTATTGCATTGGTACTTGTTGTTATTATCGGTGCCGTGGTCGCCTATTTGTGGTTTAAAACGCCGCTGATTGGCCCCGATCCCAATGCGACGAATATGCCTACCGAAGCGGTCGCAACGCACGAACCACCACTGGCCGAAAAAACCGTCAATATCGACTCCATTACGGTAAACCTTGCGCAGAACTCTGGATTCTTGAAGGTTTCAATCAGTGTGCAATTTGGCCCCGAAGTCGATCAAGCGACCTTTTCGACTTCTGCCATTAACGACGAGATTATCAAACTCTATTCACGTCTTTCCGTTCAAGAATTATCCGACCCTGCCATTAAGGAAGTGGCAAAGGATCATCTGCGTGAACGGTTAAATGAGCTGTATGGTGCAGATGCGGTATCGGCTGTGTATTACACCGAGTTCGTCACCCAATCTGTCTAACGATTCCTTTCTCTTTGTGCTCTTATGGCTGCTTCTGCAAACTCGCAACCTGACGACGCGGTGGTACTCACCCGCGACGTGACCGGTATGGTGCATGAACGCCACGTGTCGGCCTATAACTTCAAGCGCCCGAACAAGGTCACCCGTGACCATGTACGCGCCTTGCAGCTTGTGCATGAAACCTTTGCGCGTCAGCTTTCAACCATTTTTTCGTCAACCCTGCGTACGATCTGTCCCATTTCTGTAGACAGCATCGAACAAGAAACCTACGACGAGTTCATTTCAGTACTGCCCAACCCAACCTTTCTTGGGATTCTTGCCGTAGATCCATTGCCAGGGCGCGGGATGTTGCACCTCCCCCAAGACTGTGCCATGAATGTCGTTGACCGCCTCCTCGGTGGGCAAGGCCTTCCGACGAATGCTTCACGGCCAATGAGCGAAATTGAAGTAAACGTCCTTCGTGGTTTGCTTGACCGAGGGGTCCGGGAACTGAAATACGCCTTTGAATCCTTTATGAAGGTTGATGGCCGTATTGCCAGTTACGAATCGAATCCACAGTTTGCCCAGTTACTCAGCCTGTCTGACATGGTTGTTACCGGTACGTACACCTTGTCTATTGAAGATGAAAGCTGGCAGATCAAACTGAGCTTTCCCTACAACATGTTAGAACCTGCCCTGATTGCGTTTACCCAGAGCAAGCAGGCAAATGAGCATAAACCGGAAGAGCTGGCCGAAGTGCGGTTGCGGTTACGCGAACATGTTGAACAGGCAAAGGTTGAAGTTCGTGTGGAGTTCAACACCGTCAGCGTGGCCGCAGAAGAAATTATTGATTTACGTATCGGTGATGTGCTTCCCTTAAGCCACCGCGTGAAAGATCCACTCACGGTCAAAATTGGTGACCAACCATGTTTTGAAGCGCTACCAGGCCGTTCTGGTAACCGTTTGAGTTGCATGGTCATTACTGATTCATCAAATAACCCATTTTTACGTAAACCCGCCGAATTCATTGCGACAACGGTTGAACATACAACTGCTGAAGCACTCGACCCACCAATGCCTCAAGATTTCATCAACACCATTGATGATGAACAGGTTTTCCAGGAGTAATCACCGATGAGTACCGTACTTGACCTCACCGTTGCTTCACTGGCTCAAGGTATCGCTGTCACCTTGCCATCACGCTGGGATTTTACGATTGCCGAACCAGCTGACGGCGTTCCAACCTTGCCTGAGAACCCAACGGCATTGACCTGGACCGTTGGTGAATATCTTCTTGCCGTTGCAATTGACCAAGGTGCTGCAGATGTCCTCGTAGAACAAGACAATGCGGTTGACGCAGCACTTGACGGTCCTGTGGGCCAGGCTGCCGCAGTCCTTTCTGATCTCGTGGGCGGTGCCCCACTTGATGTTGGGTCGGCTCAACTTGTTGATGATCTTCAAGGCGTACTCAAAGCCGCCGATGGGGAAACCCGTTGGGTTCAACTTCTCGACGGCGACGAACATCGCGCGACGATTGCCATTCGTTTAGTCGTGACTGACGCAATGCGAGAAGAAGCCGGCGCCACCGCGCCTACGCCGTCATCAACCACTTCAACGCCCCAAGCCGCCCAAGGTAATGCGGCACCCGTATCTCAATCCATTGGCCAACAAGCAGGAACCATGTCAGGACAATCTCAAGGGAGCCGTACCAATGATGGATTTGAAAGCCCCATCGTTCCCGGCATCAACCCAAACGACCTGCCCTCTTCGTTAGGGCGCACCCCCGGCGATGCGCCTATGATGCCGCCCAATGCGGTGGCCCACCCTGCCGAGTTTGCTGCCTTTGATGACTATGGCCAGCTTGGGGGGACCCCGCACCCAATGGCGTTACTGAGTGATGTCGAACTTGGGGTGACGGCTGAATTAGGGCGTACTCGTTTGACGGTCCGTGATGTCTTGGCATTAACCCCTGGTTCTATCATTGAATTGGACCGTTCCGCAGGGGCACCAGTTGATGTGGTTGTGAACGGCACCCTCATTGCGCGCGGTGAGGTTGTTGTGATTGATGAAGAGTTTGGGGTGCGGATCACCCAAATCATGGGGATGCCTGATTTAGCCAAAGCCAATGCCCTTGAATTAGCAAGTGAAGGCTAACAACGGTTACCGTTAGCACAATGGCAGCCGACATTTCGTTTGAGGGTTCACCTGGCTGGGTTGTCCCGTTCGGGGATTGGATAGCGCCTGTCGTCGGGCAGGGCCACCCTATTGAAGCGACCGGCCTGGCAATCCGAGTGGTTATTGCCCTTGGGGTGACCGCAGGGTTACTGATTATTATCACCCACCTCCTCAAACGATTTGGATATGGCGGCGGTACCCGACATGGTGGTAGACGAACCTCATCGTCTCAACAGGAGCGTTCTCATGTGTCCGGTATCCATATCGAACAGATAGCGCCCCTCACCCGTCAAGCCAAGGTGGCCACAATCAGTGTGGACGGTCATCGCCTCGTGGTAGGCGTAACCGATCAACACGTGAGCCTGTTAAAAGATCTAGGCAGTGATCGTGATGCTGAACCTCAAGACACGGGTTCTGTACCCGGTGAACTTGAACGCTACCCAATCGACCCAGCGGTTATTCGAGCGGCTCAACTCCGTCACCGCCAAGCCGATTAAGGTCACACGCCTTCTTGGAACGTGAGAGAGTCACGCCCTTCCAAGCACAGATGAGGTGTGTTGGACACGAGCGTCCCGCCCTCTGATTGATCCAGCAAAAAAGGTTTAGTCCGTGCCCCAACCGTCCCAATCTCCTACCAAGGTGCCTCGTGCACTGGTACGAAGCGCCATTATCCAACTCGGTGTGGTGCTGATGTTGGGTGCTGTCTTGGCAGTGCTGGTGATGATGATGGATCCGGGAACCCCCGCCCAGGCACAAAATGTTGATGTTGGTGCCCAGCTCACCCAGCCAGACATCGGTGACCCCCTGAATGCAGGGCAGAATCAACTCGACCCCGGTGTGCCAAGTGTGCAGTCCCCCACGGCTGGTGAACAAGTACCGGTTCTGGAATCCACAGGAAATGCCAACCAATTTTCATTAAATGTTGATGGCATCAACCGCCCCAGTCAGGCCGTTACCATTTTGGTGACCCTGACTGTAGTCAGTTTGGCACCGAGTTTGCTCATGATGTTCTCATCATTTACGCGCATTGTTATCGTGCTGAGTGCCACACGAAATGCGATCGGGATGCCGAGCGTGCCGCCAAGCCAAGTGGTTGTTGGCCTTGCCCTCTTCCTTGCCTTATTCACGATGACACCAACCTTGACCCAGGTCAATGAAACGGCCATTCAACCGTATTTGAATGCTGAAATCACCGTTGAACAGGCTATCTCCAATGCACAAGCTCCCATTCGTACATTCATGATGCATGAAGTTGGGGATGATGAACTCGAACTCTTTATTGGGGCCAGCGGCGATACCCGCCCAGCTTCTCCCCAAGAGATTCCACTCACCACACTGATGCCTGCATTTGTACTGAGTGAAATTAAAACGGCCTTCATCATGGTCTTTGTCATCAATATTCCTTTCTTGTTGATTGACCTGATCGTGGCCGCCGTGCTGATGAGCATGGGCATGATGATGCTGCCCCCCGTCACCGTGTCACTGCCGTTCAAACTGTTGCTTTTTGTGATGGTTGACGGCTGGGGGCTCGTTGTGCAATCAATCCTGAGGAGTTTTGCGTGACCGATACTGATGTCTTACAAATTGCGTTAAGCGCCATGATGGTAGCCGCCAAAATCTTGGCACCGCTTCTCCTCGTTGCGCTGGTTATCGGGTTGATCATCGGCCTGTTACAAGCCGTCACCCAGGTCCAAGAAGTTACGCTGACTTTCGTGCCAAAGTTCATTGCGATGGCCGCCATTTTCGTACTAGCCGGGCACTGGTTTTTGCGTATCCTCATCGAGTTCACGATCGGGTTATTCAACCAGATACCCAATCTGATTAGCTGAAATGGATATCACCGTTATCGCCGGTTGGGTACTCGGTGGAGTACTCATCATGGTGCGGGCAAGTGCGTGGATGCTCACCTGCCCACCATTCAATAATCGAGCCATGCCAGTGCGCGTTCGCGTTAGTTTTGCACTCGCACTCGCTCTATTTCTCGGCCCAACGATTCGCACCGAACTGGTACCTACCGATATTGCGCCCTTACTCAATGCAGTAGTCATCAACGTGGCTGTCGGGGTGATACTTGGGGTCTTTACCAATATCTTGATTCGTGCGATGCAAGCTGCCGGTGAGTTCATCGATGTGTTTGGCGGTATCTCAATCAACCCGGCATTTGACCCAACCACGGGGCAAATGGCTAGCGGCTTTGCCCGCTTTTACGGGAACCTCACCACTGGATTATTATTTGCCATTGGTGGCCATCTCCTCTTGGTGCGTGGATTTTTGCGAACATTCGATGTTATTAGCCCTGAAGCCACGTCCATGACCGTCGGCAATGTCGAAGAGGTCGCCACACGGGCCATTCTGATATTCATTCTGGCCGCCGTAGAAATTGCCTTGCCCGCAATCGCAGTGTCCTTTGTGATTGAGATTGCCCAAGGCCTGATTGCCAAAGCTGCTCCACAGATGAACGTGATGTTAGCACTGGCACCGCTCAAGGTTGGGGTCGCCATCTTGGTAACCACACTGGCTTTTGGGATGTTACCTAACGCACTCACCAACCTCATCAATCACGGGCTAACCGCAGGATTTAACCTCTTCGGGGGGTGAGTATGGCTGAAGGACAAGGCGGGGAAAAGACCGAGGAGCCAACCCCGAAAAAAATCAAAGACTCCCGAAAAGAAGGCCAGATTCCCCGCTCAAATGATTTTGGCGGATGGTTCGGCGTGTTGGCGCTCTCCGTAATGGCTCCAACTGGAATCCACTATTTCCTGAATAACCTCGGTCAAGGGTTTACCCGATTAGATGACACGGAAATGGACCAGATCGCCATGCTGGCCTATTTAGGTGAAATGGCAACGATTGCGATCACGATTGCCGCGCCGATTGTGCTCCTCCTGGGAATTATTAACGTCGCCGCCCAATTTGCGCAGGTGCGATGGACCCCCAAAAAACTGAAGTTTGATTGGAAGAAACTCAACCCCGTTGGAGGAATAAAAAACATGTTCAAACCCACCCGTTTAGGGTGGGAAACGATTAAGAATATATTGAAGATCGCTGCCGTCACCTATGTGTGTTATAGCCCTGCCGTTGAGCTTATTCATACGCTCATTCATATCGGGGTTGGTACCGGAGCCAAGGGGTCAGCGCTCCTCATCGGCCAAGCCGCCCTTCACCTGTTACAGACCATGGTGGTGGTGGGTATCTGTATCGCCGGTGTGGACTATCTGGTGAGTCGCAAACAAATACGTGACCAAATCAAGATGTCCAAGCAAGAAATCAAAGAAGAATACAAGCAGCAAGAAGGGGATCCGCACGTTAAAGGCCAGCGGCGTGCCCGACAGATGGCCATGTCTCGCAACCGCATGATGGCGGCTGCCGCTGACGCAACCGCAGTGATCGCAAACCCAACGCACTTTTCTGTAGCCATCGCCTATGACCCACTTGTTGGTGCTCCACGGGTGGTCGCAAAAGGCCAAGGCGAGCTTGCCCTTCGTATTCGTGAAGTTGCCCTTGATAATGAGGTGCCGATTATTCACGATATTCCATTGGCACGGACGCTCTATCGTGTCGTTGAAATTGATGAACAGATCCCCGAAGAGCTCTACGAGGCTATGGCCCAAGTGCTCGCCTGGGTGTGGAGTATGCGTGCCAAGGGCACCGATACCTCCTGGATGGAAAGTCCGTATGCGGAGGACCACGAAGACCTCTTGCGCTATAAACGCAAACGGGTACCCCAAAAGCGCGGAGCCGCACCGCAAGCCCACGTCGAACTCAGTGACAACCCATAAGGTAAGCGGCTAACAGCATCTTTTCGTGTTTTCTTGCCCCTAGCCGCTTACCTCAACGTTTCGACTACTACTTAATGAACGCCTCGGCCTGTGCATCCGTGATACGGGTAGTGCCACCGTACACAAACACATTGCCAACATCGGCCTGGCCCTTTGACCAGTCAATAACCGTCTTCGCTGTTTCACGTGCGGAGAGCAACAACGGTCCACCAACACCGGCGATATGGGCGCCACCGGTAAGCGCATCAGCAAAGTCTGCGGTGGTTGCCACCCCGAACGCCTTGGGCTTGGTGAAGAAGTGCTTGGCCACATCAACACCAAGTTGTTCAGCGTTACGACCAGCAATCTTCATCGTTGAACGGGGGGTAGCTGTTATCGCCTGATCGCCGATAGCGGTGACCTTTAACGTGGTATGCGTATCTAAGAAGGCCTTAGTCTCTGGCGCCATTGTCGCACCATTGCTCAAGAGGGTTATCCCGCTGACCGCTGCGGCTGCGGGAGCGGCAATCAGGCTCGTCTGCCAGTCGGCACCATCAGCGACAAGGACTTGGGTTGCCTTGCCCATCTTGGCTAAGTGTTCAGCCGTATGAACGGCGGTCGCAGCACGGTTTGCACCGTCGATACGCACCACCTTTACACCCAATTTGGCCACGGCGTCTTCAACGGCTTGGGAGAGTGCGGCATGGCCACCCATCATGTACACCGTTTTTGCCTTCAAGCGTGTAATTTCTGCCGCAGTTACCGGGTGCAACACATCGGGCTGGCTAAGCAATACTGGCGCATTCGCAGCCGTTGCGAGTGGCGCTGCAGACACACTATCTGCCGCAATATCCCCACGGGCCAACACCACGGCCTGTGCACCATTCGCAAAGGCTTGCCGCGATGCAGCTACAGAGGTTTCATAGCGTGTTTCACCCGAAATACGAATAAGGTTTCGACTTCCTGCAGGGGCAATGGGATTGGAAGGACTTGGGTTTGGCTGGGGCAATGGCTGAGCAGGGGGAAGCTGGGGTGCAGGAATCTTTGGCAACTCCTTACCTTCACTCGCCTTATTGAAGGCTTCCTTGGTGATGGGCTCGGTGACCTTTGCATACACCGATTCGGGCGCAAATCCAGCTGGCCACACATTCATTCTCGCGTCAACCGTCGTATGGTCTTTGGTGCTGTTGGGAAGGGTGATCGGCAAAATCGTCTTAGACCGCTCAAAACTGTTGAAGTTAATCTTCAACGCACCCGGCATGAGTGGCTGGTCATCACCTGCGCTGAGGACCCCATAGGACGTGAATATTTGGTTCAAGACAATATTGACATTGTTGATTGGGTTCTTATTGGCAACATTATTAATCTTGATTGCAGAAAAATGTTGACCTGGGTTTGAAGCCATAAATTCATTCCGATAAATCCCTACATTAGGACGAGATACCAGAATATTTTGTGCATTCATATGGCTATTTCGTACTTGAAAACTATTCCCTTCAATAACCACTTGCCCAGGATGAGATTGCGTACTACCCAATGATATTGTCGTATCATTAGTACTAATCACATTTCCCTCAAACCGATTTTTAACAATTCGGATATTCTTAATAGGTCCATCCATATAAAGGATACGACTTGCAAAGAATGTACTCTGCTCAATGTCAATTGTATTATTCTTGTGACTACTACTATCATTTACCATAACAGCCGCAATGGGATCAGTGGTGCTGTTATAGATATAGCTATTCGCAATCTTTAAGTCACTGTCAGCATTAAATGCTGTTGATTGCATGTTAATTCGAACGCCACGGATTTCAAGCGGCGACTCTACATGAACAGTCCGTTCACCGGTAAGGGTAAGCAAGGGACGTGCAACATTATCCGCACCATCAGCACCCGCCGGAACATCCACACCTACGATAACAATCTTCCCGTTAGCTTTAATAGAATCAGGGAGTTGTTGAGGCTGACCATTACGAATGGTAATAGTTACCGTTCCTACTGATGGATCTTCCAGGGTTGCTGTCGCACGAGCAATCGCGTCAGCCAATCCATTACGACCAATAACATCAATTACGTTGTTACCCATAGGCTGCGCGATATTGATGTCTTGTTCCTGCGCGATCGCCACAGAGGGTAGCGCCACAGGAGCGAGCATTGAAGCTGTAGCAAGTGTGATAAGCAGAGCGTTACGAGTTTTGAATTGAATAGTCATATTCACGACTATAGGTAACAACCTCTAGATGTCTATCTCTCACTACCTCTTACTATCCTTGGTTATCTATAGTCAATAATTACCACACCAAAACCTACTCCAATATTACGAGGTAGAACTTTACCGATTATTGCATATATCAATAGATACCATGATGGCACCACCACGTACGGCGGTGCCATCATCTAGAGGCAGGACTTATGAATGAAGTGCCTCTACTTGTTCGTCAGAAATAGCCTTTGTTCCCCCATAGACAAAGAATGTCTTAATACCGGCATTTGCTTTAACCCAATTGCGGACAACAGCGGGTGTTTCACCTGGGAGCAAGATCAACGGGGCGCCTTGTTTAGCAATGTGTGCACCACCGGCGAGTGCATCGGCAAAGGTTGCCGTAGTTGCAAAGCCAACGGCTTCTGCCTTCGGGAAGAACCGTGTTGCCACCTCAATACTTAACGCAGACGGGTCATCAGCAACCACACTGGACTGAACAGACCCTGCTTGTTTCGCACGGGCACCAATGGCGGTAACCGGCAAGGCTGCATGCGTTGCTAGGAATGTGGCGGTTTCATCGGCCATTGCCGCACCATTCGTCAACAAGGTCACCCCTTCTACCTGGGCGGCAGCAGGTCCGGCAATCAGGTCAGGCTGCCAGTCAGCACCATCCACCAATAGCACGGCTTTGGCCTTCCCCATGGTGGTGAGGTGTTCAGCCGTGGTAACTGCCGTACCTGCACGGTTCGCTCCAGCGATCCGTTCAATCGTGTACCCCTGTTTAACGAGGTGATCCTCAACTGACTGATTGATTGCAACCGGGCCACCCATGAGCACGATTTTCCCGCCATTGGGAAGAAGGCGCTTAATTTCAGCCTCGGTTGCGGTATGGAGTTGGTCGGGCTGGGTGAGCAGAACAGGCGCATCGATGGCTTTAGCCAAGGGCACCGCAGAAACACTATCGGCAGCGACATCGCTACGGGCCAAAATGACGGCCTTAGCCCCACCGGTTGGGTATTGCGCCATTGAAACCGCAACCGCAGTTTCAAAACGGGTGGTTGAACCAAATCGCTTCATGGGATCATCGCCAGCAATATTGGTATCTCCGCTGGGGTTGGTGCCACCACCGGCGTTATTTCCAGGGGTACTTGGACCAGGCACTACACCACCATTCCCGTTGGGATTCGGGCGCCCGGGTGCTGGCTGATCAGGTATTTGCGGCTTCAGTGTCTTTGCTGGAACACATACCGCTTCGTATTGATCATCTGGCCCTATGGAAGTAAACCACTCCTTCAAGACCCGACGGTCTGGGTCAGCGGTTGCCAATTCCATACCCTTGGCACCCCAATAATTACATGCTTCAACGTAGTGCTTTTGTGGCAGGAACTGCCCACTAGGGCGAATCTCTGTTAATGAGGTGTGAGACACATCGTTGTATCTCATATCAACAACCACGTCATCTGATGCCAGCAGCTCCTGAATGACCTGGTCATTACGTGGTGCGACAGGTTGATTCTGACGGAACGGTGTGAGTTCCGTGAACATATTTCGATGGATACGAATGGCTCGTGGCAGAGCATTGTCTCCGAGGGTCCTGCCAACCCCTGGGACCTCAAGTTCGATAGCCGCTACCTGTTCAGATTGACCGACAAAGGCATTGCGAGTTATCGAAACACCCGGGCGCGCTACTTTGACGATTGGACCGGTGAAGGCGTTGGTGCCCACCGTGAAGGTGTTGTCTTCGATACGGGAACCGATCCCAAGATCCACTAGTGGCCCAAGTTCAAGGATGGGTTCCGAGCCACCTTCATTGATAGATACGGTGTTATATGCCAGCTCAACACGATGGATGAGCTGGTTGACGTGTGCGATACCTACGTTAGTGAAGTTGCTGCGGCTAATGGTGAGCCGCAAACTATTGTTCGTTTTCTTACTCGTTTTTACGACCGTTCCTTTGCCCGAAAAGGAGCTGCGAATGATCGAGAGATTGTTTTCAGGATCGAACAGATCACCTGCCATGTCCACCGTGAGGTTTTCGATAACCAGTGGCGATACGACCGCCACTGCAATCGGTTTGTCTTCGTACTTCGGTTGGGTGACGGTGATTCCGGGGTCTACACCTCGAATGTGCACATGGTTGAACCCAGCCGGGATCTCGTGGGGTAACTGGTAATCGTCGGCGCCTTCATGAAGCTCAATTACGAGGTCGCCTGTATGTTTGCACTGCCTGGCTGCGAAGATGGCTTGAAGGATGCTTTTGTATCCATTGGCACCAACACGCAGGACCAACTCATTATCTGGGGACGGTGCACACGCATGCGGCTCCGACATGTCCCCGGATGACTGTGCAACTGCGGGGCTACTAAGTGGCAATGAAAACGTAGTCGCTGCAAGTGCGACCAGAGCAAGTGATGAAGTTGTTCGAATGTCCATGGCAGGCAGATTAAGTGCCACCCACCAGGGTTGCTTTATATTCACAAAATATGACTTTTTGTATATGCGCTCAATGCGCTATGTTAGCAAAACCCTAACTATAGTTAGCATAACTATCAGAAAACTATCTATTAGTTATCAACAATATCGTCTACCAACTCGTCGCTAACTCGGCTGCGCCCCCCGTACACCACGATCGTATGGAGTGTTAAGTTGTCTTCTAACCATTCCTCAACTGGTTCAGTTGATGACGAGCCAATAAGGACGAGAGGGCCATCAGCGATCCCAATATGTGCACCACCGGAAAGGGCATCAGCAAAGTCAACGTCGGTTGCTACCCCGAGGGTTTCCAGAATCGGGAAGTAGTGCTTTGCTAAGGCCACGCTCAACTCAGTTGGAGTATGTGCCGTGAAGGCGTGCGCTGCACTTGGCCAGGCTTGGGTGGCGGCCGCACCAACCGTATTTACTGGGATACCAATGTGGTCATCAAAGAACTGCTTCGTTTCTGGTGGGAGCGTCCGCCCCGACGATACGAGCACCACCCCGTGCAAGGTTGCTGCAGTAGGTGCTGCGATCAGTGAGGTTTTCCAGTCATTCCCATCGGCAAGAAATACGCTTGATACCCAGCGCTTTGCTACCAGTTGACGAGCAATCTCTGTCGCTGTGGCAGCTCGGTTTGGCCCAGCAATCCGTTCAACGGTGACACCAAGTTTCACCACTTCTCGTTCAACTTGAGCCGAAATAGCGACGGGACCACCCATCAGATAAACCTTGCCACCCCTTGGTAATAGACGCCGAATTTCTGCCGCAGTCGCAGGGTGTAGCGCTGTGGGCTGTGTTAATAAGACTGGGCCATTGACTGCCTTAGCAAGCGGTCCAGCAGACACGCTATCGGCAACCACATCACTACGGGCAAGCACCACGGCATTCGCACTATGGGCGAACTGGGCCTGAGATGCATTCACCGACGTTTCAAACCGCGTTTCCCCTGCGATACGACGAACGGTACGCACAGGCTTATGGTCAGGGTTACCGCCAGGCAGCGCAATCGGAGGTGGGTCACTGATAGGGCTATCGGTATCTGGTGGGAACACCACATCCACATTTTCAGTGGCGCTGCCCTCATAGGCCAACGGCTCATGCGCATCGTCATGATCGGGGGCATGGGCTAAGGAAGAAGGCGCCGCATGGGCTGGGTTCGACACAGTCAAACCCGTTGCGAGCAATGAACACCAGGTAAGTGTGCGAAACCACGTTAAGGAAACCATGTACTGGACTATAGGCGAGGAAGGAAGGAAACGAAATGGTAAAGATTGTCCATTCGATTGAGTTTTTATTACTAGCGGTAATGGGAATGGCACCGACTGTGCCGGTGCCATTCACGTAAATACACGGTTATGACTTCGTTAACCGCTCAACTTGGGTATCCCCAATACGAGTTGGTCCACCATAGACATACCCCCGTTCAAGCGACGGCGTACCATTCAACCACCCCTTCA
>NZ_JAYKKE010000004.1 GCF_036336025.1 Stomatohabitans albus
AACCAAACACCACAAACAAAATGCGGTATCCAAGTACAAACATGCTCACAACAAAAAGTGCAAAACAAACACACTGTACAGTTAAGAAACACCGGAAGTCAGTAATAAACGTCGACCAGGCAATCAAAATGATTCGGTATCGGGTTTATGTTGGTTCAAGTCGGTCGATCAGATCGTCAACTTGTCCCGTCCCGCTACGCGGTCTCCCGTGCGGCGGAAGGAATATAGTACCTATGTACAGAGGGTCCGCAACCCCTTTCCAAAGATTATTTTGACTTCCATGATGAATGCGCAAAGGTAAGCTCACGTAATGCCTGAAATCATTGGGTTTTTACCTCATCGGGATAACCCAGACCTGCCCTTTCCGATCGTTGATCGTCGGTTCGTATCCTCTCGACGCGGATACCGTCGTGGACAGTTCATAGTGGTGGGGTTAGGCATGCTTGGGCTGGGGCTATTGGCATGGTCATTATTTCCTGACTCCCACCAGGAAGATGGCTTCAACATTGCCCTTGGCAAGTATGGGGTGGCGGTGGTGCGCTCAACGTCCAATCTGCAAACGATTGCCCCCCAGCCAAAAACCTCTTCATTAGTCGATGCATCGGGGGGCATCGTTACACGACTCCATGGCCCACAAGATCGTGTACCCGTCACCCTTTCACAGATACACCCCTATCTTGTACAAAGTGTGCTGGCGATAGAGGACCGTGGGTTTATGGACCATGATGGGCTTGAACCCAAAGCCATCATCCGTGCGTTTGGTGTGGACCTTGCGGCAGGAAAAATTGTGCAAGGTGGGTCCACTATCACCCAACAGCTCGTCAAAAATGCGATTATTGGCTCAGACCGTACCTGGCAGCGCAAGATTAAAGAAGCATCGTTAAGCCTCCAGCTCGAAAGCCAGTGGTCTAAAGAACAGATATTGGAGGAGTACCTCAATCTCATTTATTTAGGGGCTGGTAATTATGGTGTGGGAGCGGCCAGCAGTTATTGGTTTTCAACCACGCCTGATGCGTTAACGTTGCCCCAATCCGCGCTACTCGCCGGAATGATTGCTGCACCAACCTCGTTTGACCCTCGAGAGAATCCTGACGGGGCCAAAACACGACGCAACCGTGTGCTGGACGCCATGGTGGAGACGAAGGCGATTACTCGGGCAGAGGCCGATCAGGCTAAAGAGGCTGACTTAGGTTTGGCTATCAATGAGCGGGCCAGTGGAATGGATGCCGTGACCGCGTGGATCGTCCATCGCCTTCAACATGACCCAGCCTTTCATACCTTGGGTGATACCCCGGCCGATCGTGCATCAAGAATATTTGGCGGTGGGTTGACCATTCACACCACGATCGACCCTCGTTGGCAACAGTCAGCCGAAGCGGCAGTCAACGCGCAGATTGCCACAGGTTCTCAGGCCCAAGCGGCAGTGGTCGCCATCGACCCAGACACCGGCTACGTGAAGGCCATGGTGAGTGGCTCAAAGGATCCCAATCGGCCTGCAGCCTCCCTGAACTTAGCGGCACAGGCGATTCGTCAGCCTGGTTCAACCTTCAAACCCGTCGTATTAGCGGCTGCTTTGCGGAGTGGAATCAACCTTGACCAAAGCTATCCAGCCCCGGCATCCATTACCCTTCCAGACCGTTCCAATCCCAACGGACCAGCCTGGACAGTCAATAACGCTGGAGGTGCAGCCTATGGAGCGTTGGATTTACGCGCCGCAACGGCATTTAGCGTGAATACCGTCTACGCCCAGGTTATGAATGACATAGGTGTACCTGCCGTGAAACAGATGGCGACCGACCTCGGCATCACCCACCCGTTGCCCGATAGTCCAGCTATCGCACTAGGTGCAGGTGAATTAACTGTAATGGATATGGCTAGTGTCCAAGCGACGTTGGCAACTGGTGGCTTGTATCATGCACCGACCGTTGTGTCGAAGATCACCGATGAACATGGTCAGGTTGTATATGAGGGCGCCACAGGAAAGGGCACCCGCACAGTTGAGCCTGCGGTGGCATGGGCGACAACACGGGCCATGACCGCCGTTGTTGACGAAGGTACCGGCCATGCGGCAGATATCGGTCGCCCCTTTGCCGGAAAAACAGGGACGAGCCAAAACAATAGTGATGCCTGGTTCACAGGGTTTACTCGGGATGTGGCCGTAGCCGTCTGGGTTGGTGACCCCCAAGCCCAAACACCCCTACGGCCTCCAGTTACCCCAATTGAAGTGAGTGGGGCCAATTGGCCTGCCATGATTGCAGGCCAAACCGTGTCTGGCATTGAACGCCAAATCAATCTGCGCCCCTTTACCGTGCCCGAGGGGGAACGAGTTCGCGTACTGATCGATAAGACACGGGGTTGTCTACCGAACCCTAACACCCCACCAGCACTCTTAGCTGAGATTGATTTCCCTGCGGGCCAAGAGCCGACAAGCGTTTGTGTTGAACCCACAGCACCCGACAGGATCACCGTACCCAACGTAGTTGGGCTAAAGGCTGATACAGCGACACAGGCAATGGAGGATGTTGGCCTCCGCGTTACGGTCACAGAACAAGCCAATGACCAGGTACCTCCAGGTGTGGTGTGGGCGCAAACACCAAATCCGGGCACCCAAGGGGCACCTCCTTATAGCCAAGCAACGCTCCTAGTTTCGCCCGAAAAGAAGCCAACACCAGCCCGCACCCCAGGGAATTAGCTTCCTGCTATACAACCCCCCATTCATGACGAATGTGGGGGCACTCTGGTATAGCCATACTCGATTAGCCACTTTTTGACTATCCCAAAATCCATTACCCATTTTCTGATTATTTTTCTTGCATTTTATTACATATTGAAATAATCTTTTGGCAGGTAATCAGTTATATCTTCAAGCGAGGAAGCTATGTCAACAAACTCTCCTTTCTCATCCGATCCGGCAGACTCCACAGCTAACGGTGAAACAACTAACCAAGACGGCACCTCGGGTACCACACCACCTCCACCTACAGGCCGTTGGGGAGCACCACCAAAACCACCCGTTACACCGTCTGGTTCACCCGAACCTGCCGTCAAACGGCGATCAAAACCAGTCATCATCGCAAGTGCAATCGGTCTATTCCTCAGCGGATGTGTAAGTGGTTGTGTATCAGGTGCAGCAATAATCCAATCAAATCGTGATTCAACGCCGCCTACGCCCAGGGCGACTGTGACCGTTACTGCGAGCGCTTCAACAGCACCGTCAACAAGGCCACCCTCCACCCCACCGCTATCAGAACTATCAACCCCGCCCACACCACCAGCGCCAGTCTCACCACCTGAGCCCACACAAGAACCAGCGGCTCAGCCACCTGCACCAGACCCCGGTCCAGCGCCTGATGCAGACCCACTCACCCAGCAAACAGCACGAGGAACGATTACGATCACCGCATTTTCACCGAGCCAAGATGAGTTCACGGGAACAAAACCACTGCTGTGTACAACCGCAACCTTTGCCAGCAGTGGTGACCGGTCCTGGTCGATCAATAGTTATGCCTTCGAATTAGCCGCACCAGATCACAGCCGTACTTCCCCAGCCATCTTTTCATCGGGACGCAATATCCCGCTAACAACGCTAGAACCAGGCGACACGGTGGCCGGTGAAGTTTGTTTTGAGGACAGTGGACAACGTGGTGCGTACACCTTGATTTGGGATGAACCGTTTGTCGGTTCGGTTCGCTGGAATATCACCATTCCCTAGCGCGGTATAGCTGCCGATTACCGTGGTGAACCACTAAGTCGGTAGCCGTCTCGCTATCGGCTACCGACTCGTTTATACGAATTCCTTTGCCGACCTGCTAGCGACGTTTTGCATTCACAAATGCACGGACTGCCTCAATAGGTTGACAGTTCAAAATATGAGCTGGCAGAGCCAAGGCCCGCTGCGCTTGCCAAACCCCAAAACGGGCATAGCCCAGGCTCGCTAGATCGTGAGCATCACAGCTAATCGTGAGAGTGACTCTCGCCTTGATCGCCGCCTCAATGATGGGTGCATCAATATCGAGACGAACGGGGTGGGCATTAATCTCTAAAGCCGTACCCGTCTCACGACATGCCTCCAAAATGGCGGCTAATTCAACCTCAAACCCCGGACGCTGCCCCACCTTTCGCCCGCGAAGATGGCCGATGCAATTGACGAATGGATTTGTAATCGCAGTAAGAATCCGATCAGTCTGTATCCCTGGATCAGCCTCAAGATTGTTGTGCACACTTGCCACCGTCCAGTCAAATGCCGCCAAGATCTCCGGGTTGTAATCAACCTCACCAGACATTCCGATATTTAACTCTGACCCATCAAGAATCGTGATACCGAGGGAATCCCCAATACCAGCTAGCTCCTTTCGTCGCGCAAGGACTTGTTCAGGAGACAGTCCATTGATGGCAAGATCTTCAGCATGATCGGTGGCTGCCCAATACTCCAACCCATTGTCTTTGGCTCGTGTGGCCATCTCAATCAGGCTATTCAATCCATCACCGCTCCACGTTGAATGCCCATGAAGATCCCCAACTAAGTCGGCTACCGTCACAACATCGGGAATAGTCCCTTCAGCCGCGAGGTCAAGGATGTCACTCCGCTCTCGTAAGGTTGGTTTCACCGGTTGGAGCCCCGCTGCTTCGTACACGGCAGCTTCAGTGGGATAGGGGGCGTTAGGGTCAGATAAACGGTCCATCACGGTCGATACATGGGCATCTGGCCCAGTCGTCGTGAGTACGTCAATGCCATACCGCGCAGGTGTCGTCAGCGTGATCGCAACCGGAATGCCTGCGGGTGATTTAAAGAGTAAGAAGTCATCTTCTGCCGTGAGGAGATCGGCACAGGCTCGGTCGAGTACGATGCCTTTAATGAGCGTGGGGATAACGTCTGAGGCGACGGTGAATTCCAGAACCTTGAAATACAATTTCCCACGACGCCAGTCTCCTACTGTGGTGACTTGGGCATCAGGGTCAAGGGCATGGACCACTTGATGTATATGTGCTTCGAGCGTTAACCCATCGAAGGTAGGGAAACCGTTCGCTCGTAGGGCTAGATAGGCCCGCAACCCATCTGCAAGTTTATCTACGCTTTTCTTACCCATTCGGGGTAAGGATGCAATACGACCATCAGTAATGGCATCCGCGAGTGTTTGAAGACTGTCTATACCAAGTTCACGATGGAGGCGAGCCGCAGTTTTAACCCCCAACCCAGGGATATTCGTCAGGATAACCACACCATCGGGGATTTGAGCGCGATAGGTTTCGAGTTCGTCGATAATGCCAGTACGCAACCACTGGTCAATTTTTTCAGCCGTTGCAGCCCCAACTCCTGGAAGGGCAGCAATAGCTTCACGGTCCATAGCCGTGATATCTTCCGACAACAGCCGGATAGTTACTGCGGCTTTCTCATAGGCCCGGGTTCGGAACACTGATTCCCCAGCTATTTGTGCCCGTCGGGCCAAATCTTCAAACGTTCGAGAAAGCTCGTGGTTATACCAAAACATGGCACAAGGCTAGGCCATGAACCGAACATGGACCGCATGGCAATGAGAAAACTCACCCTGCAATCCATGAATCGGTTATGGCGTACTAGCTGATAGCAGCTCTCAACCGCACAACTTGTTCCCGTACTGCACCGGCACCATTTGGTGCATTACGCCGTGCGACACCAGCGTGAGGGTTGACTAAGGCGCTTAATGCCGCAGTGTCAAGCCCCTGTAATGCCGGTACCCGTTCAGCAAGCTGTGCAGGGGATAAGTCAATAATGTCGATACCTTCAGCTTCACAACTGGCGACCAAAGATCCCACGACCTCGTGGGCCTGTCGGAATGGCATTCCTGCACGTACGAGCGCCTCGGCAATATCAGTGGCCATCGCAAACCCACCACCAGCCCCTGCCGCCACATGTGTCGTATTAAAGGTCAGCCCCTCAATCATCCCAGCCACGGCGGGCAACACCACATCAAGCGTGTCGGCGGCATCAAAGAGCACAACTTTGTCTTCTTGTAAGTCTCGGTTATAGGTCAATGGCAGCCCTTTACACATCGTTAATAGCGCTTGGACTGCCCCAAACAACCGCCCGGCCTTGCCGCGAACAAGTTCAGCAATATCGGGATTACGTTTTTGAGGCATGATGCTCGAGCCAGTGGAAAAAGCGTCTGAACAGCGGGCCCAGCCAAACTCCACACTCGACCACAAGATAATGTCCTCACATAACCGACTGAGGTGCATACCGATAATGGCCACCGCAGCAAGGTATTCAACCATGAAGTCGCGGTCAGCAACCGCATCCATCGAATTGGGTGCGATACCCGTATAGCCCAAGGCTTGGGCATACTGCATCGGATCAAGCGGTAAGGTCAACCCTGCCAATGCCCCTGACCCGAGCGGTGACACCGCCATGATTCGGTCCTTGCAATCGTGAAGGCGGTCCAGGTCACGCGCCAGCATCCATCCGTATGCGGCAAGGTGATGCCCAATGGTCACCGGCTGCGCACGTTGGAGATGGGTAAACCCAGGGGCAATGGCCTCGGCATGTAGCGCCGCCTGATCAGCAAGGGTGGTAATGACATGTTTTAATCCAGCGCGTTGGTCATCAATCGCCTGGGCCAGCCATAGCCTCGCATCGTTGATGACTTGGTCATTCCGGCTACGCCCGGCACGTAACCTGCCCCCCGTTTCACCAAGTAATTCCACAAGCCGACGCTCAATTGCCCCATGAATATCTTCATCATCTGGGGTGTATTCAAACTCCCCAAGGGCAAAGGATTCACGAATCGTGTCTAAGGCACCCGTTATGGCCGCATGGTCAGCAGCAGTCAATACCCCAATGCGGAGCAATTCATCAGCATGAGCTGTGGAACTCGCAAGATCGTAGGGCCACATCCGATGGTCTGTCGCAATGGATACACCGAGTTCCCACGCTGCTTGAGCAGGGCCATCACTAAAACGGGCACCCCAAAGTCGCCCCGCACTCGTGGCCCCATATGGTTGGTTTTCTGTGGACATCATTGGTCTCCATTGGTTTCAGCCCAGACCTTGGTCGGTAAGCCCCATAATTTGACAAATCCAAGGGCCATGGAGTGATCGAACTCATCACTGGCGTCATAGGTAGCCAAGCCACGTTGATAGAGGCTTTTCTCTGAACGTCGGCCGGTTGGGGCGACGGTGCCTTTGTACATGCTGAGCCGAACATCACCTTCAATGGAGGTATTAGCTTGCATGAAGAACGCATCAAGAGCTTGTTTATACGGGCCATACCAGAGTCCGTTATACACAAGTTTGGCCCAGACGGCGCTCGCATCCTTCATACCAACGGCAAGTTCCGTTTCAACCGTCAAGTTTTCTAATTCTTCATGGGCCGCCATGATGACGGCCGCCGCTGGAAACTCATAGACCTCACGACTCTTGATCCCTACAAGACGGTCTTCAACCATATCGAGACGACCAATCCCGTGAGCACCAGCACGGGTATTTAATGTAGCGATGATTGAAAAGAGATCCATCACCTGCCCATCAAGTGCCACCGGGATGCCCCCAGCGAAGGTCAACTCAACCTCTTCAGGAGTATCAGGAGCATCAACCGGGTGGGTAGTCATGGCATAAATATCACTGGGTGGCGCCACCCAGGGATCTTCTAGTGCACCACACTCAGCAGCTCGACCCCACAGGTTTTCATCAATGGAGTAAGGGTTCTCCTTTTTGGCAACAACGGGAATCCCATGTTCGGCAGCAAAGTCAAGGGCTGCATCACGGGTGAGCCCCCATTCTCGAATGGGTGCTTCAACAGTTAGATGTGGAGCAAGGGCCATCGCGGCTACATCAAACCGCACTTGGTCGTTGCCTTTACCGGTGCAGCCATGGGCAATGGCATCAGCTCCATGGGCCTTTGCTACCTCTACCAGATGCTTCACGATGAGTGGACGGCTCAACGCACTGACGAGGGGATACTTCCCCATGTATTTCCCGTTTGCCCGAATACAAGCAGCAACAAATTGATCCGCAAACTCGGCGCGTGCGTCAAAAATGACGGCATCGCTGGCGCCACAATCCAGAGCACGCTGGCGGATTCGTTCCATTTCCCCTTCGGCAGCTTGACCAACATCCATCGCACATGCGATGACCTCGTAGCCTTTATGAATCTTGAGCCATTCAATGGCCACGCTGGTATCAAGCCCACCGGAGTACGCGAGCACGAGTTTCTTTGACATGGAGTCTCCTTTTATGCTGACGGGGAAATATGAATATGGGTATTAAGCGCGGCAGCGATGTCATGACCGCTTGCTGGCTCACGTGCAATGATGAGAACCGTATCGTCACCTTGAATAGTCGCGAGTACATCGGGCAGATCAGCACCATCGATGGCTGCGGCGACAGGTGGACCAGACCCAGGTGGGGTACGCACCACACAGAGCTGGCCGCTCCCTTCAATCATCAAGGCGTACATGCGCAGTACACCGGATAGATCTGGACGGCCCGGTGGCCGATAAATCTCATCTCCGTTAGCGAGTCGCACCTTAAACACTCCCAGGGCGTCAAGGTCACGGCTAATGGTGGCTTGACGGACATCTACGCCATCACTCCGCAGATACGTCACCAATTGGGTTTGGCTAGAGATGTCATAGCGAGAGAGATACGACAGAATCAGCCGGTGCCGATCCTCACGAGATACGGGTTGAGAGGCATTACTCACAGGCAAGCTCCTAATCGTTCTAGCAGTTGGGTCACTTCGTGCTCCGTGATCGTTAATGCCGGGGCAATACGAATCGCATTTGGCCGAACGTTATTGACTAACAGTCCGTGGTTGATCGCACGCATCACAACAGATTCAGCGACATCATCACTGAGCACAAGAGCATGCAATAGCCCTCGTCCACGATGACTCATGGCTAAGTCATGGTCGGCCACAATGGCATCAAGTCCTGCACACAAGACGCGCTCCATGTCCAGGACATGGGCGAGCAGCCCCTCTTGTTCAATCGTGGTGATGACCGCGAGCGCAGCGGCACATGCCACAAGATTGCCTCCAAAGGTTGACCCATGGTCACCGTGGTGAAAGGCAGTCGCTGCCTTGCCGTGTGCAACGACTGCACCAATAGGGATACCGCCACCCAATCCTTTGGCTAGCGTTATCACATCTGGTTCTACTGAGGTTGTTTGAAATCCAAACCACGCTCCGGTCCGTCCAATACCCGTTTGAACTTCATCAATGATCAATAACGCATCATAGTGATCGCATTGTTCGCGGGCTGTTTGTAACAAATGTTCGTCAACGGGAACAACCCCACCTTCACCTTGGATGACTTCGAGAATGACTGCGCACGTGCTATCGGTGACCGCTTCACGTAACTCAGCCGCATCACTTACTTGTGTATTCCAATCCCCGAGGGGTTCAAACGCATCTGTTTTTGGCGAATGACTCGTTATCCGCAACGAACCGCGAGTTCGTCCATGAAAGGCATTCTTCAATGAAACGACATGACGTTTTTTGGGGTCACGCATTGTTCCGTATCGGTGCGCAAGTTTCAGTGCTGCCTCATTTGCCTCAGTACCACTATTACAGAAGAATGTTCGCCCATCCTTCCACCCGCTGATGGCATTCAGTTTGGCAGCCAATGCCAGCGCCGGTTCGCTCCCAATCAAGTTTGATACATGGGCCAGGGTTCGGACTTGTTCAGATACGGCAGTGACCATGGCGGGATGGGCATGGCCCAGTGAACTCACTGCAATGCCGGCATACCCGTCAAGGAGTGTTTCACCCGTTTCGGTAGTCAACCAGCAGCCATTACCTGAAATAGCAGTGATTGGTGGTTGCCCATACGTCGGCATCAGTACATCAGAATCCATCATCATTCCTTGGATGCATCATCGGGAAGAACCATCGTGCCGATCCCATCATCGGTAAAAATCTCGAGCAATACGGCGTGGCTTTCTTGCCCATCCAACATATGCCCTTGTGGAACTCCAGCCACAACCGCGTCGTGAAGGGCATTGAGTTTGGGAATCATGCCTTGTTCAACCGTGCCAGATTGAATGAGCGTATGCAGTTCTGACGTTGAAATCGTGTTGACGAGTGAAGCCTTTGGCGTACCAAAATCGGTGTACAACCCCTCAATGTTGGTTAACACAATTACTTTGTCGGCGCGGATGGCTGCCGCAATTGCACCTGCAGCCGCATCAGCATTGACATTGACCAGTCCCCCATCATCACCCCGACTAATAGGTGCGATCACGGGCACTATATTGGCATCAAGTAATGTCGTAATGACGGTTGGGTCTACCGCTGTGATATCCCCAGCCCGTCCAAACCCCGGTCGAGGATGGGCCGTCAAACAGTTTGCGTCCGTTCCAGCTAGCCCTACCGCACGAACACCACGGTCAGCAACCAGGCGAACAATCATCGGATTCACTTGGCCGCACATCGCCGTTTGCACAATGGTCATCATTTCGTCATCAGTTACACGCATACCATCAGCAAACTGAGGTTTGTAATTGAATTGGTCAGCAAGCGCACTGATTTGGGGACCACCGCCATGTACAACAACGAGCCGGATACCTAAGGTGTGCAACATGGCAACATCCTCGGCCATATTGATGGCAACTTGGCTATTGGCATCAGCAATAGCGTTACCACCAATTTTCAACACAACCGTGCGTCCTGCCCAGGTTGTCATCCATGGCAATGCTTCGGCAAGAATATTGGCCTTAAATTGAGCGTGTTCGCGGCGGGTAAGCGATGAGGTCGTATCCATAGATTCCTACGTGGTGTACTCAGCGTTAATAGTGATATAGGCTTTGGTGAGATCATTTACGAGTACCCAACCACTGCCTTGGCCGACCCCAAGATCAACGCTCAGTTCTACGTAGGGTTGGTCCATCTGGGCACTCACCAGATCGCGGTCAATGGGCAACGGCAGGCTGTGTTCACACAGGGTTGTGCCCGCAATCATGACCCGCAGCTCATTAGGGTCCAGGTCAACACCACTTGCACCCGCTGCCGCAACGAGTCTCCCCCAATTTGGGTCACGACCGGCAAAAGCCGTTCGGACGAGAAGATCAGCACCGATATGACGTGCGGCCTGGTCGGCCTGCGCATCAGCAGCTGCCCCGGTCACCATCACTTTCACGACCTGGGTGGCTCCTTCACCGTCAGCAATCACTTGGTACGCAAGATCTGCGCATACATCCGTCAGTGCTTGGGTAAACGGGATGGGATCTACGGGTCCAGCTAGGCCACTTGCTAACAAGATGATTGTGTCATTCGTACTCATTGCCCCATCAACATTGATGCGGTTAAAGGACGCTTGCGTTGCCTGGGTTAAGGCATTGGAGAGGTCATCATGGGAAAGGTTGGCATCCGTTGTAATCACGGTGATCGTGGTCGCCATTCCTGGTGAGATCATGCCACTCCCTTTTGCCATTCCACCTATGACAACGGGATCAGCCCCGTGTTCTTGGAGCGTGACCGACGCCAATTTAGGTACCGTGTCCGTCGTCATAATGGCCTTGGCTACACGATGATCAACTGGCTCTCCTCTACCGAGTTGGTGTACAAGAGCAGGGAGTGCACGAACGATAGGTGCAGCCTCTAGCGGCTCACCGATGATGCCAGTACTCGCGACTAAGACGTGATAGGTCGGTTCATCAAGCAAGTCAGCCAATGCTGTCGCAGTCTGTCGCGCCGTATCCATTCCAGGCGCACCGGTACATGCATTCGCATTTGCGGTGTTAATAACCACGGCACGAGCCTGATGATTAGATTGGGCTAGGTGCTCAAGATTCAGTCGAATCGGAGCTGCTTTGACCTTATTCGATGTGGATACCACTGCACATTGGACGGCTGATTGGGCAACGATCACGGTGAGGTCATCACGTTGACTAGCACGCAGACCCGCATAGGTACTCGCGGCTTGGAAGCCTTGAGCACGGGTGATTCCATGCGCGCGATCTAGAGGAGAAGTGATGAACATGGTGATGCCTTCGCGTTATAAGTACGTGCCGACACGGGGCAATCCCAGTGTTTGATCCAACCCAAGCGCCGCATTGGCCGCTTGGATGCCTTGGCCTGACGCACCCTTAATGGTGTTATCAATCGCGCAACTCACGATCAGACTATTTGCGCGGGTATCCACTTGAGCGTGCACCATCGCACGGTTCGACCCAACAACGGCCCCCGTTTCTGGCCACGATGGTATGACCGTTATAAATGGCTGGTCAGCGTAATAGTCACGTAGTTGTTGGAGCGGATCCACCGGTGCGATGAGGTCTGCCGTGCTCGTGGCAACGAGGCCAGCTGTTTGTGGCACAACATGGGGGGTGAACCGGATTGGGGGTTGTGTTCGTTGGCTGAGCTCACCCAAGATGCGTTCAATCTCTGGGGTATGCCGATGACCAGGCGAACCATACACCCTTGTATTTTCATTCGCGGCGACAAACGAGAATGGCTCAGTGGCCAATCGACCAGCACCACTCAGTCCACTTAAGCCCACCGTTGAAATGGAGGTGAGGTCAATCACATCAAGGAATGGGGCCAACCCCAATACCGTGGCCGTCGGGTAACACCCCGGACCAGCAATTAAACGGGCTTCACGAAGGTCCACTAATTCTGGAAGGCCATATATCGCCGGGAGGAGTTCCGAGTGAGGATGAGTAAGGCCATACCATTCGATCATGCCTGCCCCACTTAATCGATGTCCACCTGAAAGATCAACTACCAAGGCTCCTTGGTTCACGAGCGGACCTGCTAATTGGGCGGCCACATCGTGCGGTGTGGCTAAAAACACCACATCATGCCCTTCCAATACATCACCAGTCGAAGGCTTGACCACCACATTGGTGAGGTCTGCTATGCCAGCCAAATGCGGCCATATGGCGTGGAGCGCTTGACCTGCTTGGCTACCTGCACAAACCGTGGTTACTGAAAAAACTGGGTGATTTTCAAGCAATCGCAGCGCGGTTAACCCTGCAAAACCAGACACACCGACGATTGCGGTACGCAGATACGGGGACCGAACAGGCTGATGGAAGGAAAAAACCATAGCAAAAAATATACCATATTTTGTATACTCATACATCTAGATTTAGGTTCTTGCCTATCAATGGTCATAACATTTGGTGGCAAAATGCCCGAGGACTCAAAAAACCTTGCCAGGCATTTGCCCTGCCTAGTGACGCCGTGTTCATCTTTATTCCAGCAAACCCTTTACCGGGCGTTGCGATCTAACAGGATTAAGGAGGAGAAAGATGAGCGATACCGATACGAGGGTCACCGCCTTTGGTATAGCGGCGACGTTCATTGGAACAATCATCGGCGCGGGTTTTGCATCAGGAAACGAGGTTCTACAGTATTTCGTTGCGATTGGTCCTATGGGGGCCATGTCGATCATTGTGGCAACGGCACTGTTCTTCTTGTTTGGCCTGGTCAGCCTGCAACTAGGTAACGTGCTGAAGACAGATGAGTACGGGGTGGCAATTAATCCAACCACGAACCCTTTTCCCCGTATTTACTGTGACGTGATGATTACGGTCACACTCTTTGGGACCTTCATCATTATGGTGGCTGGCGCTGGTGGGCTAGTCAATAAGCTCTTTGGAGTACCATCAATCGTTGGGTCTATCGGGGTTGGTGTACTCGTTGTCCTCAACTTGCTATGGGGTATTGATGGGCTTGTAAAAGCCCAAGAGTTCATGGTTCCTATCCTCATTGTGGGAGCCATTCTTGTCGGTATTTGGTTTGTGATTAACCCCTTGCCTGGCGGGAGTACGGGCAATGATGAAGTCATTAGCTCAGGCCTCTTACAACACTGGTTTATCAATGGCATCTTGTACGTGGCCTTTAATTTCCAGCTCGCCATCGCCGTGCTAGTTCCCCTGGGGAACCATGCTAGAACCCCCAAGTCAATCATGACAGGGATTCTCGTAGGTGCCATTGGCCTTGGTGCAGGTGCCCTTGTTGTCTATGGTGCGATGAGCCTCAATGCAGCCGTCGTGGGCCAAGAGGCATACCCCATGGTTGAGTTGGCTGGAAATATTCATCCAGCTATGCGGTATGTCTATTCGGTATTGCTGTTCTTTGGACTATATTCCACGGCCATCAGCTGTTTCTTTGGCACGGTTTCCCGTTTGCGTGCCATTCCCCAAATTAATAATCAAAATCACGTCGTCGTGATGATTATTGTCAGTGTGATTGGCGTGCTGTTAAGCCAATTTGGATTCTCCGATCTTGTCGGCCAGGTCTATCCGGTTTTGGGATATGGCGGTCTTCTCGTCATGGTCTTTATGCTCTGGGTTGCCTGGACCAATCTCTGGGGTCCAAACAAGAAACAAGTCAGTACGGTTTCTTAATTCCACCTATACAGGACACCCGCCATATCAAGGCGGGTGTCCTGATTTGTGTCTCTATCTCATGCCAATACCCAGCTAGGTGAGCACACGTTCAAGACGGTTGCCCAATCCCGCAAGAATCTCCCAACTAATGGTGTCTGCCCACTGTGCCCAATCATCTGCATCTGGGGCACCATCCGTACCACCAAGTAGCCACACCTGGTCACCAACCGCGTCTTCTGCGTTGGGACCAAGATCAAGGAGCAGTTGGTCCATACAGACTCGACCAACGATAGGGACACGACGACCGTTCAACCATACTTCACCCGTACTGGACAGGGCACGGCGTACCCCATCGGCATAGCCGATAGGTAAGGAAGCGATCACCGTATCGTTCTTGGCCGTCCACGTATGTCCATACGAGACAGACGTACCTTTTGGTACTGCTTTCACCAGATTGACCAGTCCAGTAATCGCCATGCACGGTTTAATACCGAGGCCATCAATATGTGGTGCAGGAGAATAGCCATAGATACTCAGACCAGGGCGCACCATGTCGTGATGGTATTCGGGGAGCGCTAGCGTGGCTGCCGAGTTGGCAATATGGACAATCTCAGGATCAATACCTGCTTTGCGCAAGGCTGACAAGCTCGACATAAATATTTCATGCTGACGGTGTGTGGAGGTCAAGTCCGCTTCATCTGCACACGCAAAGTGGCTAAATACCCCCTCAAAACGAAGTTCAGGTAAGTGACTGAGGTACTCAGCCGCATCAGCTACTTCTTCAGGCACTAACCCGACACGACCCATCCCTGTTTCTAATTTCAGATGAACAGGATGGGGGTCTTGCATCGTTGCCCGAACAACATTGGCAATAGCATCTGCTAGACCTTGTGTAAAGAGCGCTGGGGTCAGGTCATATTCAACGAGTACGGGGGCAGATGACACCGGAACTTCGCTCAGGACCAATATGGGGGCGGTAATCCCTGACTTACGGAGTTCAACTCCTTCAAGAATCGTCGCAACCCCAAGGCGATCAGCCCCCGCTTCTAGGGCTGCTTTACCGACTGCTGGTGCTCCATGTCCGTAGGCATCAGCTTTCACAATGGCGCAGAGCCGTTTCGCTTTGCTGTGCGCGTCCAAGATGCGTATATTCTCTCGAATTTGTTCAAGGTTCACTGCGGCCCATGCACCTCGAAGATTTGGAGGGGTCACAGGTGCTTCAGGTTTTGTTTTCCATGCTGTCGTCATGTGTATTCCTCCTATGAGCACAAACGCCGACCCTGCTGGATCGGCATTCGTGTTTGGCTGCCAGGGTAGTTACCTGGCACACTATGGTTACAGGGCTTCTTGCGGTGCTACCGCATCAATCCCGAGTGCTTCACCAACAGGTGGGCTGTACAGCTTGCCACCATGGGTTGCAAGGCCATCAATCAAACCAGGAACTGACTTGCAGGCTTCCTTCCAACCCTTATTGGCCAACGCTACGGCATAGCGCATCGTGGCATTGGTCAAGGCATAGGTTGAGGTGTATGGCACCGCACCAGGCATATTCGCAACCGCATAGATCGTTGAGTTATGAACCTTAAACACGGGATCATCATGCGTGGTTGCGTGGCTATCTTCGAAGCAGCCGCCCTGGTCTATGGCAATATCGACCAGTACAGAACCTGGCTTCATATTCTTGACCATCTCATTGGTCACCAATTTCGGAGCTGCAGCACCTGGAATGAGCACAGCACCAACCACAAGATCGGCTTCAGCTACTGCCTCTTCAACGGCAAGCGCAGAGGAGAACAGCGTACGTACCTGGCCGAGGGTGACTTCATCGATGTACTGCATGCGCTTGGGGTTCACGTCAAAGACGGTGACGTCACCGCCCATCCCGTTGGCAACACGAGCAGCGAAGAAACCAGCAACACCGCCACCAAGGACAACCACTTTGCCGCGGCGGACACCTGAACCACCGCCGAGGAGTACCCCTGAACCACCGTTTGCCTTGAGCAAGAAGTGTGACCCAACCTGTGGTGCCAGGCGACCAGCAATTTCAGACATTGGTGCAAGAAGGGGCAGGCTATTGTTCGGACCAAGTACTGTTTCATAGGCGATTGAGGTCACATTATGAGAAAGCAGTGCTTCTGTTTGGGGCTTGTCGGCAGCCAAATGGAGGTAGGTGAAGAGGAGCTGACCATCTTGAAGCAGGTCATATTCCTTAGCAATCGGTTCTTTGACCTTGATGATCATTTCAGAGGATTTCCACACTTCCTCTGCAGTTGGAATCATCTTGGCGCCCTGGGCAATATAGGCTTCATCAGGGATACCGGAGCCAAGACCAGCACCGACTTGCACCTGAACTTCATGGCCATTGGTGACGAGATCCTTCACACCAGCAGGGGTGATCCCTACACGGAACTCGTTGTTCTTAATTTCTGATGGAATACCAACCTTCATGTTTTTCTCCTTCTAAAGGCAGCCCCATTGCTGCATGGTGACTATGGCATAACAAATCTGCTGTACCGATGCACATTACAGCCCGCATGTTTTTTGGATTCCATGCAAAGGACCAACAGACCTCGTCCAAGTGGCCCATAGAGGTAGGGACAGATGCGTAGGTTCCATCCAGCCAATTGGATAGGAACGTGCTAGATGCAGATAGGTGGGCACCGGTTCTTATCGAATTGCCTGGTCATCGTTGGTTGGCACACAAGCTCAGCGGGTGAGCATTCATGCTCACCCGCTGAAGTCTTACAAATCTATCGTCCGCGGAATTCCCAGCCCTGCTCGTTCACTGCGTCACGGATAGCAGCGATGGCAGCCGCTTCTTCGTTGTCGGTTAACTGTGTGGTGGCATCGTCCAGAGCTACGTTGAACGCTAATGAGCGTTTACCTTCGCCCAAGGACGATCCTTCATAGACGTCGAAGAGCCCGATATTGGTGAGACGATCTCCAGCCGCAGCACGGACAACGTCATACACCTTACGGTATGGTTCGTCACGATCAGTGACGACCGCCACATCAAATCGCAACCCAGGGAGAGGACTAGGGATTGTGGCTTGTCGGCGAGGGGCGTCAAGCGCAATGAGTCTGTCCAGACGGATCTCAGCAAAAATACTCCGAGCAGGCAGATTAAACGCCTTAAGCACTCGAGGATGCCACTCCCCTAATGTGCCTAAGTACTCGCCTGCTGGTCCAGTGATCACGGCGGCACGCCCAGGATGGTACGGCATCTCGCTAGTCGGGCTCAAGGTGAGCACATTAGGATCGAACCCTAACCCATCGATCATCGTCGCCAATGCCCCCGTGAGGTCATAGACATCTGCTTGATGCGTAGGCTCTCCGTGACGGGCCGGACCGAATAGCCCACAAGCAGCCAACGCAACCATGTGTGGTTCAGCGGGTAACGTCACTCCTGTTGGCCCACCATCAAAGGCAGGTTCCATCGCAGTCGGACGAATAAAGACATGGCCAATTTCAAAAACGGCAACTTGGGGTGCACCACGATTCACATTTTTAGCAAGTACCTCGGCAAGGCCACAAACCATGGTGGTGCGCAAGACCTCTTCATCACGGCTCAGTGGATTCACCAAACGCACCGGGTCTAAACGTGAATCGTTGGCATCAAGTCCTAGCTGTTCCAAGGCCTTCATGCTCGTAAATGGGTAGGACAATACTTCAGTCCAGCCGGCTCCAGCTAATCGTTCTCGAATAGCGAGTTCAGCTTGATGGTCTGGTCCGCGCCTACCGGGTTTACCCGTGGCTGGCACGCGTGGCTCAATCTGGTCGTACCCGTAAACGCGCGCAATTTCCTCAACGAGATCAGCGGCAATTGTCAAATCGGGTCGCCATGGAGGTGGAACAACGGCGAGAAGCCCTTCGTCACAGGTATCAACTCGGCATTCAAGGGCATGCAAAATCCTGATTTGTTCAGCATTCTCGATGGGGACCCCAATCAATCGTCGGACATATGCCGGGTCAATAGTGATCGTCACTGGTTGATCCGGGATGGGGTAATAATCCGCACCGCCGACCACCGTTCCCCCGCTCCACGCATGCAAGAGGTCGGTCACCCGCTGGGCACCAAGTGGCACCGTCTCAGCAGAAACCCGACGTTCAAACCGCGCCCGTGCCTCACTAAAGAGCTGGTGGCGACGTGCGGTACGTAGAACCCGACGCGGGTCCCATGCCGCGGTCTCAAGGTAGACCGTTGTCGTTTCTTCGGTCACCTCGGTTCGGGCACCACCCATCACCCCCGCGATGGCAATCGCACCAGCATCATCAGCGATTACGACATCATCAGGAACAAGAGTCCGTTCAGTATCGTCCAAGGTAAGCAGGGTTTCGTGTTCATTCGCGTTTCGTACCCGAATATCTCCGTGTACCGTGCTCGCATCAAACGCATGGGTGGGATGACCCGTTTCCAGCATGGCGTAGTTGGTGGCATCGACCACGGCGTTGATTGGCCTGAAACCACTTAATGCCAAGCGCACTTGTACCTGAGGCGGCGATGGCTGCACGGTTAAGTCGGTAATGAGTCGCCCGTCAAACCGTCGGCACTCGCTGGGTTCTTCGATGACAACCTTTGGGAGCCCTTCAATTGGGGTAACTGGTTCTGGTACCTGATGTGATGAAAGGGGGGCCTTGAGCGGTGCACCTGTTTTCGCGGCTAATTCTCGTGCAAGACCCCAAATGGTTGCGGCATGGCCGCTATGGGGTGTGATGTCAATATCTAATACCCACTCATCGAGGCCAAGCCACTGGGCGATATTGGTACCCAGTGCAGGGGCGTGGTCTCCAAGGACCCAAATACCTGCGCTATCGTCACCAATCCCGAGTTCTTTTGCACTCGCTAACATCCCATTGGATACGAGCCCCATCATCTTGCGTCGCCCGATCGTGAACCCGCCCGGAAGTACCGCCCCAGGAAGTGCGCCTGGAACAACCGCACCAACGTCATAGTTCGAGGCACCACAGATAATCATGTGATGGTTTGTACCGTCAAAGACCTTGCACATATTGAGTTTGTTAGACCCCTCTACCGGAGTCTTTTCTTCGACCTGTACGGCCACCACGCCTTCTACTTCTGCGAGGGGCTGCCAGACACGTTCAACTTCAAAGCCAAGAAGCGTAAAGATATCGGCAATGGCATGGGCACTGAGATCCGTATCGACATATTCACGTAACCAAGAAATACATACCTTCATGATCACTCCTAGGCAAAACTGTGTAAGAGTCGCAAATCGTTGTCAGCAAATAGACGGAGGTCAGGAACGCCGTAGCGCACCATGGCCGTGCGTTCAATACCAATCCCGAAGGCAAATCCTTGCCATTGCTCAGGGTCAATACCCCCATTACGCAAGACATTGGGATGCACCATGCCAGCACCAAGCATTTCAACCCATTTGCCACCATCGGGGTGGGAGGGGTCTTCGATCCAGGCATCTAATTCAACACTTGGCTCGGTAAAGGGGAAGTAGTGGGGCCGGAACCGGAATCTTGTTTTGTCGCCAACTTGGGTACGTGCAAATGCAGTCAATGTGCCAAAGAGATCTGCCATTGAGATGTCAGTGCCAATGGTCAGCCCTTCTATTTGGTGAAAGACCGGTACGTGGGTTGCATCGGGGGTGTCCTGGCGGTAAACACGCCCTGGTATGGCTACAGCAAGTGGTGGCTCACGGTCGAGCATTGTTCGAATCTGCATAGGACTGGTCTGTGGGCGCATCAACATCGGAGTAGTACCGTCTTCACGGGTTTGTGCCGTATCGAACTCGTGCACATAAATCGTGTCCGTTAATCCCCGTGAGGGATGATCTTCTGGAGCATTGAGGGCGTCAAAGTTAAACCATTCACTCTCGACTTCAACTCCACGCACAATCTCATACCCAAGACCACAAAGTACGTCAAGGATCTGTTCAAGGGTTTCAGTAAGCGGATGTAAGCTGCCCCGAGCTGGTTTACGTGCAGGTAAAGTCAGGTCAAGACGTTCGGCTGCGAGGACAACATTGTCTCGTTCAATCTCAAGAAACGCTTGTCGTGCTTCCAAGGCTTGACCGATAGCAGCCATATGGTCATTCAACACCTGACCAAATACTTTGCGATCCTCGGGATCGAACTGACCAAGCTGGCGACGCAAACCAATAATCTCGCCTTGTTTGCCAACCAGGCTGGCTTTTAACGCCGCGAGTGCCTCAAGGGTTGGTGCCTGGGCAATGTCGGTTAGCGCGCCATCTACTCGGTCACGAAGTGCGTCAATACTGATACGTTCCATGGGCGCAAAGGGTAGCCGATCCAAGCCATGTGCGGGGCGACACACCGCCCGTAATCGGGTTATGTAGACTAAATAACTCTCCGGCCTTATGGCCTGCCAGATAAGTACCCAAGACCCCAAGAGATAGACATACGCCCTGTACAGCATGGAACACAAATCGTTTATACGAATTACTTTGCTTCGAAAATAGGTAACTCCACCCATGATGTGGTGAACTCTCACCATTCGGATTGCCGAAGTTTCTGAGTCAGCAATGGCGCTGGCCCCGAATTGAGAGGATCTAATGTGAGCGATCACTTACCATCTGGTGAAGCCACAGCTGGAGAACCGCAAGAGCTTAAACGCGCGCTTTCGCAGCGGCACTTACAGCTCATCGCCATTGGCGGTGCCATCGGCACCGGCCTGTTCTTTGGCTCAGGCAAAACCATCAGTACTGCTGGCCCAATGATTTTGGTGCTCTACCTCATCATTGGCAGCTTTTTATTCTTCGTGATGCGGGCAATGGGTGAGCTTTTGCTCTCCAACTTTGCCTATCACACCTTTGCCGATTTTGCGACCGACTTGATTGGTCCCTGGGCAGGCTTTTATGTGGGTTGGACCTATTGGGTCTGCTGGGTGATCATTGGGGTTGCCGATTCCCTTGTCATCGCGGCCTACCTAGAGTTTTGGTTAGGCAAAGATTATCCCCACTACATAGCCGTTATTACCACGATCATCGTATTGATTTCGTTGAATATGGTGGCAGTGAGCGTCTTCGGTGAAATGGAGTTCTGGTTTGCCATCATCAAGGTTGTGACGATCATTGCCCTGATTATTGCGGGTATCTATTTGATTGTTACTGGCTTCACGTCCCCAACGGGTGAGGTTGCGTCAATCAATAACTTATTCAAGTACGGGTTCTGGCCCAAAGCAGGAATTATGGGTGTACTCGCAGCCGTTCAGATCTGCGTGTATTCCTTTCAGGGTATTGAAATGGTCGGGACTGCAGCAGCAGAAACATCCAACCCCGAAAAGAACCTGCCTGATGCCATTAATACAATTCCAGTTCGTATCATCCTGTTCTACGTGCTCAGTCTGGCAGTCATTATGTGTGTAGAACCCTGGATTAACATCGAACCAGGGCGTTCGCCTTTCACGACGATGTTCTCCTTTGCCGGTATCGCCGGTGCCGCCGGCATTATGCAATTTGTGGTAACCACTTCAGCTGCTTCATCGGCCAATGCCGGGGTGTATTCGACAAGCCGCTTAATGTATGGCATGTCCCGTGACCACCTGGCTCCCCAGATATTCGCTAAGTTGAATAGCCGCGGGGTACCAAAGAATGCGCTCATGCTTACCCTTATTTGCTTAAGCCCTGCAGTTGCCTTGTCATTCTCAGAATCAATGGCTAAAGCATTCGATATCGTCGCCGGGGCATCTGCGGTGCTGTATATCACGGTCTGGGTGTTGATCATGATTTGCTACTTGCAATATCGCAAGAAGCACCCTGATCGCCATGCCGAATCCAAATTCCCGATGTTGGGTGGGATACCAGCCACCTATGCGACATTAGTGTTCTTCGCCGTTCTTTTTGCCATCTTGGCGGTGGACCCTGATGCCCGCAAGACGCTCATCGCATTGCCCATTTGGTTCATCTTCATGTGGGTCATGTATAAGTGGATTCATGCCCGGTTCCCTGAAGGGCACGACCTTGACTTTGATATCCTTCGTGAAGAAGCCCACGCGAAAGTTATGGCTGATACCGCTGCCGTAGAAGCTGCAAAGGAAGCAAAGCGTAAAAACGCAGAGAATACTTGAGGCGAGTTATCACCTATCGTCCGTTGGATATACAAATGGACCACCCTTCTGGGTGGTCCATTGCCCTCTCGCTCAACGCGAGTCTTCTGGCTGTTGCCTATTGGGCGCGTGCAATCGCAAAGGTCATAATCGCCGCCGCAGCCGATAAATTCAAGCTTTCTGCGTGACCGTGATAGCCAGGGCGTTGAGTTGAGGGCATCGGGATGCGGACAAGGCGGTTCGCCGAATCCACCGTGGTCTGGCTCAATCCGCTCGCTTCACCACCAAAAACCAGTGCGATAGGTCCATCCACTGATATTGAAAATACATCTTCACCCTCGTGCACTTGTGCTGCGAAGATTGTCATGGATGACGTCGCTAAGGCTGTGTACAGCTCACCTGGATCGGCCCCAATGATGATCGGGAGATGAAAGACCGACCCGACTGAAGAGCGGATTGCTTTTGGACTGAATGGATCGGTAGAACCATTCAGATACACTACGGCATCAGCTCCGGCAGCATCAGCAGTGCGCAGAATCGTTCCTGCATTGCCCGGGTCGGCTACTTGGTCAAGCACAATAATCAGCTTGGGTTCTGTAGCAAGTACATCATCGATAACCGCGGTGTGCATGGGTGCTGCACCAATCATCCCCTGGGGTGTGACGGTATCAGCAATCGTGTGCAATACCTCATCGCTGACGAGACGAATTTGTGCGCCTTTTGCGGCAAGCGATTCAACCAAATGCTCATGTTCACGAGCAGATCGCTCGGTGATGAATAACTCATCAATGTGGTCGATTCCGTCAGTAACCGCTCGCGGTCCTTCAACCAAGAATCGACCTTGATCACGGCGACCCTTGCGAGTCACCAACTTCGCGGCCGCTTTAACCGCAGGATTAGCTACGGATGTAATAAGCGGCGCGCGATCAATGGCGGTCATGATTACAGCTGGGCCTTTGCGGCATCAACCAGGCTGCCAAAGGCGGTTGGGTTATGAACCGCGAGGTCAGCAAGGACTTTACGATCAAGCAAAATCTCTGCCTTCTTCAACCCGTACATGAACTTGGAATAGCTCAATCCGTGGAGACGTGACCCGGCATTGATTCGGGTGATCCACAATTTACGGAAGTCACGCTTACGCGCACGGCGGTCACGGGTTGCGTAGTGATCGGCATGCAAAATCGTTTCATTTGCTACGCGGAACCGGCGGCTGCGGGCGCCGCGGAACCCCTTGGCGCGCTTCATGATTGTGCGGTGGTGTTTACGGGCGTGAACGCCGCGCTTTACTCGTGCCATTTAACTCTCCTCAGTCCTATGCCGACCTACTGGCCCAACATCCGCTTGATGGTCTTTGCTTCAGAACCATTGGCCAACGCTTCGTCAGAGCGGAGACGAAGCTTGCGGCGCTGCGGCTTGTGTTCAGCAAGGTGGTTACGATTTTGCTTACGGTGCATCACCTTGCCGTTGCGTGTAACACGGAACCGGTCCTTTGCACCCGAATGGGTTTTTTGCTTGGGCATGTCGCCTCCTGATCGTTGGGTACAGAATCGAAAAAACGACCCTGCTGCAGCAGCGGTCGTTTGAAGCGACATCGGTTGAGGATGTTCTCACGCTCTGAGCCGGGTCACTTGCGTTACCGGCGGGGACCACTCCCACTTGATAGGCGACACAGCATAGCATGAGGTTGTCGTTTGCACCGCATACACAAACAACCCAGGCAAGCCTGGGTTGTACGGTTCAGTGGCACTACTTACCGGGAATCCACAACTTATCGGTTTGTTTCTTTTCCTTCGCTGGCGGTGTACTGGGTGATGAAACTGACGTGGCTGAGTCATCACCACCTTGTTCACCCGCCTCAGCTAGTTTTGCCTCAGCTTGTACCTGTGCGGTCTTTAATTCGGCGACCATAGTTTCGATCTGACTCTGCACATCACCGAGTTGATCGCCGGCGGTTTCTACAACCGCAGCCACAACATCGATAATGATGCGCGCATCTTGTCGACCCAATTTTGCTTCCGCACCACTCACCATAAGTCCTAGGCCTTGGAGGATGATGTCACGGACGGGGGCCTCACGCAATTGCGCGATCATGGCCATAATTTCTTGTTCAGATGGTTGACGGTTGGGTTGATCACTCATGAGGAGAGCCTACCGGCCCCTCCGGTGTGTACATCAATCCATTCAAGTACGGGATCAATTTCGGCGAGATCTACGAGGTCAATACCACCTTCAGCCGCATTAATAAATCGGCGTTCTTGGTTTGTGAGCACCGGCTTACGTTTCAAATTGGCTGCCAAGAACCGCGTGAGCATCCGGTCAGTAACGCCCAATTCACGCGGTTCGAGTGCCCCAAGTAAATCAAACTCTGTCATTGACCTGGCATGAGACGCCAGTTCAGATCGTGTAATCGCCTCTCGCCGATCATCACTTTCAGGATCTGTCAGCCCAACCGTAACAAGGGCAACATCCTTTTGAGTGATCAGCGAGGCAATCGTTGGTGCTTGACGAATAACTTCAAGTGTGCCTTTGTAGATGCTTGAGACGATAACCACCACTTGTGCTGCAGCGAGTACGTCAAGATCCAATGCGTCCGCATCTATGACTTGTTCTTCTTGGCCATCGTGCACACTCGCGGCAATAGCTCGCGCTACCTTGTGCGCTGACCCATGCCTGGAGGCTGCAACAATAGAGAGCGTCATCTTTTTTCCTTTCATCCAGAGAAAAAGATAGGCGATATTCCTGCGCTATAGCGCCGTCATTAGACCTAATTAGGCACCTAAAAGACCTGATGAATCAGGGCACTTACAGACCGGTGATACTCATATATAATCGGGCGATTTGATTTCCAACGATGATGGCGGCAAAGGCTCCTATGACTAAGCCAGGACCAAACGGCATGGGAACTCGTCGTTTAAATCCGTGTTTTGCCATGGTGGTGATGCCCCAGCCAACCCCGACAAAGAGGGCGAGAAAATAGCCCACGATGACAGGCCCGATACCAAGGTAACCCAAGGTAATACCCATTGGAATCGCATATTTCACGTCCCCCATACCCATGCCAGATGGACGGATTCTGTGAGCAATATAGAGAATGCCGGCTAAGAATACGGGGCCAAACAGCATGGACCAAAACCGACTCGTCTCCCCGTGAAACAACGCAGCAGCGCTGAACAATACCAGTGTGGTACCCATCAACGGGACGGTTATCGCATTAGGTAAGCGGAAGGTGTCAATATCAATAACCAGCAGGCACATGCTGGCAAAGACAAACGCCAATATGCCTGGTAGGGCATAGAGGTCACCAATACTGGCAAACCAATAGCTATACCCCCCAAAGAGAAGCGCCATAACACCTTCAACGATCGGATAACGAGCAGAGATCGCGGTATGACAAGACCGACATTTCCCACCCAGCAAGAGATAACTCAATATGGGGATATTGTCCCGCCATCCGATCTGGTGGCCACAGTGTGGGCAGGCAGAGGGCGGAGATACCACGCTTTCACCCTTGGGAACACGCGCAATCACTACGTTGGCAAAGCTCCCCAGTAGTAGCCCAAACAGGCCTCCGATGAGTGCAATGATGAGCGGTGACATGGGCTTTCCTTTGTGTAGAACATTTAGCGATACAAGGCGGCAGTCCATTGATAGCGTAGGGGCATGACGCCTTTGGAATCATTAGAACCTGGCCAGCGCGTGATCGTCGGAGGTGACCGTGTGGTCACGGTCTCTGATGAGCTCGCGGCAGCTTTTGCACCCGGAGATGCTTTATTTGTGACCTCCCTAGGGGAGTTGGTCCATGTCCCCGCCGGACCGCGTAATGCAGCCGCAACGGCGGTTGATGGTGCCGTTACTGCCTTTAGTCGGATGGCAACCGTGACAGATGAGCAGATTAGTACCTTCTTCCTCGCATTTGCCGATGCGTTAGCCGATGACAGGACCTTCGCACCTATTGCAGCAGCGAATGCAGATGATGTGGCATTGGCCAGATCCTTGGGTCAGTCCACTGTCCGGCTCGTGCTCAGCGAAACTATGCGTGATGACATGATTGCTGGCCTACGCGGGTGGGCACATCTAACAACACACGAAGAGCCACTGAGCACCATTCCTCACGCCCAAGGGTGGGAAGTTACCTTGCATAAAGCACCATTGGGTGTCGTTGGCTTTGTGTTTGAAGGTCGCCCAAACGTATTTGCCGATGCGTGTGGCGTCTTACGTACGGGAAATACTGTTGTATTCCGTATAGGGAGTGCGGCGCTTGGCACGGCGCGGGCTGTCTTGAAATATGCACTTGAACCGGCCATTCAGGCTGCTGGTCTTCCCGCAGGCTGTGTGGGATTGGTTGATTCAGCAACCCGTGAGGCTGGATATGCCCTGGTTAGTGATGACCGGTTGGGGCTTGTCGTGGTGCGCGGGTCAGGACGTGCGGTTCGGATGCTGGGCGATGTAGCGAGGAGCGCGGGGAACCAAGTGTCGTTACATGGGCGCGGTGGTGCGTGGATGTTGATTGCACCTGGAGCAGACCCGGAACGGGTCCGTGGAGCCATTTGGCGAAGCTTAGACCGCAAAGTGTGCAATACCTTAAATACGATTGTGTTGATTGGCCAAACCCATGCCGATGCGGTCCTTGCTGGCCTTGAAGATGCCCAATCGAAGGCCGGGAAAGCCCTGAAGCTACATGTCCACGCCAGTGCTGACCACCTATTTGGCCCACAGTGGCGGGCAGAAGTTCCTATTGCACGTAGTGAAGGCGATGTCATTGAACCCCAACTGGACGCCATTGAAACGGATGCTATCGGGGATGAATGGGAATGGGAACACTCACCTGAGGTGACCGTGGTGATGGCTGAAACAGCTGAGGAAGCGACCACCTGGCTAAATACCTACTCCCCTGCCTTTGTGGTGAGCGTGCTCAGCGATGACAACCAAGAAGCTGAAGCCATCCGTGCCCAAGTGAATGCTCCCTTTGTAGGGAATGATTTTACCCGTTGGGTAGATGGCCAATATGCCCTTAATGAACCCGAACTGGGATTAGGGAACTGGGAATTGGGGCGTCAAATCGGCCGCGGGGCCTTACTGACAGGCGCAGGGGTCTATACAGTCCAAACTCGCGCCCATATGGACGCGAGGGATATTCACCGGTAAGGCTAGGCCCGGCCACTGGACTGCGGTATTTACACATCGAGTGCGGCATAGGCCGCATTTGCCTCAATCCATTCGCGGCGCGATGCGGCGCTTTTACCCATCAGCAGTTCAAATGTCGCATCTGCCCGCTCGGCATCACCTGGCTTGACTTGCAGTAATGTACGCCGAGCCGGGTCCATGGTGGTCGTCCATAGGTGTTCGGGGTCCATTTCACCGAGCCCCTTAAAGCGTGACACTTCAACCCCTTTCGGGTCTTTGGGATCAGTTTTAAAGACGGTTCGCAAGAGTCGATCACGTTCGGCATCACTCATCGCATACGCTACGTCCGTTTTCTTTTTCAACTGATACAACGGTGGCTGGGCTAAGTAGATATAACCGCCTTCGATTAACTGGGGCATCAGTCGATGGAAGAACGTCAGTAAAAGCGTGGTGATATGACCACCATCAACATCAGCATCCGCCATCAAAATGACCTTGTGGTAGCGCAGCCCTGAAAGGTCAAATTCGGGTTCGATACCTGTTCCAATTGCCTTGATAAGGTTTTGAATCTCCTCATTAGCGAGAACCGACCGAACCTGCGCTTTTTGAACATTCAAGACTTTGCCTCGTAGGGGCAAAATGGCCTGGGTATCTCGATTGCGTCCTTGTTTAGATGAACCGCCAGCGGAATCACCTTCGACGATATAAAGCTCACTTACTTCAGGGTCGCGGCTAGAGCAATCGGCTAATTTGCCGGGAAGTCCGGCACTTTGGCTGTCGAGAATACCTTTACGCCGTGTCAGATCTCGAGCAGCTTTGGCCGCTTCACGTGCCTTTGCTGCAATGGTGGCCTTGGTAACGATCGCTCGACCTTCACCATTGTGTTTCTCAAGCCAGGCGGCTAAGTCCTCGTTGACCACACGTTCCATGAACCGTCGGGCTGAAGCTGATCCCAAACGACCTTTCGTCTGGCCTTCAAATTGTGGATTCCCCATCTTCAAGCTGAGGACGCACACCAGCCCTTCACGCAGATCATCACCGGTTACCCGATCTGGTCCACCCTTAGTAAATAGGCCCCGTTTGCGTTCACCCCAGGTATTGATCGTGCGGGTTAATGCTTTGCGGAATCCTTCTTCGTGTGCGCCACCATCAGGCGTGTTGACGATATTGACAAATGAACGGGTTTTCTCACTAACCCCGGCACTCAACCACGTAAAAACGAGTTCGCACGCAAGGTGATCACCCTCAAAGTCAGGCTCTTCACGTTTAATCACAATCGGGGTTTGGGTGATGGTCTCTTCTTCATTCACCAAATCGGCTAAGAATGCCTCCACCCCTCCGGGAAAGGTATAGGTCACCATCCATGGTTCTTCACCTCGGTTATCAGTAAGGTCAATCGTGAGCCCTGCATTCAGCATGGCCGTATCTCGTAGACGGCGTTCAATGCGGGCACGATCCCACGTCAGCGTGTCAAATATCTTGCCATCAGGCCAAAACGTAATGGTTGTGCCTGAAATCCCTCGCTTCGCCTTACCCGTCACAACAAGGGAGCTGGTGGGTACGCCATGGTCAAAGCTCATGTGATAGATCTTTGAAGCCCGGGTCACATCCACACTGAGTTTTGTTGATAGGGCATTCACGACACTGACTCCAACCCCGTGGAGGCCACCACTCACTTTGTACGTGGCATCATCAAATTTGCCTCCAGCGTGGAGTTTAGTCAGCACCATTTCAACGCCAGTCAGCCCGTTCTTTTTATTGACATCAACCGGAATGCCACGACCATCATCAGCAACCGTGATGGACCCATCGGCATTCATCGTGACGGCAATGGTTGAACAATGTCCTGCTAGGTGCTCATCGACACTGTTGTCAACAACTTCCCATATCAGATGGTGAAGACCAGTCGTATCGGTCGATCCGATGTACATCCCCGGACGTTGGCGAACGGGTTCAAGCCCTTCTAACTCATTCAGCGCGTTGGCGTTGTAGGCAGTCATAAGGGAGCCAGTATGACAGGCTTACCTCATCAAGCGAGCCAGCACAGACAAAAGTCGTTCGTTGAAGGGCGCCCCTTACGTGTGGGTAAGGAAGGCTTTGAGCTGGTCAAACCCTGGCCGAATATCGGCAACTGGCATCCACTCACCTGCTTGATGGGCTTGGTCACCGGGTGCTGGAGAAAAGTTCAGGGCAGGAACACCGATTGCATTGAACCGTGCTACATCAGTCCATGCTTGTTTGGGTGCCACATCCACGCCAAATGCATCAATTAATGCACTAACCATGGCATTGTTTCGTCGGGGAGGGCAGGGAAGAGCTCGGTCAACAATGGCGACAGATAACGGCTCATCCCCAGTCCAAAAGGCATTGATACGTTCAATGAACTGTGCTTCGGCTTCTTCGATTGTTTTATCCGGGGCAAAGCGATAGTTCACATTAACCACAAATGAACCTGGCACAATATTGCGGGCATTGTCGGTGTAGGCCTGCGTGGGAGTCATCACTTCTTTCCAGGTCAACCCGTCAATCGTAACCTCAACTAGGTCAACATCCTTCCATTTCGCCAACCACTCCCCCGCATGGGTCAAGGCGTTGTGCCCTTGCCATGGCCGCGCTGAATGAGCTTGGACACCTGGGAAGGTAACCAGTGCATGGAGAGCACCCATACAACCCAATTGCACCTGGCCATCGGTAGGTTCTCCAATAATGGCTAGCGCTGTATCAGCTAACCCTGGAACTGCATTGAGCACTTGAGCCAACTCATTCGCCTCAGCCGGACCCTCTTCACCAGCGTAAGCCACCAACACCATGCGATACGGGCCGTTCCGACAATCCTCGTCAATGAAAGCCTGCATGAGGACCCCAAGGCCAGCTTTCATATCACTGACACCCCGACCAACGATAACGGGCTGGCCATCACGCTCTTCGAGCCGTGCCAGACGATCGTGCTCCGTAGGTGGGACAACATCGGTATGGCCCACTAATGCAACAACCGGTCGGGGGTCGTCAAGGTCACCGGGAGGGCTCATCACAAGAGAATGCCCGACCCGCATTACCATGTCGCCTCGGCTAGCCGCCCATTGGGCGATCCAGTCCGCAATCAGCCCCTCATCACCTGTAACACAGGGCCGGATGAGGAGTTCACCAATTAAATCAATCAGATCATCCCCGGTTGAGGACCATTCGGTTACTGGTGCGGACAAGGATTCCATCTAGACCGAGACTCCAAAGTTACGAAGGGCATCGTTCAGACTTGTTTTTTCATCTGTTGCCGCTGACCGTTTCCCGATAATCAACGCGGCAGGTATACCAAAGTCGCCAGCAGGGTACGTTTTGGTTCGCATCCCTGGTATGACTACAGAACGTTCAGGTACCTCACCTTGGTACTCAACTGGTTCGTCACCCGTCACATCAATAATTTTGGTTGAGCCAGTGATCGTGACCCCAGCACCAAGTACCGCACCTTCACGGACACGCACCCCTTCGACCACGATGCATCGGCTTCCAATAAAGCAGTTGTCTTCAATGATGACTGGACGAGCCCCGGGAGGTTCGAGGACCCCACCGATACCAACGCCACCGGACAAATGCACATTGGATCCTATCTGAGCACAAGACCCCACCGTGGCCCAGGTATCAACCATTGTGCCCGTCCCAACATAGGCCCCGATATTCACGTAGGACGGCATGAGCACCGCCCCGGCTTCTATAAATGCCCCACGACGGACCGTTGCGGGGGGAACAACGCGCACCCCTGCTTGGGCATAGTGACGTTTCAAGGGCACTTTGTCGTGGTATTCAAATGGACCAAGCTCAATCGTTTCCATATCCCAAAACCCGAACGCCATGAGCACGGCTTGTTTAACCCAGGTATTCACCACCCATTGGTCACCGTCGCGTTGGGCGACACGGATTGATCCTGCGTCTAGGAGGTCGATCGTTTCGAGTACAGCCGTTTTAACGTCGTCGGTACGCTCGCCAGATTCCCATGCGGCACTGACGGTGGATTCGATTGCCTTTAAATCAGTCATAGCTCCATCCTGCATGTCTACTAGCGCTTTGCTTGTGGTTTTTAGGATTAACCCCCAGCCCACGGCGACGCATGGCATGAAAGGGCAATGGTCCACCTGACGAGCATAAATGCCTTTACGAGGGAATCTCACCCAATGTGATACCGGCTTCCCAAGTGGCACAGGCTGCTTCACAGCCAGGGACATCGGGAACAAGCGCAAGGCGAATATATCCCGATCCTGCCGACCCAAATGCAGATCCTGGACTCGCAATAATGCGTTTCGCAAGTAGGGCATCTGCATACGCACGATCATCACCGCCGGGCACCTTCACCCACTGGTAGAAGGTGGCCTGAGAGCCGCTGGTTTCTAGGCCAACCCGATCAAAAAATGCGCGCATGACCTGGCGTTTAGCCTCAAAAATCTCACGGCGTGCCGCCACATGGCTTTCATCTCCCCATGCGGTGATAGCTGCAGCTTGAATGAAGTCGGGGCTCGCAGTTCCGATATTGGGGCGCATTATGCCAAGCTTGGCAATAAGGCGTTCGTCACCAATCATCGCTCCTGAGCGGTACCCGGTCATACCTGAGCGCTTGGATAGTGAGAAGCACACAAGGAGTCCGGTCAAGTCACCATCAGCAGCTTGTAATAGGCTCACAGGAGGGGTGTCATGTGGCCGGTAAATATCGACATAGCACTCGTCACTGCCCAATACGAACCCATGGTTGCGAGCCGTCGCAATTTGTGTGCGGTAATAGTCAAGGTCCACCACTGCACCCGTTGGATTATGGGGGTAGTTCAACCACGCAATGAACGCTTGATCAAGACGACTGGGTGTGAGTGTGTCAAGCTCAAGTTTCCAGTCATTGTCTGGCACCAAGTCTACCGGGTCACTCGTGCCCCCAGCGAATAGAGCGCCACGTTCATACGGCTGATAGCCGGGTGCACCCCAAATAGCGGCATGTTTGCGCGCCCCAGGAGCGGTCAAGGCAAGTGGAGTGTGGAAGATACCTTCTTTTAGCCCACTGGTCGGTTGAATCTGGGTATCCGGATTGACCTCGACGCCAAAACGTTGCATTACCCACGTTGCAATGGCGGCGCGCAGGGCAGGCTGTCCAGTTGCGCTGGGGTATTGACTGGTGGGTGTAACGGCATCCTTCAGTGCATCACGAATACGTTGATCGGTTGGTTCAACCGGATCACCGATAGAAAAGTCATGGACAGGGCCATTGCCATCACGACGCAATGATCGTGCCTTATCAGCAAACGCCGTCAGTGGATATACGCCGAGACGGTCAAAGAGTGGATTCGTTGGTAGCTCCATACCTCTAGTCTCTCTGCTCACACCGAAGATGGCCAGATTAGGCTGCAGAAGGAAACCGATAATCGTTATCAGTTTACTGATAGGGCACGAAGACCATTGATTCCTGCCCACCTATACCTTCTCTTTAGTTACTTAGCGGTTTATTCACCAATCTTTTCCGTCTGGCAACTGTTGTTCGCCTTCTGAATCGTGTTTACTCAATGGACCACTGTTTTGGAGGTGCCAATTGAAACGTATATCCCAAGCCGTACCCGATGACCTTTTGGACTTGTATTTCGGCTCGCTGGGGAGCGTTGAATTACTGACCGCTGAGGATGAGTGTGCATTAGCCCAACAGATTGAGGCAGGAATCGAAGCAGCGCAGCGTCTTCAACAAGCAGCAGATGCGGGTGAAGTGTTAGCACCTACTGATATGAGACGGTTGGAACGCCTCGTTGAAAACGGTGATCGAGCATTTGATCACTTCGTTGCGGCAAATCTTCGACTGGTCGTGAGCGTAGCTGCCAAGTTCAGCCGTCGTTCTAGCCTGGATCTCTGCGAACTCATCCAAGAAGGCAATCTTGGTTTGATTCGGGCCGTAGAAAAATTTGATTGGCGTAAAGGCTTCAAGTTTTCTACCTACGCCACTTGGTGGATTCGCCAGGCCATTCAGCGTGGTGTAGCCAGCTCTGAACGTACGATCCGGTTACCCGTTGCCCTGCATGATGCCTTGATCAAGGTGCGTGCAGCACGTGCACGGTTAGAGGCATCAACTGGTGAAGAACCCACGATTGAGGAACTGGCTGAAGCCACCCACCTCACCGCACATCGCATCCGCCGGGCACTTGAAGCCGACAAGCGCATGACAAGCCTTGATCGCAAAGTCGGAACTGATGTTGACTCAAATGAAATGGGCGACTTCGTTGCAATCGCGCCTGATTCTCCGGCTGATACGGTCGTTGAAACAGAGTTCCATCGCACCGTATTGGCCCATGCACGTGAACACCTTGATGAACGGTCGTGGTATGTCATCACACGACGGTATGGACTCTTTGATACCGAGGTCATGACCCTTGATGCGCTTGGACAAGAACTCGGATTGAGTCGAGAGAGTGTACGTAAAATCGAGAGTCAAGCATTAAATCTCTTGCAGCGTGAACTCACCACCGTGTAGGCGCACGTCACCGATCAAGCAAGACAAGTTGTAACTGATTTGCTTACTGATCGTCCCGGTCAGCCTGTGTACCTGTACGGGCAATATTGACGTCCCACTTCTATACTCGCCAAGATGAATTGGTATGAGGTCCTCGGCGTGTCACCCGATGCCAGCCTCGTAGAAATTCGCCAGGCGCATCGCAGTATTGTGCGGGCCAGCCACCCCGATGTACTCGGCCATCGAGAGCATGAAGCCGAACTTCGTTTGGCTAATGCAGCCTGGGCGGTATTGAGCGATCCTCAACGACGGGCGTCCTTTGATTTAGCCCTGCAGCGTGGCATAGCGACCGCTGAGCCAGCGGATCCTAAACGCTTTGTCGTTTCAGATGATGATCTTATCCGAGTGATCACCCGCACTAAAGCCACGCAAGATCAGCGCACTAAAGAAATGGTCCGAATCGGAATCATCGGTGTTGTTATTTGCCTTGTATTGTTAATTTTCCTCAGCGGTATGGGTGCGACACCATAAAATACGCGCAATGAGCACCCTTATATTGATTCGTCATGGCCAGTCCGTTTGGAACCAAGAAAATCTGTTTACCGGTTGGGTAGACGTTGAACTATCCGATCAAGGCCGAGCAGAAGCTACCGCTGCTGGTGAGCGCTTGAAGGCCCTTGGATTACATGTAGATAAAGCCTTTACGTCTGGTCTTCGTCGTGCCCAAAATACCGGGCGACTCGTCCTTGAAGCAATGGGCCAAGGCGACCTTGACCAAGAAGTTGCTTGGCAATTAAACGAACGGTATTACGGTGCCCTGGCTGGCCGGAATAAGAAGCAAACTGCAGAAGAGTTTGGCGAAGAACAGGTCCATATTTGGCGCCGCTCCTTCGATGTTCGTCCTCCGGCTGGCGAGAGCTTAAAAGACACGTTGGACCGTGTTCTCCCGTTCTTCAACGATCACATCATTCCTGCAACGAAAACATTTGATACCGTGCTGGTAAGTGCCCACGGCAACTCACTGCGTGCCATTGTCAAAGAACTTGATGGCATTAGTGACGACGATATTCCGGGTATGGAAATTGCGACTGGCGTTCCCCTCATTTACACGATGGAAGACGGAAAACCAACAAAGAAAGAAATCTGCGAAGCCTAATACCGTCTCGACTCTCCTATGCTGCCGCCTCACTGAAGGCGGCAGTTTGCTATGTTCCCCGTTTTTTGTCATCTCAAAGACGGTTTTATGACAAGCAAAATGGTCTTTTGGCTCCCAAGTTGAGTATCTTACGATGTTCCGGTTAATCAGGTTCTTGTCTCACAGTGAATGGAGTTCTATGACATTGCCGAATTCTCCAGAACACGCGTTTCTAGATCTTGGGTCAGAAACCCTTGAGATTCCTTTCGTCCCCGCAAGTGAGGGTGGTGCTGGCCTCGCGATCAACCATTTGCGCCCAAAAACTGGGTATGTTGTCTATGATCCAGGGTTCTCGTCAGTAGCACCATGTAAGTCCTCAATCACCTACCTCGATGGTGAAAATGGGATTCTTCGTTATCGCGGGTACCCAATTGAGCAAATTGCTGAACATCTGTCGTTCATGGAAGTCAGCTACCTCTTTATCCACGATGCCTTACCGACTAAAGAACAGTTAGATGTGTTCACGAATATGGTTCGTGACAACATGATGCTGCCTGAGAATATGCGAAAGTTCTTTGATGCGATTCCAAAGAACGCACCACCAATGGCTATTCTCTCCTCTGGGATTGAAATGATGACAGCCTATCGGCGCCGTGAGAAAGAGCCGATAGACGATCCTGACTTCATTCCCTCTGCGGTGTATCGGCTCTTAGCCGAGGCCCCCACCATTGCGGCTTGGTCGCATAAGACATCAGTTGATGAGCCTCTCGTTTACCCTGATGGGCGACTTGACTATGCCTCCAATATTTTGCATATGTTGACCTGGACTCCAATTAATAACTATGAAGTAGACCCCGTGATGGCTAGGGCATTAGATGTGCTATTGATTTTGCACGGTGACCATGAACAAAACTGTTCAACATCAACCGTTCGCATGGTCGCAAGTTCTCGTGCTGATTTGCATGCCTGTATTTCTAGTGGAATCAACTCACTCTGGGGCAGTTTGCACGGAGGGGCTAATCAAGCCGTCATTGAGATGCTCCAAACGATTTTGGATAACGATCGCGATATCGGGCGGGTTCTTTCACGTGCACGAGATCGCAACGATCCGTTCCGGTTAATGGGGTTTGGGCACCGGGTCTATAAAACCTATGACCCCCGTGCACGAATCATCAAACAAGCTGCCCATGATGTCTTGGCCACGTATATGCCAAATGATCCATTGTTAGAACTTGCGATGGAGTTAGAAGAAGCAGCACTACAAGACGATTACTTCCAATCACACAACCTCTACCCCAACGTTGATTTCTATTCCGGGCTGATCTATCGCGCGATGGGGCTACCAGCCAAAATGTTTACCGTAATGTTCGCTATTGGTCGTCTCCCTGGGTGGATTGCTCAGTGGCGAGAAGCAAACTTAGACCCGGAATCTCGAATTGTTCGTCCCCGTCAGGTCTATGTTGGACCGGCTAAACGAGACATCATTCCAATTGAGGAGCGCGGATAATTACAAATCGGGGTACTTCCCTGAGAGAAAAACCTGCACTATTTTGAAAATAGTGCAGGTTTCTCTGTATCATCAATCTGTAACGAGTGACAGGTATTCAGCGAACTGAAGCATCAATAACCGTGCTCCCCTTGTCCGTCCGGTCAGGAATAAACGATTGAGCTATCAGGGTGTGTCCCTCATGCTTGTCGACGATGATTGTTCATTCTCTGTCCTCAAAGACGTTTTCAACCGCTGCAGTACTTTCTGCGCTCGCATTGAGCACGGCACCCTTGCACGCAGATGCACAAGAAACGATTTCTCGTGTCTCTGGCCCTGGGCGCATTGATACGGCTGCCGCAGCCGGATTGCACCAACGCGATTCAGCATCAACGGTCATTATTGCAACAGCAAATGATTGGCCAGATGCCATTGCCTCCACGGTTCTTGCAAACGATAAGGATGCACCACTGTTATTAACAGAGCAGCATCAATTGCCGAGTGCAACGGTGAATGCAATCCGCAAGTTAAAGCCGTCTCGGGCCATTGTCCTTGGTGGAAAAGCAGCAGTCAGTGACAAGGTCATCAGTCAGCTCAAAGGCATGAAATTACCAGTTGAGCGTATTTCTGGTGCGAATCGTGTTGAAACTGCTGCCAAGGTTGCCCGTGAAGCCGGACCTGCCGATTCTGGTCAGGTGGTTATTACCGCTGGTTGGGGCGACAATGCCTGGAGCAATGCAATCGCAGCATCTGCATTAGGTGCATCAGATAATGAAGTACCCACACTGCTTGTCAATAAAGATGAGGTACCTGCGGCAAGTGCCGAAGCAATCAAGGCACTCAAGCCAAGCACTGCGGTCGTCGTTGGCAATAAGAACTCAGTCAGTGATGCCGTCATGGACCAGTTGAAGGCGATGGGGTTGCGGACAACCCGCGTGAGTGGCAACAGCCAATATGACATCAGTGCGAAGATTCTTACCCAAAACTGGGATGCCTTTAAGTCCACCACAAAGGTTGTCTTTGCGAGTGGTGAGAGTTTTGCTGATGGCCTCGCCGCTGGTGCATTAGCAGCCCACATTGATGCGCCGATGATGACCGTACCCAAGGACAAACTTGGCTCGGTCAGTGCCGGTCTCTTGCGCAACTGGAACTCCCCAATTCAAAGTGGCGTGATTGTTGGCGGTACGGCGGCCACAAGTGCAACCGTTGAGGCTGATATTAAAGAGATTTTGAATCAGGGCGTCACCACAGGCGAACAATCCCAGGCGACGATTTCTGACGAAGAGTATGAGGCCATGCTCGCCGAGATCGATGTCATTCAAGCTCCCTCAGCCAAGCCAACGGCCAAACCAACACCCACGGAAGCACCTGCGGCAGAGCAGGACAAACCTTCTTCAGACAATGGTCAAGTATTGTCAGTCGAATACGGTAAGGCCAGCTATTACACCGATACCCGTGTCGCTGCACCTGGTGAAAGGTTTGATGGAACGGCGTTAGCCGCTGCCCATAAGACACTGCCATTTGGTTCCCTCGTTCGCGTGATCAACGAGAAGAACGGCAAAGAGGTCATTGTCAAGATCAATGACCGCGGTCCATATATCAAGGGCCGTGTTATTGACTTGACCCACGCTGCCGCCAAGGAAATTGACATGATGAAGGCCGGCGTTGTTCCGGTGAAACTTGAAGTTATTCGATTGGGATACTAAGTAGTACCTACACCGAGTACAAAATGGGAAACAGCCCTTCGGGGCTGTTTCCCATTTTTCCGTTTATCACGGCTCGTCGGGCCGGCATCTATTCGACAACATGTTGATATTGGTCTGATGACATCGGACCATGCTGCGACCGAATGCAATGAGAATTGATCATCACTCAGCATTTCGTCACTGAGATACACCGTTTTCTACAGATTTCTCTATTTATTTTTAGTTGATGACACAACTATTTGAGACTGGCTCATTACTATTCTCCCTGTTCACAGCCATTTCACTCCTACGATATAGGAAGTAATACAGAGAAGATACGTATAGTACGTACTCATTAGGCGGATTGTTCATCCCAATGGTCTATTTGGATTCGTCAGATTTCTGGCGAAGACATGACCATGCACAAGAACAACACCACCACCGTCGAAGAACTCATCACCGCGAACCTGCCATTGGTTCAATACGGTGTCAGCGAAATTGCAGCAAGACTGCCTCGCCACGTCCACCGTGATGACCTCGTAAGCGCCGCGATGTTGGGGCTGACCCAAGCAGCCAAGTCCTGGAATAGTGACAAGGGCGTAGAGTTCCCAAAGTTCGCAATCATCCGCATCCGCGGTGCACTGCTTGATGAACTCCGCTCTCGTGACTGGGCTAGCCGTTCCGTTCGCCGCCAGGCTCGTGAAATGCAGGCCGCAACAGAAGCCTTCACTAGCCGCGAAGGCCGCACACCCTCAATGAGCGAGACGGCCAAAGAAATGGGTACCAGCGTCAAGCAGGTTGAGAACCTCGTTCACGATGTTCACCGCGGTACCGTTTTGAACTACGACGCAATGGTCGGTGAAGGCGATGCTGCGAACTTACTTCCTTCCGCCGAAGCCACTCCAGAAGAAGCCATCTTGAGCAATGAGCGTCGTGCCTACTTGGCTGATGCCGTGATGGCCCTTCCAGAACGTCTACGCCATGTGATCATTGGATACTTCTTTGAAGGTCGACAGATGATCGACATTGCCGAAGAACTTGGGGTAACTGAGAGCCGTATTTCTCAGATGCGCTCAGAAGCATTTGCGCTCATTCGTATGGGTATGGAACGAGCCATGGACGATAGCGAAGATGGCCCCGAACCACTGCCACAAGACCGTCAGTTCAAGAAGAAGAGCGCTTACGTGGCCGCCGTGACCGAAGGCTCCACGGCTCGTGAACGCATGGGTGCAGACCGTGGCCGTGTCCATGCGCGCGCAAAAGCCGCATTTGCCGCCGCATAGTTGGTACATTGGGCACTGTTATGCCCGTCACCTTACCTCAAACCGCACTCGCGCTTAGTTTTTGTGCACTTACCCTCCTTGGGATAGCCACACCCGCCTCTGCTCAGGCGGGTGATTTGGCGTCTCCTCGCGCATATGCGGCCACCGTAACGATGAACGGGCCGGCACTCACGATCGGCCACCAAACCACCGCCTTTGGATCTACGTCCCTGCAGCTTGCCAACGCACCAACTGCCGATTGCGAGACCACAGCTTGTGCGACGTTAATAAATCCAAAGGTATCTACACCGTTTAAAGTATCCGATCAGCCTGTCTCAGGGTCCCTTCCCGCCATCGGGCTAACTGAGGTCCGCTCAGGGCTACGCGGCGAGAGTGCACCACGACAGACAACACTTACCGCAACGACAGGTACAACAACAGCTGAGGCACAATCGGTCGACGTGGTCTTAGATGAACCAACCTTGAATGCTGTGGACCCCGATATACGTGGCCAGCTACCAGATGACCTAATCAAACTTGCCTCAATGTTAGAACCATTGGCGACCGCTTCAGGGCCAGGGAGTTTGACCGATATTCATGCGGCTGTTCAAGACCTTGCACAAGACCCGGCTTCACGCCCCTTTATGCGGATTCGCCAAGGTGAATCGACAAGCTCAGTTGATTCCAAGCCGCAGGCAATGGTAACGCAAGGGCCGGCCCAGGTTGAGCTGTTTCCTACGAATAGCGGTCATGCACTCATACGGGTTGATATTGCGGCAAGTACGCTGGATGCCACATCCCCTATCGGGTCTTCAGCATCTGGCACCATTACACCAGGAACGATGCATGTTGTGCTGTTACCGGGTCTACGTGATGCGATTCCGGCATCAGTGGGGGCTAATACTAATCTTGCAGGTACCCGCGTTGCTGAGATACTCACCCAATTACCCAAGGCAGCCTCAGGCATTCTTGGTCCACGCTTTAATGCGACTGATTCAGCACTCGTGCTTGATGAGGAAACTGGGGGGTTAACGATTGATGTATCACCATCAACCGAACGAGCTTGCTGGTTTGATTCAAGTGTTCTTGAAACATGTGTAGAGTCAGGAGTTGGCCAGCGAACTCTCTCCGCTAATGGCGCCGGTGTGGGCATGGTTGCCCAACCAGCACGGATGGGCTTGCTTCGTCAAAATATTGTGTTGGATATGCACGAAGCGCATATCGGGGTAAACGCCGACCCCACCCCGGATAACCAGCAACCACTAGAAACACAAGATCGCACGAAACCACTTCCAAGAACTGGCTCAAATCTCCCCCCCGCCTGGGTACTTCTGCTGACCGCCCTATCCAGCATTGGGGTTTTAACCGTACTTCGTAAGCGTTCGTAATAGACCAATGTCCTTAGACTTTTGTGCTATCGACTTTGAAACGGCGTCTTGGGACCGCGCCTCGGCAATCCAAGTAGGCATTGTTCGGGTGCGTGATCGTCAAGTTGTCGATCAATTCGCCACACTCCTTCGCCCTCTACCAGGATTTGACGAGTTTTCTGATGCCGCAATTGAAATACACCACATCACCCCGGAAATGGTGGCGCATGCTCCGTATTGGCGCGATTGTTATTCTGCAGTTCGCACCTTTATTGATGAGGATCGGCTGGTTTCCTACAACGCTCGCTTTGATGGTCAAGTATTCGCGTCGACTTCTCTTATTTCAGGAATTGACGACGCCAGTGTTGAGATGGGGTGCGCACTTACGTGGGCACAACGAACCCTCACCGGACTCTCAAACCATCGATTGGCCACCGTTGCCGCCCACTTTGGGATTGAACTCACCAACCACCATGATGCAACCGCCGATGCCGTCGCCTGCGCCCAGGTGGTCATCCATCTCGCCACGATTTATGAAGTAGATTCCATTGACGAATTAGCCAGGCTTGCCAACGGTCAGTTTTCGTTCTACCAGGCAGACAAGAAAACACTGGCAGCCTATCTCGCAGACCAAACGCACCACTAGTCAGCCAAGAACGAAGCAGCCAGCCCCACCTTGTGGGTGCCGCCGTACTGACGCCCACAAGGACCGGTACGAGTGGGTCAGGTGGGGCTCGAACCCACGCATCGCCGGATTATGAGTCCGGAGCCTTAACCAACTTGGCTACTGACCCGTATGTACCCCAGTGAGTTTCCAAACTGGGGTGTTCTAGAGGCCCGAGCCGGAATCGAACCGGCGATAAGCGAGTTGCAGTCGCATGCCTTACCACTTGGCCATCGGGCCTTAGACGCGCCATTGTGCCATGGGAACCGCTCATGCACACAACTGATATGCCGATAGCGTCACCAAACGACCTGTGTTCATGGAGAAGAACGTTGCAACAACACTGGCCGAGGCCCTCATTAGGAGGCCCTCCCACCGAGGCAAGTTTGCTTGCTGCTGAGCTTGCTATTGTCTCCATGCAACGTTCCCTCACGATCAATGAAACGGTCATTGAGGTACTCCATACACTCCACGAGGAAGCGGGGCCAGGTGCGTCACGATTACGACGCCGCGCAACGCCTAACGACGGATTATGGTCCAATCTTGCCCGCCCGCACTAGCGCAGTGTCCATAGCCTATGTACGGACACCGCTAGAATCCACTCGAACCCAAACCATGCCAATAGAAGGAGTGACCGGGTATGTCCACCTTCCCTTCCGGTGACACTGACGACACCACAACTACTCCAGACAAACCTGACACCCCTGCACCCCAAACCCCTGGAGGACCACCGCCCCGTTCACTTGGGGCGACCTTCGCTGCGTTATCAATGCCGGTACGTATTGGTATCGGGATTGCTGTGCTTCTCCTCATCGGTGGTGCCAGTTATATGGTGACACAGCTCAATGGGTCAGCCTCCACCCACAGAGGAACCCAACAATTAGATGCACAAGCCCCCCAATCCACAAACCCGAACCCGAACCCGAATGGTATTCAAGTCCCCGCACCAGATGCGACAGGACGGATTATCGAGCACGAGGGGCTGGCAGTAAATCGTGACCAAGGTGACGTCACCCAACTTGTGCTTGACCCTGGAACCTATATCAAGATCAATGAGTTGTGGAGTCGTGCGGACAACGACGGCAAGGTATTGCTGCCACCGGGGATGACACGAGATCAAGCGGTCTTTTTCAAAAGTGAAGATCAACAAACGCCGTACACCGGTGAAGTGACGGAACAAACGGCCCCGGCAACCAGTATTTCTTTCGAAGGGGAACTCAATGAAGGCTACTCATTAAGTCCTGGCGTTGTTGTCTGGTACACAAATGAGTCCTTCCAAACAGATCCTGCTTGGATTTTGATTCCTAAAGGCAACCCGGGTGAACACACGTTGTTTGTAGATTCAGTGCCAGTTGAACTTGCCATTCCTTAAGATTCGAGCCATCGGCCATGACCGAACACTGGGGATTCGCCCACGACCCTGACACTGATCTCGGTGAACCGGTTAGCACACCATCTGAAGATACGGACGGTCCTGGTAATCAAGCCGAAGACACTGATAATGGCAGCACCACAAAACGATCGCGCTTGGGCTTACCCCAATCACCTCAGCTCCTCCCCACGAGGCGTTTTGCAGCCCGTCCCGGCCTCTGGATTTGCCTCATTACCCTTAGCGTCTGGCTGATCCTTGCGTTCGTCTTAGCCATTGGTGGCCAGCATGCCCTTGGTATTCCCGTTGACTGGCGGTTGGGCCTTGTACTTGCTGCGGTAAGTCCCGGTGGTGGCCTAGATATTCAGACTGAGCATTGGGCCCTCTCACTCACAACCGGCCCCATCCTTCCAGGGATCGTGATCCTCGGCGTATGGGCAATCGGATGGTCTGTAGCGTTTTCAGATGAATACCGCCGGACCAATGCACCAATCCAAACACCCATGATCACCAAAGCGGCACTACTTGGTGCCGGCCTTCATTTAGGTATTGTACTTGTGGCCTTCCTTATCGGGTCAATGATCACCGTATCCGGCCAACCAGTTTGGATCCGACCTACCCTGGTCAGTACCCTTTGGGGGGCGACCGCATTCCCTACAATTACGCTGCTGGTCGGCTTGTATTACAGCCAGGTACTCCCTTCAGCGATTAAGCCCGCAATCAGCCGATGCATCATGTGGCTCACCCTCCTTGGATTAGGGATTGGCGTCTTGATTGTTGCGCAGTCTGCCGTGTACGGGATGCATTGGGTCGTCCTCATCCTTTGTTCACCGCTTGCCTTGCTATTTGGTCTCTCATTGACGACGGGAGCTCCACTGGTCCTTCAATTACTTGACGGCCAACAGCCCCTCCATGCATCCTGGGGACTCGGTGGTGTTCAAGGCACCGTTAGTGTGCCCATCGTGTTACCAATAGCCGCAGGTGGGTTCATTCTTGGGGCAATTATCGTGGCACACGGGGTTCGACAGGCCATTCAGCTCGGAAATAGCCGACGGCAAGGATTGTGGGTGATCGCAGCAACAAGCATTGTTCTCTGTGCAAGTGTGCTATTTGGTCAGGTGAGTATTGCCAATCTGGTTACCGGTACCACACCACCCCCAGTGGTACCCACCGTTGCCCAAGCACTTCACAATGGGATGACAGTCCAAGACGGCGGGTTATGGTCACTTACATTGGCAGTAAGTTGGCCCGTTGCGATGGCAACGATGGCCGGTTTGCTCACGGTGAGTTATGGCATCGGCGTGATCTTGGCCGGAACTCCACAGGCAACACATCAGGACCAAACCCTGGAAACGAGCTTACAAACGGTCTACGCCGCAGGACTCATTGACGAAACCGCATACGCACGCGCTCGTTATGCCCTGCATCAATCTGCAAACCGGCGTATCCAGGCCCCCCTTGGTCGAAAGTCAAACCGGAACCCCACTTCACGCTAGTACATACCTTTGTAGGCAAACGCAGACTATTCGCGTTCAAGCATGATGGTGACCGGCCCATCACATTGGGCATCAATAACCATGTGCGCTCCAAAGACGCCAGTCTCAACGTGGATACTTCGATCACGCAGTGCCGCACAGTACTGCTCATAAAGCGCCTTGCCGTGATCTGGGCTTGCGGCATGAGAAAAGCTTGGACGGGTACCTTTCCGGCAGTCGCCATAGAGCGTAAATTGACTGATCGCAAGCACCGAACCACCCCGATCGGTGACACTCTCTTCCATCCGACCATCACCGAAGATACGAAGTTTGGCCGTTTTCTCAGCTAACCAACAAGCTGAGTCAACGGTGCTGTGTTTACCCACACCAACAAGGACAAGAAGCCCTTCGGTAATGGCGCCAACAACCTGACTGTCCACACTGACTTGGGCGTGATCCACACGCTGGATAACGAGTTTCATCAAACCCCTTTCACGAGGCAGATAACTAGGTAGGGAGGCAACTAACGGTCTAAATGTACCTATGCAGATAGGGTGATAACCGTATCGGCGCGAGCAACAACCGCTTCATCATGCGTAATAATCAACACACCACGATCATTCAATACCGCCAACGCATCGTCTAAAAAGGCGTCTGCCGTTCGCCGGTCAAGTCCTGCGGTCGGTTCGTCAAGGGCAACAAATGGCCGGTTACTCATCAGCGCACGGGCAAGCGCAATACGCCGTTGTTGACCACCAGATACGGTGACACGCCCAATACCAACATGGGTTTGTGCCCCCTCATCGAGGGTTGCTAACCAATGATCAAGTTGGGCCGCATCAGTCGCTCGCGCAAGCCGGATACTCAGGTCATCACCAGGGTCTGGCCCAGCGCCAATAACGATATTCGTCGCAATAGCTGTTGGCATCAGATGAGCATCTTGGCTTGCCACCGCAATAAGGTCACGCAGATGGGCCACCGGTTGACCATCGGCGACCAGCTCTCCCGCCAAAGGGGTAACGAGCCCGCACAGGGTGCGAAGCAAACTGGTTTTCCCTACGCCGCTCGGCCCAACAATGGCCACGACCTCTCCACGATGCACCGTAAACGTACAATCACGAACCTGGGTGTGTCGGATAGCAAGATGCTGGGTTCCAATGCTCATGGTTGCCTGATCTAGAGGCACATCATCCAACCCAACCGGCGGTGTAGCTAGGGTGGCATTTAACTGGTCCATCGCACGTTGTGCGAGGCGAATACGCTGAGCAGCAGGACCCAGGGCTCCAATGACTTCAAAGGCACCTAAGCTCATCAAGACCATGGGGGCTAGAACCAGATGGTCGGTCAATCCGCTGTCAATGCGCACGTACATCATGATGGCGAGGAGAGCGGTTGTTAGGGCACCCACCAAGCTGGCGGTTGCAGTGGCCAACCCCCGGCGCAGGGCTACACGCCGTTCACGTTCAGCAGCCTTTGCGCTGGTTTCACGTACGAGGTCCATAGCCGTGTTCCACGCACCATAGGCACGGAGCTCATCGGCTCCATTGAGCGTATCAACGATTTGGGTGTGCAAGTGGGTGCGGTCAATCGCATCTGTATTTGGTTGGGCTAACGCCGCAATGGTGGTGGCCACCAGGGCGACGATCATTCCTCCCGTTAACAACATGCCAGCTAAGGGATCAACAATCCAGGCAATAATGGCAACACATACCGCACTGACCGGTACAGCAATGGCTGGGATAAGACCGGCCAGGAGTGCATCGCGGATATCGTCAATGTCTCGGCTCACACTCGCAAGGAGTTTGCCGGTATCCGATGGGCCAGGAACGAGTGGAATGAGCCGTGCCCATACCTCTACACGCAATTGCGCTAACAGCCGAAATGCACTGTCATGGGTAAGGACATCCTCTGCATACCCCGCTGCCGCACGTAATAACGCCATTGCTCGCACACTCACAATTTGAACGGTCAATAACATAATGGGAATGCCTGTGCTAGCAAGCACAATGAGAAGACCGCTCAGTGCCAATAGCGCAGGGCTTGCAAGTTCAGCCAACACCATTAAACCAACTGACCCAGCATTGGCCAGATGATGACCTCTGAGCACCGTTGCAATAGTAAACGGCTGTGGTGTTGATGAAGCGGGAGTTGCGGCCATTATCGAATGCCCTCCCCCTGGGAATGTCCTATAGGGGCAAGGGCTACAACATGATCTGCTGCATCAATAATCACCTGATCGTGAGTAGCCACAATCACAGCTGTACCGTTGGCGGTGAGATCATTAAGTGAGCCACGAATGATGGACGCGGTTCCATCATCTACTTCGGTTGTTGGTTCATCGGCCAATAACAGCACTGGTTCGGCAAGTAACGCTCGTGCCAAGCCAACCCGTCGTGCTTCTCCCCCACTCAACCGGCTGCCACCTTGGCCAACAAATTCATCAAGGCGAGGGATAAGCGCTTGCGCCCCACAGGCATGTAAAACCGAGACGATTCGTTCCTCATCTATTGGCTTGCCGAATGTCAGATTGTCACGCAAGGTGGTGGCCAACACCACTGGTGATTGGGGCATCCAAACGATGCCAGGTGTTGCGGGCTGAAGTTCAGTTGGTTGTCCATCAACTCGAATCGTGCCACTGTCGATAGGCACGAGACCAGCTAATACACCCAGTAGTGTTGACTTACCAGACCCCGATTCACCGGCTAAGGCCACAAGCTCCCCGCGTGAAACAGTTAAACAAGCATCGGCCACATTCAAACGGTCTTGGCGAATCACAGTGACATGATCTAGTTCCCAGGTGATAGCCCTCGACTGGGTTGTAGGTGAGGGTGAAACGCTGGGGCTATGTTCAATTGCATCCAATAGCGCCGCACCGGCCGCCGCGCCTTCAGTTGATGCGTGAAAGGTCGCTCCAACACGCCGGATTGGGAGATAGGCCTCGGGAGCCATAATGAGAACGGCAAGGCCTGGCATCAGCTCCATCAGCCCATAGCTCAATCGAATCCCGATGGTCACGGCTATCAGGGCTGTTCCAATCATGGCGACAAGTTCAAGTGCGAGGGCACTGAGAAATGCGATACGGAGTGTGGCCATTGTTTCAGTGCGCAACCCATCAGCAGCATGGCGAACAAGGTTGTCCTGCTGGCGAGCAACACCAAATAGCCGCAAGGTTTCAAGTCCATACAACAGATCTAAAAAATGACCGCTGAGCCGAGTCATTGCCACATACTGCTTATTTGCTTGGTCTCGGGTTTCAACACCTATCAACCACCCAAATACCCCGAGTAAAGGAACCGTGACAATGAGAATGAGGAGGCTGACCCAATCGGTTATCGCAATTGCTGCAATGACAATACCCGGCATTACCACGCCTTCTAAGGCGCTGGGGAGAAAACGGCCGAACCATTCATCCAACGCATCAGCGCCACTGGTCAACATGGCGGTGATTTGACCGCTGGACTGGTCCGTGACAGCTCCTGAATGGGCCAATGCCTGCATACGCAATTCATGTTTCGTGATGGTGGCTTGACGGCGCGAAAGCTGTTCGGCGATGTAGGCCAAACACGGCCGAATAACGAGCCCGACCCCAAGCCCGACAGCGGCCCAGGTGGCGAGTGGAGTGTGATCGCGAGCACCCACAACGAGTAGCGAGATGGTGAATGCGATAAGTACCCACAAAAGGGAACGCACCCCTGCAATCATGCCGAGGCTGATTACAAGAGTGCGGACGTTCCCTGCCCGTTTGAATAGACGAGGGTCAATCGGTTTAGCCATCAGCTATGGTGTTGTTTGCCAAAGACTTGTTCCATCAATTCAACGGGGCCTTTGGTTGCTCCCAAAATGGTGTCTCGGTCAACCCGTTGGCGGAACACCCAGTAGCTCCAGCTTTGGTACCCAATAATGATGGGGACGAAAAGAACCGCAACGATAGTCATGATCGTCAAGGTTGTTTGTGTTGACGAGGCATTCCACACCGTCAGGTGTTCACTTGCCCCGTGGATGGACGGCATCACATTGGGAAAGAGGGCTGCAAAAATCGTCACCGTAACCAGGATAATACTGACGCCACTTGCGATGAATGCTTTGCCATCAGATTGCGCAGCAACGAGCCAGCGGACCGCAATAATGAGGGCAAGCGCAACGGCAACAAGAACCAGCGCAACAATGACATAGCCACCCAAATTGTGATAACCCGCAATCAATGTCCAGGCAAAACAGGCACCCGTAATCACCGCAACAGGAATGGCTAGTTGTATAGCCAACGCGCGTGCACGGTCAGCGATATCTCCTCGAGATTTCAATGCGAGGAAGACTGCGCCATGCAACGTAAAGAGCGATAACGTGACGAGGCCACCAAGCAAGGCGTAGGGATTCAAGAGGTCGAAGAATCCCCCTTGGTATTCAAAATCGACGATATCCAGGCCACGCAAGATATTTGCGAAGGCCACACCCCATAGCAAGGCGGGGACAACAGAGCCAATGAAAATGCCCCAATCCCAGAGTTCACGCCATTTGGGATTATCAATCTTGTGGCGGTAATCAAAGGCTACGCCACGATAAATAAGCGAAATCAGAATGATGAACAGCGGGAAATAAAAGGTGGTGAATAGGGTCGCATACCACTCAGGGAATGCGGCGAAGGTGGCACCACCGGCTGTGAGTAGCCATACCTCGTTGCCGTCCCAGACGGGCCCGATCGTGTTAATCGCAACCCGTCGGTCAATGTCGTCTTTACTGATGAACCGAAAGATAATGCCGACACCGAAATCGAACCCTTCAAGGAAGAAGTAGCCCGTCCAGAGAACCGCAATGAGGATGAACCAGATGACTTGTAGTACTTCTAAACTCATGGCGGTCTCCTAGTAGTGCACGACGGGGGTGATTGGGCGGTCAGTTGCTGATGTTCCCTTTGGCCCGTCAACATCGCTCACGAGTTCGCCACCTTCATGGCCAGGCAATGATTCTGGTTCGTCTGGACCCTTTACGGTGTACTTGTACATCAGGTAGAACTCAGCCACTGCAAGTGCACCGTATACAAGGGTGAAGATTGACAATGTTGTGATGACTTGCCAAGAGGGGACCGCAACAGAAATACCATCAACGGTGAGCAATTTTTTGTACACCAACCAGGGCTGACGTCCAGCCTCGGTAAATAGCCATCCAGCGCCACATGCCAACACCCCAAAGGAAAGGGCTGGAATAGCAAAACGCAACCACAGACGGGTAATCCGAGTATCTCCACCGTCTGCAAAGGCCTTGCGCCGCCATAGGAATAGGCCAACAGCGCTGTAGAGAATCATCAGGGTACCAAGGCCCACCATCACGCGGAAGGACCAGTACACAACAGGGACATCCGGGAGGTAGTTACCTGGGCCAAATTCAGCTTCAAAGTCCTGCTGAAGGTCTTTAAGCCCCTTCATTTCAGAACCAAACTGATCGGTCGCCAAGAAACTGAGCAGCCCTGGGATACCAACTTCGAAATGGTTCTCTTGGGCTTCGGTGTCGATAACACTAAATAGTGTCAGGGGTGGATTGACCATCGTTTCCCATTGAGCTTCCGCTGCAGCTAACTTGACCGGCTGACGCTCTAAGAGCTGCTGGGCCTGAGCATGGCCAATACCTGCGGTAGCAAGTGAAGCAACAAAGGTCACGATGAGCCCAATGGCCATCGCACGTTCGAATAGGCTGGGTTGGGTTTTGCGGAGCAGGTGATATGCGCTCACCCCAACGACGAGGACCCCTGCAGTACATAAAGCTGCCGTAATAACGTGCCCAAACATGAATGGTAACAAGGGGTTTGTCATTACCTCAGCAAAGCTGCCAAGTTCCAGCCGCCCTTTTTCCGCATTTTCGATATACCCGACCGGGTTTTGCATAAAGGAATTTGCAGCCAGAATAAAGAGGGAACTAAACCACGTTCCTGCGGCCACAAGCCAAATGCACATCAGGTGCAATTTTGGTGGAAGGTACTTCCAGCCAAACATCCAGAGTCCCAGGAATGTGGATTCCAGGAAGAAGGCTAAAAGCGCCTCCATAGCCAGTGGTGCACCAAAAATGTCACCCGCATAACGACTGTAGCTACTCCAATTCATACCAAATTGGAACTCTTGGGTGATACCGGTGACGAGACCAAGCGCGAAGTTAATAAGGAATAGCTTCCCGAAGAATATTGTCATCCTGCGGTACTTGTCATTATTGGTGACGTAGTACAACGTATGCATGATGGCCAAAATCGGGGCCAGACCGATGGTGATAGGCACGAAGATAAAGTGATACAACGTGGTGACGGCAAATTGCCACCTTGCCATTAGTACTGCGAGCTCAAGCTCCATGTAACCTCCTGGGCCGATATTGGGAGGATCACTCCGTGGTCGGCAGCCGTCTCTGTCAGATGTCATACCCGTCGGTAATAGCCAACGAATACTTAATGCTTGGTAAAGCCATTACCAAGACCGTGTGCATTCAGAGTACCAACACCTTGTCTAATAGAACTACTATCAGCCAAATTAGGTCAAAAGACTTTATATTTATGACCTAATACCCTATCAAAATATACGCACGGGTCTATCACCACCATGGTAATAGACCCGTGCGTATAGGTGCTGGCAATGGGGTTAGCTACAGCCGCTCGTTGACCCACAGCTCGGGCATACGTGGCAACTACCGGCACGCTGCATTACTTGACCACATCCGGCACACATCGGTGCATCACCATAGATGTCATCAACATGTGAGGGTTCATCAACGGGTAAACGCTGTTGTCCAATGGCATCTTCGATGATTGTGGCTGGCTCAACAGGTAGGGTCAGGCTCCCTTCGTCCAAGGAAGCGGTACGTTCCAACGTGGTGTAGATATTCATGCTCTTGCGTTGTTCTTCTGGCAAGTAATCAATAGCCAGGCGACGGAACATGTAGTCGACCAGACTTGATGAGAACCGAATATCAGGGTCATCCGTCATACCAGAGGGTTCGAAACGCTGATTAATGAACTTGGATACATAGGCCTCTAAGGGCACCCCATATTGCAACCCTAGGCTGACACTAATGGCTAGGGAATCCATAACCCCACTGAGGGTTGACCCTTGCTTACCAAGACGGACAAAGATCTCCCCAAGGGTGTGGTCATCGTATTCACCACTCATCATGTAGCCGTCAGCATCACCCACCCGGAAACTGACCGTTTGGCTTGGGCGTTTGTTGGGCAGCTTACGGCGAATCGGTTTACGGATAGCAGTCGGAGACGCATCAGGTGTGTCATCTTCTTTCTTGGACACACTCATCGGCTGGGCAACCTTGCAACCATCACGGTAAATAGCGATGGCCTTTAAGCCCAGTTCCCACCCACGGGTATACACATCAATGATGTCCTCAATTGAAGCTGAGTTCGGTAAGTTGACGGTCTTAGAGATCGCACCACTCAAGAACGGCTGGCAAGCCGCCATCATATTGATATGCCCGTAGGGACTGATTGGGCGGTCACCCATCGCACAGTCAAATACGCTGATGTGCTCATCTTTGATATGCGGTGCCCCTTCGACGGACGCATGTTCGTCGATATAGGCCAAGATGTCATATACCTCGTTTTCCTTATACCCTAAGTTCACTAAGGCGGGCTTCACGGTCTGGTTTACGATCCGCATGGAGCCACCACCAACGAGATTCTTATGCTTAACCAGCCCAAGGTCAGGCTCAATGCCGGTCGTGTCACAGTCCATCATCAGGCCAATAGTGCCGGTGGGGGCCAGCACGGTGGCTTGTGCATTGCGGATGCCATATTCAGTGCCGATGGCAATCGCCATATCCCACGCATCGGCGGCGGCATCAAGCACATTCTTAGGTGCGAGGTTGGCATCAATTACATCGACAGCGTCACGGTGCTTCTTCAATACCCGCAGCACTCCGTCACGGTCGTCGTGGTACGCCGCAAACGGACCCATGACCTTTGCAACTTCAGCGCTGAGTTCATATGCGGTCCCGGTCATAAGGGCAGTAATAGCACCAGCCCACGCACGACCAGCATCAGAGTCATAGGGCAACCCGAGGCTCATAAGCAGGCCGCCTAGGTTTGCAAATCCAAGCCCTAATTGACGGAAAGCACGGGCATTGTCACCAATGGGCTTTGTTGGGTAAGAGGAATTACCCACGATGATTTCTTGAGCCAAGAACATGACCTTGACGGCATGACGGAAGCTCTCAACATCAAAGACCCCATCTTGCTCGAACTTGCGCAAATTCAATGAGGATAAGTTGCACGCAGAGTTATCCACATGCATGTACTCACTGCACGGGTTGGACCCGTTGATGCGTCCCGCATTGGGTGTCGTGTGCCAGTCATTGATGATGTCGTCGTACTGGATGCCAGGATCGGCACAAGCCCAAGCGGCTTCCGCAATCTCGTGCATTAATTCACGGGCAGGTAGCGTGCGTACCACATTGCCGGTGGTTACCTCACGCAGCGCAAAATCCTTATCATCGCGTACGGCTTCCATGAACTCGGCGTTCACACGCACACTGTTATTGGCATTCTGATATTGCACGCTGGCCGCATCAGCACCGTCAAGGCTCATATCAAAGCCAGCGGCAGCTAAGGCACGACTCTTCTCTTCTTCGCGGTATTTACACCAGATGAACTCTTCAACATCGGGGTGATCGACATTGAGTATCACCATCTTGGCGGCACGACGGGTTTTACCGCCACTCTTGATTGTGCCTGCTGATGCGTCAGCACCTCGCATAAAGCTGACCGGGCCACTGGCTTGGCCACCACCTTTAAGGGTTTCTACAGAACTGCGAATATTGGAAAGGTTGACCCCTGAACCTGAGCCGCCCTTGAAGATCGTGCCTTCTTCGACATACCAGTTCAGGATTGAGCTCATCGTGTCTTCAACGCTGAGAATGAAACAGGCTGAGCATTGCGGTTCGTCTTCAACCCCGCAGTTGAACCAAACCGGAGAATTAAAGGCTGCTTTCTGATTAACCAGGAGGTGTTTTAATTCCTGGTTGAAGTGTTCTGCGGATTCTTCGGTATCAAAGTAGCCATCTTTGAGTCCCCAGTCCGTGATCGTGTCAGCCACACGGTCAATCATCTGACGTACGCTGTATTCACGCTCATCCGTTCCAAGGTGACCACGGAAATACTTCTGGCTAACGATATTGGTCGCATTCATCGACCAAGTTTTGGGGAACTCAACATTGCGCTGTTCGAACGCAATATCACCAGTCTTCCAATCAGTTAATACCGCGTCGCGAGATTCCCATTCGACTTCATCGTAGGGATGAACACCAGGTTTCGTGAAATGACGGTGAAAGGTCAGACCGTGGTTAAACAAAGCGTTGACGGTCGTACTTGTGGGTGCGGGGTGTACCACGATGAGCTCCTGAATTAGGTGGTTCCTTTTCGTACAAGTGGCCGAAATGACCAACCTGTACCAAGACTTAAACAAAGGCGGTGGTGTGAATCACATGCGTGAAATTCCACCGGGGGAATCAATACGTTACTTCATAACTTTTGCGTCGCTACACCACATATTGGGCGATAATTACTCACAACCACTATATGTTGTGGTTGACGTTCGCGTTATCAAGGTCTTACCCGTTGTACCGTAGGGACAGGAAAATTTTTTCTTGTGGATAAAACTGGCCAATAATCGCTACGACAACAGGAAAACTGCACGTTCTTTGCACAACCTGTGGATAAGCTGTTGATGAGCGATAAAAACCTGTGGAGAACCGACAAAACACGTGGAGAAAGGGTGCATACATGCGCTGCCCGTATTGCAATGGCCCGTCCAATCGGGTAATCGATTCTCGAACCCATGCCAACGACACGGCCATTCGCCGCCGCCGTGCCTGTGACGGTTGCGGGCAACGCTTCACCACGAGCGAACGTGTGGAATATGCGAACTTGATCGTCCATAAACGCAATGGCACGACCCAGGCGTTTGACCCCGAACAGATTCGGTCCGGTATGGCCAAAGCATGTACAGAACTTGAACTTGATGATGACCACCTTCGTATGGCCACGGGCAAGGTTGTTGCAAAAGTTCGTAGTGCGCACCGCCAGAGTGTGACTAGCGCTGAAATTGGTGACTATGTCCTGGAAGCGCTGCGAGAAATCAGTCCTGTTGCGTGGCTTCGATTTGCCAGCGTGTACCAAAAGTTCACCTCCACCCAAGACTTTCAACGTGCCCTTGCTGAACTGACACCTGAGCAGCACCTCCAAACAAACGACGTACAGCCGTAAGCGGTGTGGTGCCAGCTACCTCATTTGTACTTGGGTATAGCGATCACTTGACCAGCAAAAATAGCGTCGGAGGGCATGTCGTTATAGCGCACAACCTCGCGGACCCACTGCCCCTGGTCTATCCCATCAGGACGATGGAGTGCACTCACTGCCCATAGGGTGTCACCCCGAGATACGGTGACGAGCACAACCCCTTGTGGCGGGCCAGCGTGGGACACGGCGGCCACTGGGGATGATTGCCTAATGACAAGGGCACTCGAGGGCTGACGGAGTTGCAAGAGATACCACAGCGCACTGACAACAAGTACGCCGGCACATATCCCTGCGATGAGGCGAGGCACCGCGCCTGATGCCCGATGGATACCAGCCCGGTGACGCTGACTCCGTGCACTCTCGGCTTGAACGGGGGCAGGGAAGATGGGCAATGGAGCATGATCAGCCATGGTTTTCGACCTCCTGTCGCGGGGAATACTTGACTGTGCAATCGAACTGTTGTTCACTAGACTCACTATAAAAGAACAGGTGTACGATTGCAGAAAATAAACCAATATTTTCTTAAATTGTTCTATTTATACTGTTTCCAAGCTATTTATCGTTTGCACAACACGGCTCAAGGATTCCTATGTCCCCTCAACCAAACCCCACAGACCACATGCCCGACCTCCTCACTCCTCGGCAGCAGCGCATCATGGAGTGCATCGGGCAGTTTGTGTCTACCCACGGGTTTCCACCCACCGTGCGCGAAATATGTGAACGTGTGGGGTTAAGTAGCCCCTCAAGCGTGCATAGTCAATTGCGCACCCTTGAAGAGATGGGGTACTTAAATCGAAATGCATCACTCCCCCGTGCGATGGAACTCTTACCCAAGGCCTATGATCACCTTGGCATCGTGAACCCAACGCTGACAGGCACATCCGTACCAATTCCGTTAGTTGGTGCGATTGCCGCCGGTGCCCCAATCTTGGCCGAGGAACATATTGATGAATATATTTCCCTCCCCGAATCCATTGTCGGTGATGGCACCCTTTTTGCTCTCACCGTGCGCGGCGAATCCATGATCGAAGCCGGTGTCTTACCTGGTGACACGGTCATCGTTCGCCAGCAGCAACAAGTTGAACAAGGCGAGATGTGTGCTGCACTCATTGAGGATGGGGCAACGGTCAAGTACTTCCGTCGAACTCGGGCAGGAGATGTATTTCTCGACCCCGCAAACGAGTACTACGAACCCATTCCCTTAACTCCTGAGCAGGTGAGTGCAGCGATCATGGGCAAAGTCGTAGCTGTCTTACGAAAGGTATAGCGAGGCGTTTCACACCCTCGGGTCAGGCATCTGGGCTATCGTCGTCTGCCCACGGCCATATCTCGAGATATGGCCGTAATTGATGGCCAACGGACCGCGGAACGTTGGCGATCAGCCACGTACCATCTTCGCGATCATCACGTTCCAGCACTTCCCCTTCCTGGTGTGCAAGCGCGACCAGCTGCGCCTGATCGTAAGGTACGAGGGCACGAATAACGCGACGATAGGGCGGTAAATTATTAGCAATGAGGTTGATCAGTTCATCAATACCTTCACCGGTAATTGCACTGACCACCCGCACTTGGTGACCGCGTGCAACCGCTTCACGACGTAACCGTTCGAGTTCGTCTGCCTCAGCACGATCTGCCTTATTCAACACAAGGACACGGGGTTGTTGATCGGCCCCGATCTCTTCAAGCACATCATCCACGGCGATCATGTGGGCTTCAGCCTCGGGGTGACTGGCATCGACAACATGGAGTAACAAATCACCCGTAATCGTGTCCTCGAGCGTGCTCTTAAATGCCTCCACTAATGGGGTTGGAAGCTTGCGCACAAAGCCAACCGTGTCGGTCAACACCGGTGTACGACCGTCAGGGAGATGTAACTGGCGTGCTGTCGTATCCAAGGTAGCAAAGAGCTGATCGGCGACCAGGACGTCAGCTCCGGTCATCGCGTTCATAAGCGTTGACTTACCGGCATTCGTGTAACCAACTAAGGCAACCGATGGGATACGGTTCTCTCGCCGCTGTTTTGACTTAACTCGACGAATACGCTCAGCGTCCTTTAAATCTCGCTTCAATTTGGTGATACGCCGATTCAATTTACGCCGGTCAACTTCAAGCTGACTTTCTCCAGGACCGCGGGTACCTATCCCACCGGCCTGACGGCTCAATGCATCACCCCAACCACGCAGCCGCGGCAGTAAATACTGCAACTGGGCAAGCTCGACTTGAGCGGCACCTTCTTGACTGGATGCGTGCTGGGCAAAGATATCCAAAATAACAATGGTCCGGTCCAAAACCTTCACGCCGAGGCGCTCTTCAAGGTTGCGCTGTTGGGCCGGTGATAAATCTTGGTCAAAGACCACCGCGTCGGCGCCTTCAGCTTTGACAAGATCACGAAGCTCAGACACTTTCCCGCGCCCGATGAAGGTTGCGACATCGGGGCGTTCACGGCGTTGGATTACGCGGCCAACGCTTTCCCCACCTGCGGTATTGAGCAACAACTCAAGTTCGTCCAGGCTGGCATCCACCATTGCACTGGTTTCCCCGGGTGCATGGAGGGCCACAAGGATTGCCTCGTCAACCTTCCGGAAGATCGCAACACCTTCTCGTGGTGCGTCATCACCGATACGCTCGGCCAGCAACCGACGGCGTTCGGCACGGCGCAGCTCTAAGCGACCTTCTTCTACCTCGCGGCGGAGTTCTTCTACTTCTTGGGCACGCAAGGAAGAAAGATCACTCACACAACATCCTTTCCGGGACTTTCAGTACATCACCAAGTATAGGGAGGTCCGACTGAAGGGGGCAAGGATCACACTGGCACTACCAATTGCACCCTCACCGCGTTCGCAATGGCCTGCACGCATCAGTCCCGGGCCAGATTCAGTTATGAACAGCGCATCAATACGATCCGCTGTCAATCGGTCGTGCCACTCCAAAGCACACGAAGCCGGTCATCTTCTTGTGTATTTGCCTCCACACGGAACACATCGGCCATATGCTGCGAGGTCAGGGTTGAGCGTGTGGTTCCGCCGTCAATACGCAGCCCTTGGTCGAGGATAACGACCTCATCACAGTACGCGGCCGCCATATCAAGGTCGTGGATCACAATAATCGTGGTCAACCCAAGGTCTCGAATAAGATTCAAAAACGAAATCTGATTGTTAAGGTCTAAGTGATTGGTTGGCTCGTCAAGGCCGAGAATCTGCGGTTCCTGGGCAAGGGCCCTTGCCAGATGCACCCGCTGTCGTTCCCCACCAGACAAGCCGTTCCATGTGCGATCAGCGAGGTGGGCGAGTTTCACCGTTTGCAAACTCTTATCAATAATGGCCGAGGTTTCTTCGCCTTTGGTTGTCCATTGGTTTGAGTGAGGAATACGCCCAAGCGCAACCACCTGACGCACCGTCAAGTCCACATCGGCATGCTGATGTTGTTCAACATACGCAATGACTTTGGCCCGATCCTTAGGCCCGATGCGATGAATGTTACGTCCATTCAGGCGAACCTTGCCTTTTGTAGGCATCAAAGTGCCACACATTGCACGCAGCAACGTTGTTTTCCCGGCTCCGTTGGGGCCAAGTAAGCCAGTGATTTTGCCTACTGGCACATCAACAGAAACATCGGTCAAGATGCGGGTTGAGCCAATGGTCACATGGATGCCTTCGGCATGCCAGCTCTCGATTGGTTGGGAAACATCGTACGGTTTAGGTCTGAGTGTAAATACACCTGCCATCAGGGTCGCCCGCCTCTCCGCCATATCAACCATGCCAATAAGGGTGCGCCAACCACTGCGGTGACTACACCGACTGGAATCTCCCTACTGGGTACCAGCGCTCGTGACGCGGTATCAGACCACAGCATAAAAAGGGCACCTAAAAGTGGGCTGAGTACCATGATGGCAGCATATTGCCCGCCAAAGATCATACGCACGATATGGGGGATAATCAGCCCAATAAAGCCGATGGGACCAACCGTTGCCACCGTCACTGAGGCCACAAGGGCCGAGCCAATAAGCACAACCGAACGGGTCCGCTCAACATTGATGCCCAGTGATGCTGCAGAGGTATCGCCTAGTGCCATGGCGTCCAAAGGCTTGATCAGCCATATACCGGCAATAGCAGAGATGATCCCTACACCGATGGTGATCACCGCGTCACCCCAGCGCACCCCGGCGAACGATCCCATCGTCCAGTTCAATACCGCAACGGCTGCATCTTTGGTTGCAAACACCATGATGGCGAGCGATACATAGGCCGCACAGAGCTGCCCGACAACCACACCAGCCAAGATTGTGCGCGTTCCAGAGGCTTCCATAAGCCGGCCACCTACTAAGAGCATGACCATGCCCAAGGCACCAAGGCCTCCAAGTAGTGCCGCGACAAACATCACGATTTTCATTGGTCCGGCCCCTTGCCCGACCCCAAAGACAATAACCGTAACTGCGCCCACACTAGCGCCTGAGGAAATACCGAGCAGGTATGGATCAGCCAGAATATTGCGGGTGACCCGCTGCAAACCGGCACCTGCGACGGCCAAAATGGACCCAACCGCGAGGGCAGCCACAATGCGTGGGGCTCTCAGTTCCCACACAATCTGTTCATACAGCTGGTCGCTTGGTGCACCAGCATTCAACCCGAGGTGACCCGCAATAACCGTGATCACCTCATGGGTGGGGAGGCTTACCGACCCTACCCCTAGTGCCAAGATGGCACTAACGATAAGGGCCGCGATTAGGCCGGCGATAACCACCAGCCGTTTCATGGTTACTTCGATTCGCTCAGTTGCTTGTCAAGGCTTTCAACGCCATCAACAAGGGTGACACCCGGCGTGGTCTGGCTGAAGGGAAGCGTTACAAACTTATCTTCTTTAACGGCACGGAGTTCTTTCAACACCGGATCCGCTTTGGCGTGTTCGATCTTGCTTTGTGCAGTATCCCAGCTTGCGTCTGCGAGCACGATCCAGTCGGGATCTGCGGCAACAAAGTTTTCCCAAGTGCCATTAAACCAGTTGGATTGTTCGCTCTTGAAGGCATTTTCGAGGCCCACGGCATCCATCAGTAATTGTGGACCACCAGTACCACCGGCAACGAAGGGAGCATCGGTCTTTCCGCTGTCCCACCACACGACTTTGGCACCCTTTCCAGCCTTATTATCCTTGACCTTATCAAGGGTGGCGGTCATATCCTTCACCAGCATTTCACCCTTTTCGTTCTGGCCAAAAATCTTGGCAATATCCATGATTTGGTCGTTGACCCGTTCCCAACTGGCAGGTTGGTCCTTATCTTGATCGCAGCCAAAATCACTGACATAGGTATTGATGCCATCGTCCTTTAAGGCTGGACGTTCTTTGTTATTTTTCTCACTAAAAGCTGACTGGTAGGAGGCGTACGCGAAGTCTGGTTTTGCTGCTAAGAACTGTTCAAATGTCGGATACTTTTCAGCGATAACAGGAACCTGATCATAGGCGGCCTTGAAGCGATCGGAAATAGCGGTGTCGTCAAGGTAGGCCGTGCCTGCCATCTGCTTTTCTAAGCCCAATGCCAGCATCACTTCGGTGGCACCTTGGTTCATCGTGATAGCCCGTTCAGGAGCCTTCTCGTATGTAATGCTCAGACCGCAGTTTTCAATCGTGACTGGATAAGCCGCCGCAGTTGTCGCTGATGACTCACTTGCTTCAGCCGTTTCACTCATATCGGCTGATGCAGATGCACTCGCTTCGGTGGTCGGAGCTGCACTTGCAGATTCACTCCCAGAAGGTGCCGCATTTGAACTGCATGCTGCCAGGAGTACAGCAAATGGAAGTGTGGCTAATGCCCAACGTTTAGTCATGGTATGACCTTTCTTTATCGTTATGATATTGGATGTTATTGGAAATAATTGTTTTTACTTTGGATGCCGTGCTATCGAGATCATCTGGGTCTCCACGCATCCATGTCTGGTACGGCTGAACACATACGACAGGTGCGTGATTGCACGGGTACAGGCAGCCGGTCAGCGCGATCAAACAATCTTCGGCGATACCCGCATCGTTAAGGTGGCTATACAAATGGTCAGCAACCTCACGTGCTCCCTTGGCGAGACACCGTGGACCTTGGCAAATGAGAAGATGGGCTTTATGGGGCGGTGGTTCTTCCCATGTTGGGTTTTCTAGCCCAGCCTCTGCACCGGTAACTGGCCGTACCTTGGCACGCCGGGCGAGAGCGATCTGTTGGGCATCACAGTCATGCACCAACTCGGTGCTTACATAGACCGGGGTATCAGGATGGCTTCGCAGCCAATGTCCGGCAACCCGCTTCAACCATGAACGGGCAGGCCCACTCCCTGTTCGGGTGTACCCAATGAGGTGAATGGGGCGAACAGGATTGGCCACAACGAGTTCATCGAGCACACTGACCAATGTAGGCCGTCCACTTTGCAAGGCCGCAACACGCAAACCATAGGGTTGGACGACCTTGTACAGCTCCACAAGGTCGAGCGCATCAGTGTGCGCAAGTGCGACCACAACGACGGCAGCATGGGCAAGCGCAGCGTCGCGGGCAGATTTAATTGGTGTTGCGATAGAAGTTTTCCTTAGAACACGTGTCCATAACGCGGAACACGGCGGACGGTCGAACCTGGTCGGTCTTCGGACTTGGCCTTCCCGTTTCCATCGCCTTCCCAACCGAAGTCAGTGGCGTGTGATGAAACAAAAGCGTTACCGCTGCGCGTCAGTTCTGGATTTGCACCAGATTCCCGTAACACCAGTTCGTCGAACGAGCCTAGCCATCTAAGTGGGGATACGTCAAATCATTCTCAGATGCAACTAGCCCGACCAAGCGGTTGTTTGTGGCCAAGTCGGTGTACCGTCATTGCGCGTTATGGCGTTACGAAGCCGATTCGAGTTGCGCTGCAAGGCGTTGAGCACCATCAACCATTGTGACGCCAGGAGTTGTTTCGCTATAGGGAATAACGAGGTACTTCTCCTCTTGTACAGCCCGCAACCTATTAAGTGCAGGATCGTTCTTCAGATATTCTTTCTTCTGGTCAGCTGGACCCCAGGTTGCATCAATGAGCACAATCCAATCTGGATCTGCGGCAATGACATCTTCCCAGCTCCCGTTAAACCAGTTTTTCTGTTGGTCAGCAAACGCGTTGGTAAGCCCAACCGCATCCAGAATTAGTTGTGGACCGCCAGTACCACCACCAAGGAATGGCTTATCCGTCTCGTTATCCCACCACACCGCCGTTGCGCCATTGCCTACGTTTTGGGCACGGAGTTCATCAAGCTTTTGTTTCTGGGTGGTTCGTAGTGCGGTGGCACGCTCGGGCACCCCAAAGATTGCAGCAATTTCGTCGAGTTGCCGCCAAATATCTTCCCATGTTGTTATTGTCCCCTGTTCACAGTCATCCTCGGTGACGTACGTCCGGATGCCGTCAGCCAGCAGGTCTTCACGTGCCTTGGTGAACTTGTCGCTAAAGACACCGCCGTATGAGGCATAGGCAAAGTCTGGTCGAGCTGCAAGAAACTGTTCGAGGTTCGGCCACTTTTCGTTGATGATGGGAATGTTGTTATAGGCCTCAGCAAACCGTGGACTCACCTGAAGGTCATCCCAGTAGGCGGTGCCAACCATCTTGTCTTGGAGCTCCAAAGACAGCATGACTTCTGTGGACCCTTGGTTCAGCGACACCGCTCGTTCTGGGGATTGCTCATAGGTCATACTGATGCCACAGTTTTCTATGGTGACAGGGTAGCCATCGGCCACTGCACCAGAGCCGGTGGTACTCGGCGCATCTGATGGGGAATCTGCGGTTGAAACTGATGGTGTGGCACTTGAACTGCCCTCACTGGGTACTGGCGGGTTTGCGGCACAGGCGGCCAAACTTAGGGATATAGCCAGGCCGACAAGGCCAGTACGGTGCATGCAAGGGATTGGCATAACGCTCCTTAGGGATGAGGCTTAGCGGTATTGGCTTTCTCACCCTAGGGAATGTTGCAAGAACGTTGCAATTTATACAAGCCCAATTCAATGGCGTATGAACCAGCTCCAGAACGGCTGGCCGACCTACTTACCAGGTGCCAGAGAATACTGAAACGGCCGGCCCGGTCATCATGAGTGGAGCATTGTCCTTGGGCCAGTCGATATGAATCTGTCCACCTGGCAAATACACCGTTACCGCCCGTTCGGTGAGGCCGTGGGCGATAGCAGCAACCGCCATAGCCGACGACCCAGTACCACTAGCGAGGGTTTCACCAACCCCGCGTTCATGAATACGCCCCACGACGGTCGTGGAGGTTGTGGAAGCGATGACTTCGACATTGGTACCGTCTGGAAAGTCAGGGTGATGTTCGATAAATGGTCCAATACGGTTCAAGGGGTAGTCCAGGACACAGTCAGCACCAACGCGCCCCATCACAACTACCGCATGGGGGTTTCCCATTGAAAGGGTCGTGAGTGGAATAATGGCGCCATCTGGCATCGCGATCTTGTGGTTGCGGCTAAAGAGTTCGGGGATACCCATGTTGACCGTGGCCGCTGAAAAGGCACCCGTTTCATCACGGTGAATCGTGACGTGCTTCATGCCTGCGCGAGTATCGACGTTGACGGTTGTGGCATCAGGATGTGCTTGGGCATACCACATCGCAACGGTACGCACCCCGTTGCCACACATTTCAGCAATTGACCCATCAGCATTGCGATAATCCATAAAGACCGCACCCGTTTCAGTCGTCGGTGCGCCGATACGGATCACCCCGTCAGCTCCAATCCCAACGTGCCGATCACACATTGCCTTGGTGAGGTCTTCGGTGAGGGTCAACTGGTCATCGGTATCGGGAAGCAACACAAAGTCGTTGCCACAGCCGTGAGCTTTGATGAAGTGCAACGGTGCCATTATGGTCCTTTATCGTATAGGGATGGTGGGTTGGTGAATGCGGTAATCAGTTGTTCGGTGAGGTCTTGGCCACTCCCCCATGTAATACGGGGGTCCTTTGCAAACCAGCGTTGTTGCCGTGCGGCATATTGACGGGTTCGGTTGATTGTTTGGGTTTTGGCCTCCCCAAGGGACCATTCCCCACGAATTGCAGCCATCATTTCTTTATAGCCATGTGCTTGAGCTGCTGTTCTACTCAAATCAGCCTCCAAGAGGCGGGTGCATTCATCTAGCCACCCTGCGGCAAGCATCATGTCGGTTCGCTCGGCAATCCGCTCCCGTAGTTCTTCACGGTCACGGTGTAACCCAAAGCATTGCATGCCAGGGAATACCGTTTGATAGCTATCCCAGTCGGTGGCAAATGCGCTAAAGGGCCTTCCTGTGAGCTCAATCACTTCTAACGCTCTGGTCGTACGCCGCGCATTATCGGGTTCAATTTTGGCCGCTGCTGCCGGATCCTTTGCATGCAGTTCAGCATGCCCACCTCGTGGGTCTTGGCTGACCCTCCGGCTAATTCGTGCCCGAACAGCGGGATCCGTGGGTGGAAAGTGCATCACATCAAGTACGGCACGGGCATACAAGCCGCTGCCACCCACACACAGAACCCGTTCACCAGCAGCAAGGAGGCGAGTGATGGTAGCTCGACATTCACCCTGAAACCAGGCCACGGTGCCATCTTCAGATGGGTCAAGCAGGTCAAGACAGTGGTGTGGCACGCGTGCTTGGTCTTCTCGCGTTGGTTTTGCCGTGCCAATATCCATGCCCCGATACACGGTGAAGGCATCGATGGCAACGATATGGGCACCCGTTTCGTGCGCTACAGCCATTGCAATGGCCGACTTGCCTGAGCCAGTTGGCCCAAGGAGGGTGACAAGCCGGTTCGTGGTGTCGTAGACGGCCACTGCAGACAGGTGTCTAGGATACGAGGGCGGGAACGTCACCTATGAGGTAGTGATCTGCTGTTCGGGTAATGCGCACATCATGGAACGTACCGGGCACGATACCAGGGCCTGCGGGCAGGTGGACAAGCCGGTTATGGCGAGTACGTCCGCTCATCATTGTGGCATCAGTTTTGGATGGACCCTCAATGAGTACCTCTTGGATTTTGCCCAATTGACGGGCATGACTTTCTTCGCTGAGGCGTTTGGTGAGCGCACTTAGGCGAGGGAACCGTTCGTCCATCACGGCTTGATCAACTTGTTCTTCAAGGTCTGCGGCGACTGTGCCGGGGCGTTTGGAGTATTTGAAGGTGAAGGCCGAATCAAATGCAGCTTGTTCCGTTACGCGCATCGTGTCTTCAAAATCTTCTTCAGTTTCACCGGGGAAGCCCACGATAATGTCTGTACTGATAGCCACATCAGGCACGATCTCACGTGCTTGGGCAACCAGGTTTAAGAACCGTGCTGAACGGTAAGAGCGGCGCATGGCTCGCAAGATGCGGTCAGAACCACTCTGCAATGGCATATGAAGCTGTTCGCACACAGCAGGAATATCGCGCATTGCTTCGAGCACATCGATGGTGAAGTCTTTGGGATGAGGGCTGGTAAAGCGAATGCGTTTAATCCCGTCAATCTCACCGACGACATGCAGCAGTTCGGCAAAGAGGGTGCGGTTCCGTTTCCCCTCGGCAAAGGCATCGGGTACGTCTCCAGCACGTACCAAATCACGCCCATAAGAGTTCACATTCTGGCCGAGAAGGGTAATCTCCATCACCCCATCAGCAGCCAACATGCGGACCTCTTCGGCAATATCACCGATACGGCGACTCTTCTCGGGGCCACGCAAGCTAGGCACGATACAAAAGGTGCACTTATTGTCACAGCCAATGGAAATAGATACCCAGGCGTGGTGGGCAACATCACGGGCAGCCGGAAGGGCCGACGGGAACATTTCTGTGTGTTCAAGAATCTCAATGACGGGGAAGGATTGGCTGTCCGCCTTTGCCAATAGGTCGGGTAGGCGGCCCATATTGTGCGTGCCGTACACCACATCAATATAGGGAGCCTTTTTGGCCATCAGCTGTTGATCTTTTTGGGCTAAGCACCCGCCCACCACAATTTTCTTTGATGGGTCTGCGAGTTTCAGTGGCTTCAACCCACTGAGCTGGCCGTACAACTTATTATCAGCATTCTCACGGATGGCACACGTATTGAACAGCACGAGACCGGCACTCTCAGGGTCAGGGGCAGGGGTGTATCCCATCGTGCGTAAGACCCCGGCGGCACGCTCTGAGTCATGCTCGTTCATCTGGCAGCCGAAGGTTTTAATGAAGTAGGTGCGATTAGCCATGGTTCTATGGTGTCAGGTTCGTGTCGTTACGCCACGGTTCGTGGGCAAGCAAAGATGTAAACGGCGATTGTTCCACGCCTGATGGGCGCCTGCATCATTTGGGGACTACACCGAGGTCGTGCCCGTAAATGACCGTCCAGTCCGTAGCTAATCCCAGTGTTCATCAGCCCGTGTCACACTGATCGCTGCTTGGTGGGCGATTGATGCGTCAAATCCTCTCCGCATAAGAAAGTTCACGAGCTTCATGGCAACACGGCGGGGGTCTTCACTCGCTGGATAGCGCATAAACCGTTCCCCAGCCAATTCGCGCGCCTGAGCGTATTCATCTACTTCATCCAGCTGGGTAAGGGCGGCATCAATATGGTGTGGTGCGATCTGGCGTTTACGGAGTTCTTGGGTCAAGCGTTTGCGTCCATAACCGCGTTTAACCCCACGATTTGCTACCCACACCTTGGCAAATGCCTGGTCATCAACTAGTCCTTGGGATCGTGCCCATGCCATAACACTCGGAACAATCGTGGTATCGCGCTCACGTTTTTCTAGCCAGGCTGTGAGCTTGTCTTCTGTTTCTCGTTCGCTGAGTGGCCGCCGACTAGTTGCTGCAACTACCCACTTTCTGGCCTGTTCTTCGCTAGGTGTAGTTGCCTTTTGTGGTGGTGTGCCGCCCTTGGCTCCCTCCGCTGCCTGGGCCATCAGGGCGCGGAGACTATCAAGGCTTGCCTGCTCAGGCATCACCATTGACCTTAGAGGTCCTCGAGATCAAGGTCGTCTAAGTCGTCAAGGTCCAGGTCAGTGTCAGCAAGGGCACCGTTGATGGTGTCATCCTCTTCTTCGACAATGTCGGCATATTTGCCAATCTTCATTTCACGGTTGATCTTGTCGGCAATTTCTTCAGCAACATCCGTATGCTCTTTCAAATACGCACGCGCATTTTCTTTGCCTTGCCCGAGTTGATCACCTTCATACGTGTACCAAGACCCAGATTTACGCACGATACCAACATCAACACCCATATCAAGGAGGCTGCCTTCTTTGGAGATGCCTTCACCGAACATGATGTCGAATTCAACCTGACGGAAGGGTGGAGCCAGCTTGTTCTTGACAACTTTGACACGCACCTTGTTACCGACTGAGTCGGTACCGGCCTTAATGGTCTCGATACGACGAATATCCATACGCACACTGGAGTAAAACTTGAGTGCGCGACCACCCGAGGTTGTTTCGGGGCTCCCAAACATGACCCCCACCTTTTCGCGCAGCTGGTTAATGAAAATGCAACAGGTCTTTGACTTGTTCAAATGCCCAGCCAACTTGCGGAGAGCTTGGCTCATCAACCGAGCTTGAAGACCAACATGGCTATCACCCATATCGCCTTCAATCTCGGCGCGGGGTACGAGGGCAGCGACTGAGTCAATCACGATAATGTCAATGGCCCCACTTTGGACAAGGGCATCCGTAATCTCTAGGGCCTGTTCACCCGTATCTGGTTGAGAGACCAGGAGGGCATCAACATCAACGCCGAGCGCTTTGGCGTACACGGGATCTAAGGCGTGTTCTGCATCAATAAAAGCGGCAATCCCCCCGGCACGTTGGGCTTCAGCAATGGTGTGTAAGGCAATGGTTGTTTTACCTGAGGATTCCGGCCCATAGATTTCAACGACACGACCACGTGGCAAACCGCCAATACCGAGTGCAACGTCCAGGTTGATCGCACCGGTACTGATCGTGTCAATGGGCCGAACTTGCTCATCACCCAGACGCATAATCGCGCCCTTACCAAAGTTCTTTTCAATCTTGGCCAGCGCTAAATCGAGTGACTTTGCACGGGCCTCTGGGGTGGTAGGAAGGGGCTGGGATGAGGTTGCTTTAGCCATGGGCGTCCTTTGCCTAACGATGGGAACGACTTCAATTGATCCATAGCATAACAGAACAATTGTTCGATTGTGTAAAGATATTCAAATCTGTGGATAACCAAATCAGTATCCTCAGCCTATCTCCCCGCCTGCATCAGTCCAGGGAAACGATATCCCACACGTTATTCCTGCGGAAGGACCTCTGAATGCTAACGAACAACCGTGGTGCTGCTGAGACAGGCTTCCTCTAAAGTCAAGACCAGTGAACGTTGTCTCCTACCCCAACCCCATTTGTTGGGCATGGTCACGGTGTAACCGTTGAGCGGCAAGGGCTTCTCGTTTGAGTTGCACACTCAGGCGCAAACATTCACGGTACGCCGGGTACCCACGATAGCTCATGGGCACCCGCTCAACGAGGGGCACCACACGAGAGAGAATAACCACGGATTGTTCTTGCAAACGGTGCAAGGCAGCCCAACGGTCGCCCATTGTTTGGTCAGCGTCTCCCATCGCAAGCTCGGTACTGGAACACATTGCCCGTAATTCGTGGAGGGCTTTTTCAAGCGTCCGTTCGAGGGTACGTAGTTGTATCGCGGGGGTGGGGGTCTCCGTCACGCCGTTAGTGTACGCCGAGGGCATCAAAGATCGTGTTCAAGGTGTACGTCACCGCAAAGTGTTGAATACCCACTCGGTCATAGGGCGGACAATTACGTTCGTGCACCTGCACGCTCTCCCCTTCGGCAATGGCAATGTACACCCGCCCGATTGGAAGATCACCTTGGGTTGTTGGTCCGGCTACCCCGACGACGGCAACACCCATGTCGGCACGGGTCCGGTCACGAATCCCGATGGCAAGGGCTTCAGCACTTTCAGCACTTGCCGGCCCAAAAGCGTCCACAAGCCGAGCATCCACGCCGGCCAGTGCCGTTTTCATCGCCGTTTGATAGACCATAACCCCACCGGCAAAAAAGTCGGTCGCGCCTGGCACTTCGATCAACCGAGCACCAACTCCGCCACCCGTAATCGATTCGGCCAAGGCGATCGTTTTACCTTGTGCCCGTGCCCGTCGGGCAATCCCGAACTCCACACGTTCATCATCTAATCCGACAACGTGGTCACCAAGAATGGTCACTGTTTCTTCAAGTACGGGTGCGATACGTTCTTCGGCTTCTTCGCGTGAATCAGCTTGTGCGGTCAGCCGAACCTTGATTTCTGCGGCACTGGCTAAAAATGCCATCGTTACGAGCCCGTCGGCATCTAGGCGAGTGTTGAGGTCTGCAAGCATCTCCCCTACTCGTGCTTCACCAACCCCACCCACGCGCACGACGCGACTCACCGTGGTTACGTTCCCAGCCCCGCGCTCACGCAAGGCTGGTACCACACCCTCAAGAAAAATAGCTTTCATTTCGGCTGGTACCCCAGGTAAACAGGCGATGAAGGCACCGTTTGGTCCGATCGTTGCAATCGCAGGTGCGGTTCCTACACGCCCGATATGCCAAGCCCCTTCAAAGCGCATGGCCTGGCGGATATTGGAGTCTGGCATGTCGTATCCGCGATCCACAAAATAGGCACGAATACTGGCCAGGGCATCGTCGTCAACAACTAACGGCTTATCACAGAGTGCCGCGAGGGCTTCGCGTGTCAGGTCATCTTGGGTTGGCCCTAATCCACCCGTACAAATCACCACGTCAGCGTCGCTATCAGCTTCAGCGAGGGCGGCTGTCATGCGCTCAATATTGTCACCCACTGTCACATGGCGGTGCACATTGATCCCTAATTCATTGAGCCGTTGGCTCAACCAGGCTGAGTTCGTATCAACATGATCGCCAAGTAATAATTCTGAACCGATAGCAATGATCTGTGCGCGCATGGCCTCCGGTTTACACGCTCACGCCTGTGGCCTCCACGAAAAGAACCACGCGGACGCAACAATGCAACGCAACGACGCGGTATCACATCCGGCTTCCATCGACTGCAAGCCCGTTGTTCATCACACCACCAACACCCCAATAGATGGGGCTGGCCTAAGAAGACATTGGTTTGTAATAGGACACCAGAAGGTCACCGGCAGACACATAGGTTAAGGCTAATGCCACATAGACGAGCCACTGGCCCCAGTAGATTGGCAAGATCGGCGTCAGCATCAAACTGATACCCACCAATTGGGTAGCCGTTTTCCACTTGCCCCAGGGGCGCGCACTGACTACCTTGCCGCCGGTTTTCACGATCCACATGCGCCAGAGCGTCATACCGATTTCGCGTACCGCAAAGAGTAGGACCACCCACCAGGCCATCTGCCCAAACCAGGCAAGGACGGCCAGTGTGCCGAGGACCAGCCCCTTATCAGCTATGGGATCCCACAGCGCCCCGAACTCGGTAACCTGATCATATTTGCGCGCAAAGTAGCCATCAGCCCAGTCAGTGATTGCCGCCAATACAAACGTGATGAGTGCGAGCCATGTGTAAGTGGCCGATCCAGTAGTCGTGGCCATGTATACGAGCCACGCGATGATGGGCACCATCACCACTCGGGCGATGGTCATCATATTGGCAATATTCATGCGGATACCTCTCCGATGAGGTCAACCCCATCTGTCTCACGAATACGTACCGGTATGCTGCGACCGGTGGGGGTATCGGCATTGCGGATACGAATCTCCCCGTCACTTTCTGGACTCTCACGGTAGCTACGCCCGATAGCCTCGCCCGTGTCCTCATCGTACTCCTCAATGAGGACATCAAGGGTTTGGCCAACAAACCGCTGCGCCCGTTCTTCCATGACGCGTTCAAGAATCCCCATCAGATGATCGCGGCGTTCTTCGGCCACTTCGGTGGGTACCTGATTGGGCAGCGTGGCTGCTGTGGTGCCTTCTTCGGGGCTGTAGGTAAACACGCCAGACCAGTCCAACCCAGCGGCTTGGACAAAGTCAGAGAGAATCTCAACATCTCGGTCAGTTTCGCCAGGAAATCCCACAATAAAGGATGAACGAAATACCGCGTCAGGTTCGTTTGCACGGATAGTCGATAAGAGGCTCAAGAACTCGTCAGGCCCACCCATGCGTGCCATGGCCTTGAGCACGTCAGCACTGGCATGTTGCATACTCAAGTCGTAGTAGGGCACAACCGTTCGGCTTGCGGCCATTGCCTCAAGGAGGGCTGGACGAATTTCGGCTGGCTGCAAATACATCAACCGCACACGACGTAACCCCTCAACACGGTCAAACATCTCGACCAACTCACGCTGGCTTTCACGACCACCAGGCAGATCTTTGCCCCAACTCGTCGTGTTTTCACTCACGCAAACCAGCTCTTCAACCCCGTTGGACACCAGCCAGTTCGCTTCCGCTTCAAGCTCGGCCAGCCCGCGTGAAGAAAAGCGCCCACGAAAAGACGGAATGGAACAGAAGGTACAAATCCGGTCACAACCGCCCGCAATTTTGAGATAGGCCCATGACCCCCGTGGTTGGGTGCGCACCGGGAATGCTGCTGTTGGTGGGGCCGTCGGGCCAGGCATCGTGCCCAGTAGTGGTAAACCACGGCTTGCCTCCCCGATCACCGGTTTCGCCCCACGCGCCGTAATCACGGGCAAGCTGGCACCGCCTTGGGCGGCGGCTCCTCGGTTGGCGGTACCACGCCACTTGCCCAGCGTGACGGCATCAGTAATCACTTCAGGTAAGGCAGCGTAATCATTAAAGCCCACAACCCCGGCTAATTCGGGAATCTCTTTGGCTAATTCATCGCCGTGCCGTTCGGCCATACACCCCATCACGACGACTGGTTTTGTGGTTCCGGTTGCGTCGAGAATCGTGTCGACACTCTCTGCCCGTGCGGCCCCGATGAACGTGCATGTATTGACGATAATGCAGTTGGCATCGTCAGGGTCGTCAACAAGACGATGGCCGCTCTGGGCTAACAGCCCGGCCACATTGTCACTATCAACGTCATTGCGGCCACACCCCAACGTCAGGATGGCCACTTTCGCTTCATTCATTTCGGTCACGGGCTTCACAGGCAACCTTGCCCTTCTCACAAATCAAATCAACCCCCATACGGTCGCCACCAATAGTAGGGAGTGGCTGCCCATTTACCTGAATCTGCACCCCACCACCATCAGATACATACAGGTGCACCTGGTTAGGGTCACTTACTTCGGTGCTGTCATTGGCTTTCAACATGATCTGTTGACTCGGAGTGCCTTGCTCAACGCGGATACGAACATCACGGGTTGCCTTGATAAACAGTGTCGGGGCTCGCATCGGCTCACCCTGCGGTTGGCCGTTCATCCCAGTATTGGTGGCGGGAAGGCCATTGCTCGGTTCTGGCATGCCAGACTGCCCTTGTCCAGGCTGGGCTGCAAGCACTGACTGAGACGGTTCAGCAACAGGGGCAGGTGCGATGGCTTCTCGTTGTTCGTCTTGGCCCCCTGCGTTTCGGGTGACAAACACCCCCACCACAATGAGCACCAATGCCACCCCAATCACAAAGGGCATAAATTGACGAATCCGTTCACGCAACGGCAATTCACCGTGGTGAGCTCCTGGGATAGCGGTAGGTGAATGGCTCTTGTGGAACTGCGCATCATAGGCACTGACCAACAGCGTCGTGTCAAGACCAAGCCAACGACCATAGGCACGAATAAAGCCACGCACCCAAGCCTCACCACCGATGACCTCAAACCGTTCATCTTCTAGGGCTTGGAGGTAGTCGCGCCGAATTTTTGTTTCTGCGGCGGCATCAGCAATCGTTTTATCTTGTGTAATACGCGCGTTTTTGAGGGTGGCCCCAATCTTCACCATTGCACCGATGTTAGCGGTCGTCTCGTGATGACATTGTGAACGGAGCGTTCACGGACTAGACATAGGCCTATGGTTCGAATGAGTGCAACCCAGCGCCGGTCACAACTCATCCACGTGGCAAAGGAAGTGTTTGCTGAAGTGGGCTATGAGGCGACCACTATTGAAGAAATCGCCCACCGGGCAGATGTCTCTAAACCCGTTGTCTACCAACATTTTGGTGGCAAAGAAGGTATCTATGCGGTGGTGGTGGACCGTGAGGTGAATGCCCTTCTCACGCGCATCACTGCCAATCTGGACGGCGTCGGTCGCCCCCGCGCGATGGTGCACGCGAGTGCACTTGCGTTTTTGGATTACCTCGACGAAGATCCTGCTGGCTTTAAGGTACTGGTACGTGATACGCCAGCATCGCTGAATCAAGGTGAGCTGGGTGGCCTGTTAGATGATGTGGCCGATAAAGCCGCCCAAGCCCTCGCGTTGTTTTTAGCCCAGTCCGGTCGTGACCCTGCCCTCGCCCCCCTCTTTGCCCAGGCTCTTGTCGGGTGTATTGCCCAAGTGGGAACCTGGTGGGACACGAATAGGACCTTTACGAAAGCTCAAGTCGCCAACTACCTCACCACGATGGTGTTTACGGGGTTGGCGAATATTCCTGTAGAGCTCACGGCCCACTAAAAGTGGTACGGGAAGGGTGACCAGTCTGGTTCACGCTTTTCTAAGAACGCATCCCGACCCTCGGCCGCTTCTGGGGTGCCATAGGCCAAGCGAGTCGCTTCTCCTGCAAAGAGTTGTTGGCCGGCTATCCCTTCATCAGCCAAATTGAACGCATATTTAAGCATCCGAATGGCCGTGGGTGATTTACCCAAAATGGTGCGCGCCCAATCGAGGGCCACCGTTTCAATCTCGTCGTGGGCAACCACTCGGTTCACCGCACCCATTTCATACATGGTCTGCGCATCAATAGCTTCCCCGAGGAAGAAAATCTCGCGCGCAAATTTCTGGCCCACCATGCGCGCGAGATAGGCACTGCCGTACCCAGCATCAAAGGAAGCCACATCGGCATCGGTTTGTTTGAATCTGGCGTGTTCACGGCTCGCAATGGTCAGGTCACACACCACGTGCAAGCTGTGCCCACCGCCAGCGGCCCAGCCATTAACCAGTGCGATGACCACCTTGGGCATCGTTCGAATGAGGCGCTGGACTTCAAGAATGTGGAGGCGCCCGGCGCGTGCCGCGTCGATTGCCGCGGTGGTGCGCCCACTTGTTTCATCGGGTGCTCCCGCTTCACCGGACTGGTATTTGTAACCGTCTTTACCGCGAACCCGTTGGTCACCACCGGAACAAAACGCCCATCCACCATCTTTGGGGCTAGGCCCATTGCCCGTAATCAACACCACCCCGACATCTGGGGTACACCTGGCATGGTCAAGTGCCGCATAGAGCTCATCTACGGTGTGTGGGCGAAAGGCATTACGCACCTCGGGCCGGTCAAAAGCCACTCGTACACATCCCAAGCCCTTGGCCCGGTGATACGTAATGTCAGTGAACTCGAAGCCAGGAACCGGCTCCCACAACGCAGCATTAAAGGTCATGGGCCAGAGTCTAAGTGAAGTACGTAACGCGGTCTACAACTACCACCAACGCCCATTCAAGTGCAGAAATCACGCACACCATGGCCTAACCGAGAAAATACGCCTTATTGACTACTCTTCGCCTTCTCACGATACTGATTTAAATCAGGGAAATACCGGTCAGGCATAAATGAAATCATAAAAGCTATAATAGTGAGAACAAAAGATATTAGTTCCCCATGGCTCGTTGACCGTAATAATATCCCCGTGATAAGTACTGCTGTTGCAATACTACTTCTAATCCAGTTCATGGCATAATTCCATTCATTAATACTGGGTTGCTATTAAGTTGTTAATAATAACAACCCAGATAATCCAATTACAGTTTCAAATTATTGAAACCTAGCATTCCAATATCAACGATTTAGAAGTAGGTACGTCTACTCCTAATTGGGAGCATAGCCAACTTGGTTCTGAATAGGACGCTGTGATGAACTATGAGTAACTCAAGTTACCCATACACGTCATAGAACTCACTACCTCGTTACGCATTACCGTATGCGGATTGATTCAGTTCGTAGTAGCGACCTTTGGCGGCCATCAGTTCGTCGTGCGCACCAATTTCTACAATGTGACCGTTGTCCATCACCACGATCACATCGGCGTTGCGGATGGTGGAGAGGCGATGGGCAATCACAAAGCTGGTGCGCCCTGCACGCAGCCGATTCATGGCCTCTTGGATCATCACTTCAGTGCGTGTATCCACATTGGAGGTTGCCTCGTCAAGGATCAACATCGATGGTTGAGCCAAGAACGCGCGCGCAATCGTCAAGAGCTGCCGCTCGCCGGCACTCAGGTTTTCACCGTTATCTTCAATAACCGTGTCATACCCATCAGGCAAGGTCGCAATAAAACGGTCGGCTAGCGCTGCTTTTGCGGCGGTACGAATTTCGTCTTCACTTGAGTTCAACCGCCCATAGGCAATATTTGCCCGAATGGTGCCAGAGAAAATCCACGCATCTTGGAGCACCATGCCGATACGACGCCGGTGTTCCGCACGAGAAAGCTCAGCAATATCTGCGCCATCAACAAGAATCTTGCCCCCGTTAATCTCATAAAACCGCATCAGCAAGTTCACCAGCGTAGTTTTGCCTGCCCCGGTCGGCCCCACGATGGCAACCGTTTGACCTGGTTCAACGGTGAGATTTAAGTCCGTAATGAGTGGTTTGTCTGGTGTGTAGGCAAAGTCCACATGGCGCATCTCAACCCGTCCGCGCGTAGGTGGTACAGGCAAGTTTGGCGTGCGACGTATCTCTTCTTGGTCAAGGATCTGGAAGATACGTTCGGCGCTGGCCACCCCACTTTGGAGCACATTCGCCATTGATGCTACCTGAGTGATGGGTTGGGTGAACTGGCGGCTGTAATGAAAGAAGGCTTGAACGTCACCAATATTCAATTGCCCATTAATCACCCGATACGCCCCAATAATGGCAATAAGGACATAGTTCAAGTTACCAATAAAGAACATCACAGGATGCATGATCCCACTGAGCCACTGTGCACTTGCACTAGACCTAAAAAGTGCATTATTTGCTTCATCGAACACCGCTTGTTGTTCAGGGACACGACCGAACCCTTTAACAAGCATGTGTCCGGTGATTGATTCTTCAACAACCGAGTTCAACTCACCTGTATGTTTCCACATCAACGCGAACCGATGCTGGGAAACCTTGCCAATCTGCATGGCGACAATGCCAGAGAGGGGCACGATAAGCACACTGATCATGGCGAGTAATGGCGACACGAACAACATCATCCCCATCACCCCAATAATGGTGAGTAATGAGGTCAGAATCTGTTGTAACGTTTGCTGCAAACTCTGAGAAATATTGTCAATGTCATTGGTAATACGACTCAGTAATTCCCCGCGTGGCTGCTGATCGAAATAGGACAGTGGGAGTCGTTCAAGTTTTTCACTTACGTCAAGGCGAAGATCGTGAACCGCTTGATGAGTTGCCGTACTCAGCACCCAGCCTTGTCCAGTACCACTCAACCAAGACAATATGGCACACGTTGCGGCAAGGATGAGATAAAACCCCAACATGCGAAGATTAATCCCATCAGGAGATTGACTCCCCGCAACAAAGACATCCGTTGCTGAACCCAACAATTTAGGAATAACAACACTGAGCGACACACTGATAATCGCCAATACAATCACCAGCACTAAGCGTCGTCTCTGCGGCGCAAGCGTGTGCAAGAGTCGCTTTAACGATGGGCCGAATGCTGCAGGTTTTTCTACAACCTTTTGCCCCATACCCGGACCACGTTCAGTCAGGCGAGTTGATGTACGTGCAATCTCCGCTTGCTCTTCTTCGCTTAACACCTGGTCAGGTTCTTCACTCATGCGCCTACCTCCGCATCTTGTTGGCTCGCCACAATCTCTTGATAGTTCTGACACGACGCGAGGAGCTCATCATGGGTGCCATAGCCGACCATGCGCCCGTGTTCCAGTACAAGGATGTGATCTGCGGTACTGACTGTGGCAACACGTTGGGCTACGATCACCTTTGTTGCCTTGGCTGCATGAACGGCCAACGCCTCTCGCAAGTTGGCATCAGTTGTTGCGTCAAGGGCACTAAAGGCATCATCAAAGAGGTAGATGTCAGGCTGGGCGACTAACGCTCGGGCAATCGCGAGGCGTTGGCGCTGCCCGCCAGACACATTCGTACCCCCTTGGGCGATTGGGGTATCAAGATGGTCAACAAAATGAGGTGCTTGGGCGATGGTCAACGCTTCATTGAGTTGGGCATCCGTTGCATCTGGATTCCCAAACCGCAGGTTTGATGCAATCGTGCCTGAAAATAAATAGGCCTGTTGAGGCACAATCGCCAACGTGCTCGCCATCAACGACTCCCCAATGGTGCGAACGTCAACGCCACCTACACGAATTGTTCCAGATGTGACATCAAAGAGTCGTGGAATGAGATTGACCAACGATGACTTGCCCGAACCAGTTGAACCGATCACCGCTAGGGTCTCACCGGGTTCAAGATGAAAGGAGATATTTTCAAGAACCGGAGCTTCGGCACCGGGGTAAGAAAAGGTCACATGGTCAAAGGTCAGGCATCCTGGCTGAGGCAATGTCGTAGCAGGGGTACGTGGAGGTGCCACCTGAGGGGTTGTCTCCAAGACGGCCATAATGCGGATGGCACTAACGAAGGCACGCGGTGCCATCATGAGCATCATCGTTGACATCATCACGCTGATAAGGATTTGAATGACATAGGTGATAAAGGCAGTGAGTTCACCGATGGGGAGCACCCCGCTGTTGACCGGCCCGACCGCAAACCAGAACAGCACCACCTGGCTCATACTCATCATAAAGAACATGAACGGCATCAGGATTGCCATAGCGTGCCCAATGCTCGTGCCTACGTCACGGACTTCACGGCTTGCAAAGGTGAATCGTTCTGATTCAAATGGTTCACGCACAAACGCTCGAATAACCCGTATGCCGGTGAGCTGTTCACGCACCACGCGATTGAGATTATCAAGTCGAATTTGCATCAATCGAAAGCGTGGAATGGTGCGTTGCACCACCAGGACAATGCCCGCACCCAGGACGGCAACGCATATGGCCATAACACCAGACAAATAGACATTTGACCGCAATGCCATGATGACCCCGCCGATCATCATCAATGGGGCACCGATCATCATGGCCAAGGTCATGAATACCAGGGTTTGTACTTGCTGAACATCATTCGTTGAGCGCGTAATCAAACTCGGCGCACCAAAGTCACGCATCTCATAGGTAGAGAATGTAAATATCTTTGCCATGATGGCCTGGCGGATATTGCGTCCCATACCCATCGCCACGGTTGCCGCCAAGTACACTGCCGTAATTTGACAAGAGACTTGCACGATGGCAGCCAACCCCATGATCACGCCGTACAGCCATACGGTCTGAATATCCTTAGGGAAGATACCTTCGTCAATAATGCGCGCATTCATCGTTGGCACATACAGATTGGCAATCTGAGCCATAATCTGTAACAACACGATGAGGGCTAGCTCACGGCGATATGGCTTGATATGACGGGTAATCAGTGATGTCAACATCATTACCTCTCATAGGTGATGCGATCAAGATGGTCGCGTGCCGCCACAATATCGGATTCAAGTTCATCTGGGGTACGAGGTCGCCGTACTGCACGGTTCGTAATAGATGACAGGGCATCCCCGGCAGCAATAAATGGTGAACGATCAATAGGGTCCGGCGCCCAGCAGTACCCCAGCACTTGATAGCCAAATGTCTGGAGTGCTTGGGTCATTGAAGCATAGGCATTCGCACCGTGCGCATTCGGATCGCCTTTATGGTCATCGTCTGCCATGGCTCGCTTTGCAACCATATCAGCTTCAAGGAGCGTGATATACAGCGCCTGACGGTCTCGACGTGCCCGACGGGTTTCTTGACGGCCAAGGGCTAAATCATCCAAAACCTGTTCCGCAGCTTCAACCACTCGACGGGCATAGGCCCGTAAAAAGGCAACTGAGGTATGCCGGAAGGTCAGCCATACCACGATCAGGGCACTCACCACACTGATGGTGTTGTCTACTAGTCGGTCCTGAATGAGTACAACAGAAAAGGTGTGGGCCGGAGCAAGACCACTCGCATGAGCCACAATCAGCATGGTCATCGCGGTAATCGGCGCAACCGCAACCGCATAATTGCGTGGGAGGAGGTAGGTCGTGAGCGCTTGACTTACCGCAAGCACCACCGCAAGCCAAACCCCTTGTGGGTTCCACATCGCGAGCAAGGTATAGAGTCCTACGCCAAGGAAGGTGCCGATAAGGCGCTGAATGGAACGGTGCGTTTGGCCGACTCGTGACCCGCCAGTGTGGAGCATCAGTACGGTAAATGCGGCTGGCCAGTTAATGCGGTCCGGTCCGAGGCTCAGCCCGATGAGTCCCGCGAGCGAAACTCCTATCCAGTTTCGCATAGCAATAAGCAACGGTTCAGATGGCCAGGTCAACGCCCCGGCGATCATCGTACCGATACCAGGTCGACCTAATGAGGTCTCACGGGTATGCCGACGAGGGAGCACCATGGCATTCCCATCGCTCAGCCCTTCGCCTGTCGCTAACGCACTAACAATCCGAAGATACCGGCTATGCACGGCTAAAAGACGATGGCCCAGTTTGTCAAGGGTGCGATGCTCAACCTTGCGGTCGTAGCTTTCCACCGCCCAGCCGGCATCAGTCACCATCGTCCAGGCATCGTTAACTGCTGCCGCACACCGTTGTTGCATCGAACTGGCCAGCTTTGGGTTGCGGTTCGTGGCAAAGGACTCTATACATGTTTCGGCATCCTCAACGGCTTGGCGTTCTGGTCCAAAACGATCAAAGAGCAGATCACTTAACCCCATCGCCACACCGATGACCGCACCGACGCACACCGCACCCAGTAGCCGCCATGGATCAACACCACCGTCAATGAGTCGATTCGTTAACCCGACTGCCATCACCATATAGAACGCTGCGGGTGGACCAATTTTGAATGTCGTTGCCGTCAGTGTGGCAAGAAACGCCGTGGTGGCCATCGCCAAGATGGTGAGTCCGGGAATGCCGGCGGTCACCCATCCCACCAAGGTTGCCATCACAAGAAAGACACTGGCTCCGACCATCAGGCGTACCCGCAACCGACCAGATGCACCGAATCCGTATTGGCTTGAAAATGAGCCGGTAAAGGCCAGTAACCCAAAGATTGGGTCACCCAGAGCCTGGCCGATGAGGACGGGCAGGCCAACGGCTACACCGCACTTAAACGCGGTGTACCACCCACGATTGGATGTTTGAAAACCGAAAACCCCACGGATGTGGGGTTTCAGGTCCAGCCATGCCGGAAGATTCATCACATACTCGCTTACTCGGCAGATGTTGGCTGAGGACCAACACGTTTATCGGTAATTTCATCGACCAACTTGGCCACGAACGTATCAACAGGCACATCTTTTTGTTGGTCACCGTAACGGGGGCGGACGGAAACCGTTTGGTTCTCTTCCTCTTGCGCACCAATAATGACCATATAGGGCACCTTTTGCCCTTGGTGATACCGGATTTTCTTACCCATCGAGTCCGTTCCAGTATCCACATTGGCGCGAACTCCTTGGGCGGCGAGTTTGGCCACAATCGTTTGGCCGTAGTCCACCACATCGTCATTAATCGGAATAACAACTACCTGGGTGGGGGCCAACCAGGTGGGAAAGGCACCCGCGTAGTGTTCAGTTAACACGCCAAGGAACCGATCAACGGAACCCAATAATGCTCGGTGCACCATATAGGGGCGATGGTGCTCACCATCAGGTCCGATATAGCTCAGGTCAAAACGTTCGGGCAAATTAAAATCAATCTGAACAGTAGTGAGCTGCCAGGCACGCCCAATCGCATCGGTGACCTGCATATCAATTTTTGGTCCGTAGAAGGCCCCTTCACCTTCATCAACAACGTAATCCAAACCACTTTCATCCATGGCTTGCCGCAAGGCGTTTTCGGCATGTTCCCAGCCTTCATCAGTGCCAACCGTTTCGGCTTTGGCGGGGCGAGTAGACAGCGCGATACGGGTGGGTTCCCCAAACCCGAAATCTTTATACACCTGCAAGGCAAAGTCGATACAGCCCTTCGCTTCGGCAACGACTTGGTCTTCGGTGCAGAAAATATGACTGTCGTCTTGGGTGAACCCGCGAGCACGCATGGTGCCATGGACCGCCCCACTCAGTTCGTAACGGTAAACCGTACCGAGTTCCGCGAGACGCATCGGTAAGTCACGGTAGGACCGTTGACTTGATTTATAGACCAACACGTGGAACGGGCAGTTCATCGGCTTGGCGTAATAGTCCGTGCCGTGCCCGTCCTCGTCTTTATCCATTTCCATCGCCGGGTACATCCCATCGGCGTAGAAACTCAAGTGGCCACTGGTTTCCCATAGCAGGCTCTTGCCAATATGTGGTGTAAAGACGGGCAAATATCCACGCTCTCGGGTGGCGTTGCGGATATAGTCCTCGACCACTGTGCGCACAATCGCCCCGTTGGGATGCCACACCGCAAGGCCGACCCCAAGTTCTTCGGGGAAACTCATTAAGTCAAGCTCACGGCCAAGTTTGCGGTGGTCACGTTTGCGCGCTTCTTCTAAGCGATGCAGATAGGCCTTGAGATCTTTCTTATTGGCCCATGCGGTGCCATAGATACGGCTGAGCATCTTATTGTTGCTGTTTCCACGCCAATAGGCCCCGGCAGTACGCATGAGCTGGAAGGCGGGAATCCACTTTGTGGTCGGCACGTGGGGGCCGCGGCAGAGGTCGGCCCACGCCACCTCACCGTCCTTGGTAACGTTTTCATAGATAGTGATGCCGCTCTCCCCTGCCGGGGCGTTCGGGTCTTCGGCTGCGGCTTCACCGTCGGTGATAATTTCACGCTTGTAGGGGTTGTCACCAAAGCGTTCAAGCGCCTCGTCAGTGCTGACCTCAACGCGACGGAAGGTTTGGGCCGCTTTGCAAATCTCCATCATCTTCGACTCGATCGCTTCAAAATCAGCATCGGTGAACGGTGTTTCAGGATCAAAGTCGTAGTAGAACCCGTCTTCGATAGATGGGCCAATCCCAAAATGGGTACCTGGCCATAAATCGGTGACCGCTTGAGCCATCACGTGCGCACAGGAGTGCCGAATCACAAAGAGGCCATCTGGCTCATCTGCAGCAACGGCTTCAAGATGCCAGCCATCTTCAACGGCTCGGTCTAAATCCACAAGTTCACCGTTGGCTCGCCCAACGACAACCATGCCTTTTTTTAACCCGAGTTCGGTGAGGGCCGTGTCAACCGTTGTGCCAGCCTCCAAACTCAGTTGCTGATCATTGGGGCCATAAACGGTAATCATGACACGTTCCTTTCCGAGTGATTCTTTGGACATGAAAGAGGCAATGGTAGCCGGAGACCATTTAGGCTTAACCCATGCGTGAGATACAGATTGTGCCCAGTGTCCTCCCTGCCGACTTTGCCAACCTTGGCCGTGATATTACCGCCCTCCATGAGGCGGGGATAGATCGGATTCAGTGGGATGTCATGGACGGGCAGTACGTACCCAATATCACCGTTGGGGCTGATGTCATCAAAGCCTGCCGTGATTACACCGATGTGCCCTTTGAAGCGCACATGATGGTCTATAACGCAGAGCGCTTTATTGATGACCTTGCTGATGCAGGATGCCAGATGGTTATCTATCACCCTGACACCTTGAAACACCCCCACCGAGTATTCCAGGCAACGCGCGATGCAGGGATGCAAGCGGCGATCGCCCTCTCCCCTACAACGAGTAACGATGTGGTTGATTATGTGGGCGACTTGATTGACATGGTGTTAGTTATGACCGTTAACCCTGGATTTGGCGGTCAGGCCTATCTGCACACGATGGAACCGAAGATTGCCCAAATGCGGGCACGGTTAGACCGGCTTGGTTTAACGGAGATGGATCTCGAAGTTGATGGTGGTATCGGCCCCGACACCATCGCCGGAGCAGCTCGGGCAGGAGCGAATGTGTTCATCAGTGGTTCGGCACTGTGGAAATACCCGTCGTTTGCCCAAGGTGTTGAGGATTTGCGAGCCAAAGCTGAAGCGGCCAGATAGGTAAATTGATTTTAACGAAAAACACCTCTCAAGGTTTGAATGCTAAATCCCGAAGAACAAATCAGAACACCGGGCACATTCGAAAGAACAGATACTCCGTGAATGATAGTAAAAAACCTGAGATTCTGGAACTTATTCAAGCTCAGATTTTGAACTTTAATCATCCAGGATGGGCAAGACTTCTATTTGATATTATTTAATTATTAAATAGGTTCTATCCTGAATGAGTGTTCTTACTAAGTTTGCTTTATCCATCTTCTCCTAACATACAGTGTGATAAAAAGGGCTGTCCTCAATATGGAGGACAGCCCTTTGTGTATTTGACTAACTAGGGTTTACCAAAGACCGTATCTTCCTGGTCTTCAATGACATTGCCAGCACTATCTTTGAGCGGCCCTTCTTCACCATTTGACAGGATCTCACCCTCAGTAGAGCATTCATACTTTTCATCCTTCTTGTCATTGGGATCAATGAACATGGGGTTGACAATCCACTTGCCATCTTCGTTGTCATAGGCATGACACATCAGTTCAGTTTTATTTCTATTGATAGCCAAGCGCAACGCAGTGGCATCCATCATGAAGGACACGTCCGTGTCTGAATCGCCCGCACCAAAGGCGGCACGCTTATCAAGCGGGGCAGGCTTGAATGCATCGGGACCGGTAATACCAAATACTTCCTCATTGACCCGACACCGTTTGCCTTCAATGTAGGTCATCGAGGATTCATCACCGCCACATGACTCCAAGTGAACGCCACGCACGTCACCATCATGTTTAACCTTCACACCCATCACTTTGTTGCCCGTCAGGCCGAGCGGTTCAGCCCACACCCGAACCACCGGTTCAGCTGATGCTGAAACAATACGCACGTCAAACCCATTGGCTTTCAAAGCCGTAATGAGATCGGTCATTTGACTGTATTCACGCACCCAACCAGTAACGTCTTGGGTTCCGATGCGTTGTTTATGCCCCTCTGGGGCAGCAAGGTTCTCCTCACGTGCCTGTCGCGCAAAGTCTTGCACTTCTGCATCGGTGTAGCCATGCAAGAGCTGTGCCGCAAAGGCGTATTGTGGCTCAATCCGGCGAGCATCAAACCCTGAGAAGGCGTCCAAATCTGTTGTTGTTTCACCATCGGTGTACACGGACAGAATCTCATCGGCGCACTTGGCACCCTGTGGTTCATGGGTGGGTAGTGGTTCACCAACTGGGGCAAGGTTGCTACAGGCTTGTTGTAGGGCCTGCTCTCCATCGTCCGTCAGATAACTGCTGACTGACTTCCAGTACTCAGGCTGACGGATCTTGCCATTGGCGAGCATCCAAAAGGTTGTTGCATCACCAATATCGTTTTTAACAATGGTGTTGTCCCAGTCAAACAGTGCCAGGGGTGCACCCTTGGCGACATCGCCCTCACCACCGCACGTACCGACTGATTGAAGCATCGCGTTGATCTTGTCACGGTTATCACCGTACCAACCGGCATCTTCTGGCAATAGGGCACATTTCGTTTCAGAACCTGCTGCAGTACTTGCCAAGGATGACGGCATGGATGATGCGGATGCACTCGCCGACCCTGCCTCGAACGGCGATGGTTCAGGTGGGTTGGCTCCATCAGTACCAGTGCATGCAGCAAGCACCCCTGCCAGGGCTACAGCAGCCACAACCTTCCCCGACCGATATGTCCTACTCATAACAGTTACTCCTCTCGCTTAAGTGCACATCACACGCGAACCGGCAACGAGAGCTGGCGGTTCATTGGGGTGAAATGGCTAAAATTCCCTGGTCAGCATTGACCAGTGCCAAGACCCTAACAGAGAGCCGAGCCGGGCGTCCAAGCCTGAGTGGAACTTGTTTGACGCCCGTGAATGGGGTTATGAGAACAACCCTCTACCTTATGGTCCGACAGGTGCAGCACTATACCCACAAGCTGGCAGTGGGCCAGTACTAAACCCACAAATGATTCGTGTGGGCGGGGTACGTCGTAACCCCGGCTCTACCCATGTTTTTGTTTCGGGGAGTAGGGCGTCATCAGCACTCAATACCATCGGTAAGGCATAGCGTTTTGCGAAGAGTGCAGCCGTAAATGCGTCACTCCACGCATCTTCACGTTCACCATTCACCACCAGAACCGAACGGCTTTCACTCGCATTCCAGTATCCCATCGAATGGGCAACCTTGATTGCCGTATGTGCTCGGTTTTCTCCGGCAATGCGTGAGGTTGTAATACCCATTGCTTCCAATTCAGCTTCAACCTCTTCACTGATCGCATCTTGGGCACCAAGTATCGTGAGGTGCCGAATCTTGCTGGTGCGTAAGTATGCTCGAAGAGGCGGAGCCAAGTGATCAGAGGTCGTCAATAGCACCGGAATAGCCCGCGTAGCGGCAAGCACCCCACCGCTGAGTGTATCTGCAAACGCCTGGCTGCTGGACCCTCCGTTCGTATCATAGGCGCGGGCTAATACCGCCTCGGTCGCCTGTGGGGCTTCCTGGTTAGCTGCGGCAATAGCCGTCTCAATCCGTGTCGAACCGTGTACACGAGAAACGTTCCACCCTAATGCAGATAGTTCGGCTTCCACGTCAGAACCGATGGCCTGCGTACCGCCAAGAATGATGACCCGTTTAGGATTTAGCTGTTCAAGCGCCGCTTTGGTCCCATCACTCAACCGGTTAACCGAGTTCAACAGGAGAGGCGCGTTCAAGATGCCTTGGAGACCACCACTTGACAGACTGTCGGCAAAGACATTGTCTCGCCCAATCAGTACAGTTTCAGCGCGGTCCTCGGGGCCAAAAACACCTTGAACCCAACGTTTAGCGCGTTCTTCTGGTTCAGCAATTGCCGCAATATGCCCGGCAGTAACTGGAGGAGGGTCCTTTGGCGCGGCTGGAGGAGATGGGATCGTGCTTGGCCGACCATCAAGACCTGGTCCAGGCCCGCGGTCGTTTCGATTACCTTGCTGTTGGCCTCCCGTATCCTGCGCACCCTGCCCACCATTAGGACCAGGTTGTTCAGCTGGTGGTTGAAGAGGACTAATCGGTAATGGGGTAGCCACCAGTTTGGATTGGCCCAACCCCCCTTCGATATCGCCAGTTGATGACGGTGGGGATTGGTGGCGATACACCCCTGCAGTTGCCTGAACAGGGCCATCACCACCGGTGACAATAAGATTGGAAACGGTCAACGTTATTGTTACATCATGATTAGTTGTATTTGCAATCGGACCATTGGCAAGAACAACACCGACATCGTTGGGGTGTCCATCAAGCAATGCGGGGCGTGGTGCGCACGCTATCTCCGGTGAACAGGTCACAGCTGCAACGGCGTGGCTACGGTCGATGGTGGCACCAGATAGCTTCGTCAGAGAACTGAGGTTAGGGACGCGCATCCCTGGTGGTAACGTAACACGTGTTTTTGTTGCGATCGCTTCTCCGTGTCTCAAACTCCCGTCACCACGTGGATCGTCGAGGGGGAACACGGTCGTTTCAGTTCGTAATTCGATGCCTTGTAATGCACTGGTCACCGTTTGGCTGTAGCGCCCTATTCCTGCCTGTTTCTCATATTGGCTGGCAAAGGGCACCGTCACCTGACTCGTGTAAGCGTGACCATCAATAACAGTATCTGGGGCTTTAACCTGGTACTCCAGCTTGGCTGATCCACCTGGGGGAATAAAGATAGACCGATTGTCCGGCCAATGAGCCGTTCGACCATCTGGTTCGGTTGCCCATTGGACTACCCCGCTGGAAGCTGAGTCGGGTCCACCGCTTGCGAGGGTAACAGTCAATTCGGGTAAGAATGAAAACCCTTCGGGAAGGACATCATTAAATTGCACCTCATAGGCAGTTACGGTGCTTGGGTTATGAACCGTTATCGTGTAGTCAAGTACGTCAGCACCACTCACAACAGAACGGCCTGAAGGTAACACCATTTTGTTGACCTCAAGCTGAGGGTGAACAGTGGTAAAGGTCTTTTGCTCACGAAGTTCAGTTATACGTTCCGTTGATGCACGGCGATGTAACCGACGTGCCCCATCGGAGTGATCCCGGTGGATCAAGTCAACTGGCTTGTAGCGGAAATGGCCCTCAACGGTGGGATTCGTTGTTGTAGCAAGAAAAAGCTGGGGTAACTCGATCGTCGTTTCACGCCCAGGAAATTCGTGAAACGCAATTGAAATTGCGTACCCATCTTGAGTTGACACGATATGTGACCGAGTACGGTCAATATTGTTTCCAAATGCGTCAACAAACCGGTCAATGACCTCCTCGTGATACTGAAGCATAAACGGTGCTTCATCATCAGGGTTAAACGGTTCAATACCCGTTATCGAAATCATGAGGGTGGTGTCTTCAGCAGGATTTGCGCCTACAAGTGAGTCATGCTGGCCTTCGGTTGATGGTGGAGGGCTTAGTGTCAAAGTGAGACCAACCGGTTCACCAGGAACAACCTGATCACGGCCTGCTTCTTCGCCAGTCATTCCGTTGGAAAGCCGATCTACCGATAAGCGACCTTCCCTGACATGTAACGTGGTTGACACCATTGTTGCTAGTCCGCCAGGGCCGGTATTGTCCGTGAGGTTGACGAGGCTACCTAAATCGTCGAGTTCAAGTGGCTGCGTGCCCACTGGATACAGTTCCTGGGCAACGAGAAGTGCGCACCGTTCGTTATCGTTTGCCAGCGAAGGCTTACAAAATATGTTGTGTGATGGCACATAGGTGGATGGTTTATCGCCAGGGCTTGTAAACGGACGATACGCCACGATGCCTGCTTCAAACGTATACCGTGTACCACCCATGTGAGTAGGACTTGTAGTGACATTGACCTGGAACGTTTTTTCATCCTGAGCTGAACTGGGATCGGCAGCCCCAATCTGATCGTTGATCCGTGCAAGTACGTAATCACCCGAGAGCAAATGGTGAGTACTGCTCACAGGCCCATCGTTTACACAGCGTTCGATGCTGGCATCACCACTGAGCCCTATGTCATTGCACGTGACTGATTCTGGCAAACGAATAAGTACGTTCGCACCTGGTTCAGCAATCGTGTTACCCACGTTAATAACCGTGTAGGTGAGCGTAGTTGTCGCACCGGCATCAATATCAGTATCAATGGGGGCTACCTTGACCATCAGCTGCGGCGCATTGATCGATGTCGGTGTAACCCCAACTGGCTCATGGTCATTGAGTTCACGTTCAGTCAGCGACGGGAGAAGAACGTGACCCGGTTCAGCTGGTTGTGTTGACGCCATCCCAGCTTGTGGCAATCCGGCTGTTAAACAGGAGGTGAGGGCTAGGCCCAATATCAAGGGGTGAGAAACACGCATATTTGCCTTTTGGTTTATGTACATGCGACGCCTGATATATCGGCCATATCATCTGCTAAACCAATTAAGTCGGTAAATTTATTTGTAGTTCCAGCCTTCAATGGTCAAGAGAATTGGGATATCTACCAATTCATCGACAATCAGACCATGACATAGCAAGTGCCCCAAGGGTCATCTGGCGTAGCCAGCGTCCCTTGGGGCACATGGTATGACGGGTGTCTGAACACCCTTAGGTGTTAGTTCCCTGGTCGTGCATCAGGTGTGAGGTCTGGTGCTTTTGCCGGTGAGAAGGCACAGGCCTTGAGCTCACCAACACTAAAGCCACAGATCACGCGGGTTGGGGGTTTACGAGTCGCACCCGGCGCTAACCACGTCGCCGTCTCAGGCAATAAGGCATCCTTACCACTCAACACCACCGGC
>NZ_JAYKKE010000005.1 GCF_036336025.1 Stomatohabitans albus
TCCACCGACGTCTCCACACGAGACGCCCCACTCAACCGCTCCAGCACAACATTGCCACTCGGACGAGTCTCATCACTCGGACTCGGCACTGGACCAGGCACGATTGGTGAACCAGGTGAACCGGATGGCGGTGGGGTAACCGGTGCCGTTTCATCATGGGTAATGGGGGCGGTATCAACGGTGAACACGCAGGCCTCTCCTAGGGATGCCCACTTGTTTTCCGTATCACCAAGGGTGCTATTGATAGCTACTCGAACGGTAACGTCCTCACCATCAGCCACATGATTCTTTAAGGCTGACAGATCAAGCAGTCCGTTATCGTTAATCCGATGGGCTGCAATCAGTTCGGTTTCTTGGCCGTTCTTGACCAATGACACCTTCACTTCATTCAATTTACCGTTTGCTCCACTAGGACGTGGGGTCAACACCAACGCTTCGATCCCAGCCTTGTAGACAAACCCAAAATCAAGATTTAGAGGGAAGGTCAATGGTGGTTGGCTGTTATACGGGGTGTGCCACAGGGTATTGGGATCACCGTCAAACATCTTGGACGGTTCCTCACCTGGTTGGAATGGAATCACCGCTTCATTCTTCAAGCTCAATCCGGTAGCTGAACAACTCGCCGGCTGTTGGTTTGGCAATAGCTTGAACATGGCCGTCAACCCACCACGAAGGGAACGCCCGTTGCCAAGGTCAATTGTTGCCGTTACCGGAACAGCTCCTTCATTTTGGAGTGCACCTACTTCAGCAACTGCTTCAACACGAACGGTTTGATTTGGTTCAATACGTGGCACAGTGACCGCAGGTGTACGCCAGGTCCAACCTGGAATCGGATCAGGACGCAATACCGCGTTGTCAATCGGTGTTGATTCATGATTGGTGACGGTGAAGTTCATCTTGAGCACGCCGCGTTGGGCGTCACGGTCTTCACCGGAGACGTCAACAAGTGGAATACCAAGCCAGTCCCAAGAGATCTGCATGTAATGGATAGGCACATTCGTGTAGCCGGTGAGTGATGTTGGCCGTTCATACAAAATCCCGTACTTACCTTCGATGAGGGTTCCGTCAGGATTGCGAAGGTTTGTAATGGTCGAGTAGGCCATGCTGTCAGGCTGGAACTGCTTGCTCGCCGACCATGTCTTGCCATTATCAAGTGACACGGAAACATGCCCGTTCACACGGCTCGATGTGCTCTTTGCATTCGTAAACAGCAGCACCTTGGACTTTAAGGATCCTGGAGGCGCATCAGGGAAGGCTCGAATGATGCTTGCGTTATTCCTTGGGTCAATGAGATCGGTTTGAACTGTCGGGGCGCTATACGTCTGCCCACCATCTTTGGAAATGGCGACGAGACGCGCTCGGATACTTGATGATGAACGGGAATTCACCATCAGATCACCGTTTTCTAGTTCGACAACCTTATTTTCATCCATGCCTGTGCCAAAAGGCTGGCCGGCTTGCCATGTTTGACCATGGTCATCTGAGTACACCGAGACGGCTTGCAAAGCGCCACTGCCATTAATGATGGTGTACTGCTGTACCAAGCGGCCCTTATGAGGTGCGTGCTGTTTTTGGATGCCCTCACCGGATGCGGCAAACCGGCTTCTCCAGCTTGGATCAGGTGTAATGGCTTGGGTGATAACAGTCGGTGTGGTCCATGTTTCACCATTGTCAGATGACTCCATTACCGCAGCGTGCAAGACATTCCGATCGTTCGGATCAGTACCCGCACGAGAACCACCGAAGCCCTGGTTAAATGACTTCACAAAGAACATGAAGATTTTCTTGGACTCATGGTCAACGACATAGGACGGGTCGGAGTACCCGTATTTGTCCGTGCCTGCCTTGCCTTCAGCGACAATGTGTACCGGACTCCAGGAACGGCCACCATCCTTAGAGATGCGTTGCACTATGGAGTTAGGATTTGGGGCATCGCCACAGCCAGGAGGACGACCGTCCCAGGCAGCTAAGAGCCACCCATTCGGGGCCGTTGTCAGGGCAGGAATACGCGGGCAATCAAACCCACCCGTATGCCGAGTAGCAAGAATGATGGACTCACCATCAACCCGGTCGGTTGGCGTTTCCAACGGATCTCGCCGTGTCCCAGTGCTCACGGTGACCGGCGTTCCAGTAGAAGCCGTACCATTTTGGATAAGGTTCTTACCATCACGGTCACTCGTCGCTTTGAACGTGACTGACGGGGTAAAGGACCCCTTGGTAACGTCTTGATCTGTGACCCGATAGGACAGGGTATGGCACTCAAATGAAGCATTTGCCGCGACCTTATCCCACCGGCAATTCTTTGTATTGGTAGTGAGTACACCTTGAAGGTTTGAGGCACTTGGGAATGCTACAACTGCTTCATTGCGATTGTTCTGAACCCTGATTCTCCACGCCAGAACATCATCTTTGTATACCTTGTCACCAAGGGTGTCGGTACGGGTCCACGTAATCGTGAACGGTTCCCCGCTTGCTGGGGGTGGCGGTGGGGTGTTTGAAAGAGCGATGGGTGCCCCAGCAATCTCTTGACCCTGGACCAGAACGTTTTGACCAGTCGCATCTTTTATATCAAAGCGCAGGCGAGGAATGAACGCTCCTGCGGTTACCTCATCTTGTGTAACAACATGCTTGACATCAGGACAGGGGAAGGACTGTCCAGCTCCTAATTTGCGCCAACGACACCGAGGCGCGAAATTCGTTAAATTTGAATCGCCTGGTTCTACCCAAATAGTTTCACTATTGGGATTCGTGACCTTAAGCTCAAAAACAAGTTCTGTTCCCGCAGTCACAGGAGTAGTTGTAGCACTACGGGTAATAGTGACGGTTACGGGAGAAAGGGCTGTGGGAGCCGTTATGCCTGGCCCCGTTCCGGTTCCCCCCTGAGCAATTGCAGGCGTACCTGCAAGTCCGGTCACCAGCATTGCCGTTGATGACAATGCGGCGATCATTGTGCCCGCCTTCAAACGAAAGGCGGAGCGTCGTTTGGACGTGGCGTCCATTGAACCTCCTCTAAAACTGTCACCTCGTAACAGTTCCACTTGGTGAGACATCAGACCTTTTTGTCTGATCACCACTGTGAAGGAAAGGTAAGGAAAAGTCAAAATTCTTCACTGAGAGATTCAAATTGCAACACAAGATTCACATAGCGTAGTGAGCACCATTTCTCGTATTCGTGCTGCTCACAAGCATGACACTTGGTGCCTCATCAAGATACTCAGACTATTGCAGCCCCTGCCGATGAAATGCCTTGGAAATGACTGCTGCCACGGATCGGCGGCAACCTTACCAACGGATTGGATAGAGGAGCACATTCAAAGGGTTCTACGTGAGCTTAAGTAAGCGCATCAGCCAAGTGGCCATTCCCGCTGGGGTCGTGGGCATCATTGTGATGCTCGTTATCCCCATGCCACCAATGCTGATTGACCTATTTCTTACGATCAATATCAGCGTTTCAATGCTCATTTTGCTTATCAGCATGAGTGTGGCACGCCCACTCGATTTTGCGCTCTTCCCCACGTTGCTATTAGTAATGACCCTGTTTCGTCTGGCATTAAATATGTCCACAACCCGCGGCATCTTGCTCAACGGTTACGCCGGAGAGGTGGTTGAGGGTTTCGGCAATTTCGTTATCGGGGGCAACCTCGTCGTTGGCCTTATTATCTTCCTCATTTTGGTGATCGTGCAGTTTATGGTGATCACGAACGGGGCCGGACGTGTAGCCGAAGTAGGAGCACGATTCACCCTTGATGCCATGCCGGGTAAACAGATGGCCATTGATGCTGATTTAAACGCTGGCCTCATTGATGAAGCAACCGCCCGCAAACGTCGTGAAGAAGTTGCCGCGGAAGCTGATTTTCATGGGGCCATGGACGGGGCCAGCAAGTTTGTGAAAGGTGATGCCCTCGCCGGGCTCATCATCACTGCAATCAACCTCGTTGGCGGCCTGGGTATTGGTATCGTCATGCAAGGCCTCGAGCCAACTGAAGCCATCCAGACCTACAGCCTGCTCACTATCGGTGACGGATTGTGTAGCCAGATTCCAGCCCTGCTCATTTCTATTGCAAGCGGCATTATCGTGACCCGTTCCACAACTGACGGCGATATGGGTACTGACGTACTGATTCAGTTTTCCCGTCAGGCAGGACCATTAAAAATCGGTGGCGTCGCCATCATCCTGATGGGTCTTGTACCGGGCCTGCCAACCATTCCGTTCATGGTCGTTGGGGCAGCTATGTTCATTGGCGCAACCCAGCTCCCAGACCCCAATGAAGCAAAGCGCTTGGCTGAAGAAAAGAAAGCTGAAGCCGAAGCCGCTGAAGCAGCAGCCCAAGAACACATTGACACCAACAGCCCAGAAGCCATCCTCAGCGAGGTGCAAGTTGAAGAACTCCAACTTGAAATTGCCTATGATCTCATGGACTTGGTTGATACTAGTCGCGGCGGCGATCTCTTAGATCGCATTAAGGCGCTCCGTCGCAAAATTGCCACCGATATCGGGCTTGTCATTCCACCCGTTCGCACACGCGACAACATGGAGCTCGCGCCTTCAGAATATGTCATCCGGGTTCATGGTGTTGAAATGGGCCGCGGAACTGCACCTGCGGGTCATGTCCTGGTAATTGGTGATGAAGGCAACCCGGAACTAGAAGCTGGTTCAGCAACCACCTCCGATTTAGCCGTTCTGCCCGGGCAGGCTACGACTGAACCCGTGTTTGGATTACCTGCTCGATGGGTTCCCGTGGAATATCGTCAGCAAGCCGAGGTCCTTGGCGCCACGGTGGTTGACCGGTACAGCGTGATCACTACCCACCTTGCTGAGATCGTTCGTGCCAATGCGGGACGACTTCTCAGCCGATCCGGCACAAAGCTCTTAGCTGATTTGGTCAAAGAAATGGCCCCTACGGTGGCAAGCGAACTCGACGCCAGCCAGCTCAATCTGGGTGATGTTCAACGCGTCCTTGCTGAACTATTGGATGAAGGCGTTCCCATCACTGACCTTGTCCGGATATTTGAAACACTCTCTGAGGTGGGGCAAACAACCCGTGATGTTGAGCCACTGGTGGAAAGTGTGCGCACCGCCCTTGGCCCCTCTATTAGTTCGAGCTATTCGACGAATGGCACGTTACCTGTCATTGTGCTTGACCCCATGACGGAGCAAATGTTGAGCGAATCCATTCGTTCTGGCCCGCATGGTTCCTTCCTCATGTTGGACCCGCAGGTGTCTGAGCGGCTTGCCTTAGATGTAGTTGCGGTGTACCAAGAAGCTGAATCACAGGGCATACTGCCTGTGCTTGTATGTGCGCCTAATGCCCGCCAAGCCATGCGACGCTTGATGGTACAAGCCAACCCCAATATCCCCGTGCTGGCCTATTCAGAGCTTGGCTCACATTTAACGATTGAAACCGTAGGAGTGGTGACCATTGGCAACCGTGCAACGGTTTGAGGGACCGTCCCTAGATGATGTGTTGGCCCAAGTGCGACGCGCTTTGGGTGATGACGCTGAGATTATTGAAGCCAACCGGATCAAAGCAACCGGCCGGTTTGGTGGCGATCGCTATGAAGTAAAAGCACGTCGCGCGAAGAAAGGTCAGCGACGTCCAGACCGTCAAGCCGCAGAGTCGCACATCAATCCACAGGGTACGAGCAAAAGTGAGCCGTATCCAGGTGGCCTTGATGATGCCACCGTTCAAGCAGCCATGGACCATGTGCAACAGGTGATGGCTGACCTTGAACGCAAACGTATCGTTGAACGGAACGCCGATGCCCCAGGCCCAACACGTTTGGTTGACCTTGCTGATCAGGTGAGTGATTCACTCCCCCAGCAAGCAGCCGACACTCTCGATAACCCCAAACACGATGACGCAAACCCTGGGTTTGCCCAGCTACTCGCCGATGCTCGATCCCAAGCTCGCGCCAATACCCCCGCCCCCCAGGTGGACTGGCCTGAACTTGAAGCCTACTTAAGCAGTGAGGACCCGGTTGCCCAAGCCAAAGCCGACGCCGAAAGCCACGCAGGAACAGTTGAATGGGAACCACTGGATTGGAGTGCCAAGCGGGTGCGCCAGGCAACACCTGACCCCCAGATTGTTGACTTAGATTCAGTTGAAGAAATCCTCAGTGAGGACCCCCAAGATGGAGCAGAATCAGATCTTGCTGACGAGATAATCGTTGATTCAGCAGACACCCCTGTCGTTGAGCCAGACGATCAGTTGGCAAGTGCTCACTCGGCGTTTGATTCACTCGATGAGCCTGTGGAAGCTGTGGTCGACCAAGCGCACCAACGTGATGCATCACCAGACCTAACCCAGGATGCTGGGCAGGTTGATGAGCCAGCCACTCTTGACGCCCAGCCGCTTCAACCGATACCTAGTGCGCAAGCAAAAGACGATGTATTCAACGATATTGCCTCCTCGTCGGCTGCGGCTACTCCTCCGTCAACGGACGTTCAGGCCGTCCATGAAGCTATAGCCCCTGCATTGCTATTCAGCCATGGCAGCGAGGGTTCAGCCGAAGAACCGCTCCACGACGAAACGCTACCCCATGACGATGATGCGGTTGAGGACGACGCACCTACTCAGGCAGGGTGGGTGGACGCCAACAGGCCGTTTATGGGACTGTGGACGGATGAAGCCGATGGTGAAGAGTCAGGTTGGTTTGAAACCGAATCAGAAGAACAATCCGGTGATGGGTATGCAACCTTGCGCAATCACCGCTTGGTTGAGTGGCTCAGCCGCAATGACCTCACCCCGGAAGCACTCCACCGTGCCCTTGAAGGCTTACCGCAACCTGAGCACATACCACCTGGTCCTGGGCTCATTATTGCCGTTGTTGGTGAGGGGCCCCTTGTCCTCCCCTTGGCCCGCCGTATGGCGACGGAACTCGGTGCCGATCCCGTAAAAACAGTGCTGGCCAGTGAACACCGTTCTCACGCAAGCGTGCCAGATAATTGTCGTATCTCTAATGGAGATGAAGCCGCACTCGACCGGCGGGCATGGCGACGGCGATCAGAAGCGACCCTCGTGGCCGTCGATACATCAACCAGTTTGGCGACCAATGCCCAAGACTGGGCGTATGGCATCCTTGAGGCTCTCCAACCGCACCAGGTCATTGCACTCGTTGATGCAGCCCGGAAAACCGAAGATGTGGCCCGTTGGATTGCGGATCTCGGTGGCGTCGATTCAATCGCATTAACGGGGTTAGAAGAGACCGTAAGCCCCCATGCCATATTGGAATTAGGCATTCCAGTTGCTCGACTTGGAACTCGCCAAGCAAGCCCCGCAGCCTGGACTGATTTATTGCGTAATCGACGGGAGCCAGTGCAATGAGCTACCCAGAACCACGAACCCCGTTAACCGTGGTGACGAATGATGGCTACCGGAAAGCAAGCACCCTAACGGCTACCGAAGATGAGATTGAAGTCTTGTGGGGTGAAGACCCCTCTGGTATCGAGGGTGAGATCATTGTGCGATGGTCAGCAGGTGCCGCCTTATATGAAGCACCCTGCATGCGCAATGACAATGCCATCACTCGGTCAACCCTTTCTGTTTGTGGCAATGTGCGACGCATACAGCGCCGTGATGCATTCCGTGTACCCATTGATATGCGTGTGACGATCGAAGGTGAAGAACTATCCGCAACGGGTATTTCTGGTGATATCAGTGAAGGTGGAATTTCCATTTTTGTGCGAAATACTCGTGATTTAGCGCATAATGAAGTTATTCAGTGTTCTTTTACGTTGAATGAGAAATCATTTATTACCAAAGCCAAGGTAATTAGAACAGATGAAGTCGTGCGTGGAACACGTGTGGCCTTGAGCTGGGTTGACCCTTCGTCCCAAATGATGGATACGATCCGAAAAGCCGTCTTTGATGCTCAGCTTCGACCGGGATTTAGACAATGAACCCCCACTACCGAATGCCGATTATTTTGATTGGGTCGCTATTGATGGTTTCACCATTGATGGGAGCATTTATCAATGGCGTTATAGATTTACCGGATTTTTTGTTACGCTATTTATTAGCATTGCTTTTTTGCACTCTCGCCGTTTGGATTATTTCAACTGTGTATGAGGGATACCAACGGGCAAATGATTACGCCGCTAAGGCAGAGATGCAACGGCTTCGCATAGAAGAAGCTGAACGTGCCGCCGAGCAAGCCCGCATAGAGCGAAAGGCACAAATTGAAGAAATTGCCAAAGAAATAGACTCCAAACATTTGGAAACAAATGAATAAGGCTTATCCTTTTTCAGAGTAGGCTTAAGCCACGTTGACTACCAAGAAAGAGTGATTGTGTTAGTCCTGACGCGCCGGACAAATGAAAAAATCCGAATTGGAGACAATGTCGTCCTCACGATTTTAGAGGTACGTGGTGATCAGGTGCGTCTCGGTATTGAGGCACCTCGCGCAGTTTCTGTTCACCGAGAAGAGGTGTGGGTGGAGCTTCAAGCCCAGAACCTCGCTGCGGCTAGCCCTTCTCAAGAGCAAATGGATAAGTTGTCATCGCAGTTAGCGCAGGCCTCTGGCCAAACCCAAGGTGACCACGAATAAAAAAGGTAGTGCGCGAGTATTTCTTGTACAATTGCAGGACAACAAACCCGTAGCGGTGTCCATCTCTCGTTATACCCGCTCGGAGACTTATCAAGACGTCAAGGGCATTGCGGTTCCCAGTGCTGGTCACTTCGGTTCCCCTTCCCTATACGGCTAGCTTCGGTTAGTCGAGTGGTCAACCCACTCTGAGACGTTGCGTATGAGGGATGGACGCCGGTGCGGGTTTTGTCGTGTCCAGAGATGCAACGAATGCCGCAATGATAAGAAGCTGCTTCAAAAAAAGGGCCAGCTGGTGCTGGCCCTTGCTTATGTAGGTTACTAGTCGTCAAATAAACCAAGATTCATGGCTGCGGCGACGGCGGCAGTTCGATTACGCGCACCAAGCCGATCAAAGACTTCTTGACAGTGAGCCTTTACCGTTCGTTCAGTGACCCCAAGTTCTGCGGCGATTTCTGGGTTCGTTAACCCGTCTTTCAAATACCCCAGGACTTGGTTCTGACGTGGACTCAAGATCGGCTTGTCAACTGCCGACTCAAGCTCAACGACATCAGTATCATCATCGCCGCTCAATGACGAGCTACGATCTTCAAACCGAGCTTCGACCTGCCCAAAACGAACGATATCGCCGTGCTTGAGTGCAGCCGAACCTTCAATCTGCTCACCGTTGATAAAGGTGCCGCCTGTTGACTTTAAATCCTGGATAAGTACCGCACCCGCCTGGCGACGAATGGTTGCATGAGCCCTACTCACGTGAGGGTCATCCAATACCAAGTCACATGTGGAGCGGCGGCCAAGGACCAATTCATCGGCGTCCAGAACCATTACACGCCCAGACAATGGCCCATCGGTAGTAACTACCAGCATGGGTAAGGGTGTGAGCCGTTTAGCTGGACCAACCATAGTTTCTCCGTTCTCTAGTCAAAGTGACTAAGCAACAAGTCTAACCCCATCTGTCTTACGACCTGCAAACTGCATACAGCACAGTGCCTCTGCGCTCAAGACACCTCGTTGCCTACGTTTCAGGTGAACGCAGGGTTATCGCTGGCGCATTGGCCGTCGAGGAGACTGGGTTCGTTTAGATGCCAAGGACCGTGCTCGGCTGACAATCAACGCACCCCACGCAAATAACAGCAGGGCAAGTATGAGGCCACCAATGATAATGAACCAGTTGCGTCCACCTTTGGCGAATGTCACCTGCGCTTGGGCTTGTTGGCCGGGCGAAACCGTCACTACAACTTCTTGTTGGCCATCGGGATTATTCTCATCCACAGGAACGGTTGGCACAGTCGCGGTCTCCAGATCAGTACTTGATCGAATAACCACTTCATTGGTCAACGCTGTACCGTGCGTTTGAATTAGGGTTGCTGCATCAGTGAACCCATAGGCACGTGCAGCTTCATCACTAACTTCAAATGGGACGAGCGCATCAACGGTGAAGTTTTTTTCACCTTCGGCGATTGTGTACGTACCCACCAGCCGGAAACCATTGGTATTTAATCCTTCTTCAATCTGTTTTATCCGCTGGGTAAGTTCATCCGCAGAATTAAATGGCGCAGTCAATGTGACTGATTTGAGTTGAGAAGAATCAAAACGTTCTGACGTTGCTTTCCAGCCATCACCCAAACTATTAGCCCGCTCAAGGGCAACAGCGAGTGGGTCTGCACTATTCTTGGCAGCTAAGTTGGCTAATTCCTCATCGACGGTTGCCGTAATAGAGATCTCACCACTTCCATTACGAGAAAAATCAATGAGTGTCCGAACGTTGGCCTGGCAGGCACAAAGTAGGATGCTGAGACTAAGTAGGGCTAAGAGCCGCGCAATACGAATCACAATGAACGAGATATTACCCCTCAAGGAGCACTAATGGCCGAAGGCAGAACTGTCAAACGGCCAATTGGTGAATGGCTTGTTGCCGAGGGATTGATTACAAGGCCTCAGTTAGAAGAGGCATTAGCAAATCGGCAGACAATTGATGGGCGCCGTGAACGTATCGGTGAATCCCTTGAACGCCTCGGTTTTGTGGGCCCCAGTGATGTTGCCCGCGTGGTTGCAAAACAGCTTGGTTTGCAATTCGTTGATGCTTCCATGCCAGAACCTCAAGAAGGTGCGGCACAACTCATTCCAGAGCAATTAGCTCGTCGCCACAACATCGTTCCATTGGGAAGTGAGGGTGATGGCACGCTCATCGTCCTCACCAATGACCCAACGGACATTGTGGCTATGGACGACGTTCGGTTGAGCGCCGGTGCCCGTCGCCTCCGTGCCGTGGTCACACCAAAACGTCGTATCCTTGACGCCCTTCGTCGGGTATACGCCGGTTCTGGTGCCGATTCGTCACTCATCAGCGAGCTCCAAGAAAGTTCAAAAGACACCCAAGTTGATACCGAAATCACGGAAGTAGTTGAAGACTCCGCACCCGTTGTGCGGCTAGCTCAACAAATCATTCGCGATGCCTTAAATCTTGGCGCAAGCGATATCCACGTTGAACCAAGTCGAACAGAAACACGTATTCGATACCGTATCGACGGTGTGTTGCGTGAAATGATGGTTGTACCCAACACGGTCCACCCCGCCTTGGTTAGCCGCCTCAAACTCACGGCCAATATGGATATTGCCGAACGGCGCCGTCCCCAAGATGGCCGTGCAACGTACAAGAGCCAAAACGAAGAAGTGGACTTACGTGTTTCGACATTGCCGCTGATGTACGGCGAAAAGGTCGTTATGCGTCTGTTGCGCAAGAGTGCTGAACGTTTGGATTTGCGTGATATCGGTATGACCGATGAGCAGTATGAAAACGTTATTGACGCTATCGAGCGCCCACAGGGACTGTGTTTGATTACCGGTCCAACAGGTTCTGGTAAGACCTCCACCCTGTATTCCTTCTTGGGGTACCTCAGTGACAGCGAACACAACCTGATCACGATTGAAGATCCGGTTGAATATGAACTGGATGGTGTGAACCAAACTCAGGTGAATGCCCGTATCGGATTCACCTTTGCCAGCGCCTTACGTACGGTGTTGCGTCAGGACCCGGATATTGTCATGGTTGGTGAGATTCGTGACCAGGAGACGGCTGAAATGGCCCTTCAGGCTTCACTGACGGGCCACATGGTGTTCTCGACCCTGCACACCAACGATGCGCCAGGTGCGATCACTCGTCTCGCTGATATCGGTATTGCTGAGTATTTGATTGCATCAAGTCTGACTCTGTGTGTGGCCCAGCGCCTTGGCCGCCGTATCTGCTCAGACTGCACCGAACCGGCAAAACCCAGCGAAAAAGAGTTGAAGCGTCTCAATCTGCCACGCGAAGTGATTGAAAAAGCCAACTGGCGCCGTGGTCGTGGTTGTTCAACGTGCGGGCAAACCGGGTATAAGGGTCGTATCGCATTCTTAGAGATTTTGATTGTCGATAAAGGCTTGAAGGATGCCCTCATGTCAAGCGCCGGTGAACAAGCTATCAGAATGGCCGCTTATAACAGTGGTATGAAGAGCTTGCGTCAAGATGCCATTTCAAAGGCTATGGCTGGCATTACTACCCTGGAAGAAGCCTTCCGTGTGACCCCTGCTGATTTAGAGAACAGCTAAACCCTTTAGCAATTTAGATAGACCTAGTAGGACGGGCTAGACCATGTGGTCTAGCCCGTCCTACTAGCTGGTATCAGTGCTGCTGATCCACCAGCACAGTTAGGCCAACGGTAACTGCCCACCCACAATGGACTTTTTCTTAGCCCGCAAACGCATAGCTATCTCCATGAAACGTGTTGCTGCGAGGGAATCCGGTTCAGCGAGAGTGATAGGGGTGCCGGCATCCCCACCTTCACGTAAGCGCGGATCAATCGGTAAGCTTGCCCACAGCTCGGTATCTAAGAATTCAGCTAACGCTTCACCGCCACCTGATCCAAAAATGTCGTATTCAACGCCGGTGTCAGGGGCTACAAAGGTAGCCATATTTTCGATGACCCCAATGACATTCATACCTGTGTCCTTGGTGATGATGCCTGCGCGTTGAGCAACCTTTTGGGCTGCAGCTTGTGGGGTTGTTACCACAAGCATGTCAGCGTTGGGAATCAGTTGGGCCATAGACAGGGCAATATCACCTGTTCCTGGCGGCAAATCAATGAGGAGTACGTCAAGGTCACCCCAATGCACATCAGTCAAGAACTGTTGTAAGGCACGGTGAAGCATTGGGCCTCGCCAGACAACAGGCTTATCGGGGTCAGTAAAGAAGCCAATAGACATGACCTTTACGTCATGACCAAGCAGGGGCATCACCATGCCTTCGAACTGAACAGGTTGACCGGTCACACCCAACATGCGGGGTATGGAGTACCCCCATACATCAGCGTCAAGTACACCGACCTTGGCCCCTTGTTTTGCTAGAGCTACCGCAAGATTTGCGGTCACACTAGATTTACCAACCCCACCTTTTCCACTGGCAATGGCAATAACATGGGTAGGGCTATCCGCTTGGGCAAAGGGAACTTGTGCCTCATTACCGCCCCCCAGATTGCCTTGACGTGACTGGTTGATCCCCCGCTTTTCACGGATGAGTTCACCAACCTTGGTGCGCTGTTCATCATTCATCGCGCTCATACCAACTCTGAGTGCGGTAATCCCTTCCACTTGCTGGACAGCTTGGCTGATATCTCGATTAATACGATCTTTCATCGGGCAGCCAGCGACCGTGAGCAGTACGTGTACGGTCACTTCGCCATCTTGTAACTCGACGTCTTGGACCATTCCAAGATCTGTGATTGGCATCCCAATTTCAGGATCCATCACCGTCGAGAGAACCTCATAAATCTGGTCAACATTCGGTGCGGGTGTTGTGGACATATTTTCTCCTGAATGGATGATTGCCTCAGGCTTGTGTGGTGCCTGGGATCGAGTGATCAGCGGCATTTATTACCGTACCTAGCCAGAACCCAACTGCCCACCCTGCTGCAATATCGGCAGGGTGATGTACGCCAAGTCCCACGCGGGTAAGCCCAACCCAAGCCGGCAGTATGGCCCAAATCCAACGGCGCGACGGGCGCGTGTGTGCTGCACTGACGGTGGCCATTGCGGCACTCGTAATGGCGTGTCCGCTAGGCATGGACGACCCCATAGGTGGGTTAATGAGGCGAAACGCATTGTCGTTTTCGTACGGACGGGGGCGCTGGGTGCGTGTTTTCAGCCAACTCCCTAATTCCCAACCAACCAGCCCGGTGGAGAGCAATTTGACGGCGGTGCGTGGACGACCCTGGCTGTGAAGGAGTACTGCTGCGCCAATGGCGGTGTACAGCGAGCCCCAATCAGTTGTTCGACGCATCGCTACCGTTACGGGAGCAAAGCGTTGAACAGCCCGAATCGTCCGCCCCACGGCGCGGTCAGCGCGGTCCACATAATGAAGATTGAGAGATTCACGCAAGGCCATACGCACAGCCTATGTGGTCGGTCAAGGCACGGGCCACAAGGTAAAGTTCCATGCGACTTAACGCAGATGAGCGAGCAAACCACACGGGACAACAAAAGCTGGCTAGAGTGCCATCCATGGATCAATCAATTCCCAATCTTGTTAGTACGTCCGATGACCCGCTGAAGGCGGGGACCGATGTTCTTATCATTCCCGTAGGTGGCCCGGAATCCCGTGGTGCCATCTATGACTCGGTCAATGCAGCTTGTGATGCGGAGCTTGATAAGACGCTCGATGCCTTAGGCTTTACGAAAGCAACGGCGAATACGGTGACCCAAACCCTCGTTCATGACATGGTGATCATGCTCGTTGGACTTGGGGATCAACCCGACCTAGAGGCGTATCGGATGGCTGTGGGCTCGGCCATCCAACAGGTTCCAGAAGGTAAGCGCGTGGCCGTTGCTGCTGGCGATGAGCCGGTTATCGCTGGTGCCATTGCCGAAGGTGCGGTGTTAGGTGCCTACCACTTTGATCGGTACCGCAATGTTGAGCAAGAACGCCTTGATGAGATTGTTATCGTCACTAAGGCGAGTGCAGCCGTGGAGCGTGCCGATGTGATGGCAACGGCTACCGCCTTGGCCCGCAACCTTGTTAACACACCACCGGCCAATAAACGGCCAGAAGATTTAGCCGACACCATTGCTGGGTTGTTGAAAGACAACAATGTCTCGGTAACGATTCGTGATCAAGCATGGCTCGAAGCCCACGACGGGAACGGGTTATTGGCTGTTTGCCGCGGTTCAGAACATGAACCACGACTTGTTGAGCTTGACTACAATCCTGCGGGTGCGGAACGCCACGTTGTCCTTGTTGGGAAGGGCATCACCTTTGATACGGGTGGTATCAACCTCAAACCCTCTCAAGGTATGGCGGATATGAAGAGCGATATGGCTGGTACCGCTGTGGTCACTGCCGTGATGAGTGCTCTTGCGGCTTTGGACGTAAAGGTACGCGTGACCGGGTTCTGCACCATTGCTGAAAATATGCCTTCAGGAACCGCACAGCGCCCTAGTGACGTCATCACCATGATGAATGGGAAAACCGTCGAGGTTGGCAACACAGATGCAGAAGGCCGATTGGTTATGGCTGACGGGCTCGTACTTGGCAGCCGTATGAAACCTGACGTGATCATCGACTTGGCTACCTTGACCGGTGCCCAAATTGTTGTTGCTGGTATGGAAATCGCCTGTGTGATGGGGACGGCTGATGTGGCGATGGATGAGTTTGAAGAAGCCGCTGAAACTGAAGGCGAAGAATACATCCGACTCCCCTTACCCAAACGCTATGCAACGGGGTTAAAGTCCAATATCGCCGATATGAATAACATCTCCGGTGCTGGCTTTGGGGCCGGTACGATCATGGCAGGTATGTTCCTGGCTGAGTTCGTCGAAGAGGATACCCCTTGGTTCCATGTGGACTTTGCGGGGCCATCTTTCCGTGATTCCGTATCTGGCTACCTCAGCCCAGGTGGAACCGGTTTTGGGGTTCGTTCCCTCCTCGCCTGGCTTGAAACCGGCAATATCCCCCCACGCGCGTAACCAGTATTCGTTGCATGTTGCTGACATCGGTGTGAGACCCTTGTCAGCAACGTAGTCGACTGCATGAATAGAGCCATCAACCGGAACCATGTTGATGCACCCTAATAGGCACGACTCGTGATGAGTCGTGCCTATTTCAACGTTGGGATGCGTTATTGCACCCCCATGAGATAACCGTGTTATGCGTTAGCGCGCCAGACGGCACCAAGGAGGCCACGGCCAACTGGGAGCAAGAACACCTGGAAGTCAGGGTTTTCTGCAACAAGATCATTGAATTGACGCATCGCATCAACCTGTAGGCCGGCTTCTGATGGGTCAGCAATCTTGCCATCCGCAAGCGCCCCGTGGGCAACGAGGAGTCCACCTGGCTTTAGCAAGCGAATCCCGTGTTCAAGGTACTCCGGGTACTCAACCGGATCGGCATCAAGGAACACGATGTCATAGGAATCATCAGCCAGTTTCGGCAACATGCTTAGTGCCGGACCTAATAGGCTTCGTACACGAGAGGCTTGCCCAGCTTCGCCATAGGCTTGTTGGCTCAAATTTTGGTGGTCTGAATCACTCTCGATCGTGGTCAAGATGCCTTTATTGTCCATGCCCCCAAGGAACCACAAACCGCTGTAGCCGCCGCCACTACCCACCTCGACAACACTGCGGGCCTTCACGGCGCGGGCAAGGAAGCGCAAGAAGGCACCCGTTTCGGCGCTTACCGCATCAATATCGTTTTCTTCGGATCGGGCTCGTGCCGCACGCAGCGGCTCATCCTCAGCCTCAATCAAGGTGGACATATACGCAGCAAGTTGGGGATTGTGAACCATTGGCACGATGCTAGCGCGTTCATGTTCAAACCTGAAATTACCTTGCTGAACAAGTCCAACCACCTTGTTTGTTTTTGTCGGGGTGGCGACCACCGTACTCCTTGTGCTACATTCATTTTTAGACCGACCGTCGGTATAATTTTTAGGAGCAAGGAGGAGCAACAATGACGATGAGCGCGGGGGAACGACGACGCCACGAAATCATGGACGCCGCCCATCAATGCTTCATTTCAAAGGGATACCAAGCGACAACCATCGATGACATTTTGACCGCAACTGGCATCGCCAAAGGAACCCTCTACTACCACTTCCCCGGTAAAGAAGACATCATGCACGCCATCATTGATCGTGTTGTACAAACGATCGTCACCCGTGCAAGGGCAGTAGCGGACAGCCCAGTCCCACCCCAAGAGAAAATTGAACCCTTTATTCTGAGTGCCCGCGTCCAAGGCGAAGATGCCTCATTGATCGGACAGTTCCACACCCCTGGCAATGCCGAGTTCCATGTGCTTTCAATCACCGCAACGGTACGGGCCTTGGCACCGATCCTTGCCGAGATCATTACCGAAGGAAACGAATCCGGTAGCTTTGCGACGGCCTTCCCACAAGAAACCGCAGAACTAATACTGACCAGTGCCTTCATGTTGACTGATCAAGGGTTCTTTCCAACCGACGACACCAGGTTTGAACAACGGCTACAAGCCATTCGCCTTGGAATCTGGAAGCTCCTTGGGAGCACCCCACCTCACGAGCCCACGAGGTCATAATCATGCGTTATTTCTACTTATTGTTCACCGGCGCCCTGATCACATCGATCGGCACAGGCATGACCACCTTTGCCCTGAGTGTGGATGCCTTCCAGACTTATGGTACCGCTTCTGTCGTAGCGGCAATTCAATTGGCTGGCTTTGCACCCCTTGTGCTCACGACACCCATCGCTGGCGTATTGGCTGACCGATTTGATCGGCGCATCTTGATGATCATTGGTGATGGCGGCTCAATGCTCGGCCTTGCCTTGGTGCTGTGGAATGTCACCCAGCCAGACCCCCAGCTATCGGTCACCTTAGTTGGTCTTGTCTTGTCATCGTTACTCGCTGGTTGTACGGAACCTGCGCTGCGTGCCACGGTGAGTGATGTGGTGCCACCCACCCACTACCAACGCAGTTCAGGACTTCTCCAGATCGCCGCGTCATCAAAGTTTTTACTCTCACCAATCATGGCAGCTGGCCTTTTAGCAATCGCGGGTCTTCCCAGTGTGCTAGTGCTTGATATGAGCACCTGCATTATTACCGTTGGTTGTACCATCCTGGTTCGTCGGGCTATCGGTACCAAAACGGTCAGCGGTAACCACGACTCAATTCGGGCTGAGCTGCTCGGCGGCTATCACATCATCACCCAAACCCAACCGGTATGGACGGTCGTAATGATCTTTACCGCACTTATTGTTGTGCTGGGTGGGCTCCAAACACTGTTTAAGCCGATACTGCTCCCCCTCACCAGTGTCTCAATGGAATCTATCGCTGAAAGCATCTCAGCAACTGGACTTATTGCGGGTGGTGCCGTTGTCTCCATCCTTTCCAATAAGTCGCCTTGGCGCTTGATTAGTCTTGGTGCCGGACTCATTGGGGTGGGCATGCTGCTCTTACCACTCGTTCCTCATCCAGCCTGGATCACCCTGGCGGCATTTGTTGTGTTCTTTGCACTTGCTGTTGTGAATGCAGGTGGCGACGTGGTGGTACGTACCCATATTCCCAATGCATTCCAAGGGCGAGTATGGGGGGTGATCGGCTTCATTTCCCAACTTGGTTTTCTCGTGGCCTACCTCATCACTGGTCCACTTGCAGACCTAGGATTTGAGCCCTTATTGGCACAAGGAGGGCTTCTCGCCAACTCATTGGGTAGTGTTATCGGCTCAGGGCCTGGACGAGGCAGCGCACTGCTTGTCGGTATATCCGGGTTTGGTGCCCTTGGATTAAGCCTGTTGGCCAAACAAGTCGGAGCCGCGCTAGCAACCCGTGCAACCCAGACGGGAACACCGCCACGGGAGAAGCCTGATGACCCGTCGTCCGATACTCTGAATCGTCATCAAGAGGAGTGCTTAGCTGTGACCTCATAGGCTTCATAGGCAAAAGGTTGTTCACATTCACCAATGCTTCAACCACATCGCCACACTGAGATTGACACAAAACCTATGAGAAAAACCCTTGCGACAGCAAGGGTTTTAGATAATTCACGCGCCCCTGGAAGGATTCGAACCTCCGACACCTGGTTCCGGAAACCAGTGCTCTATCCCCTGAGCTACAGGGGCGGTATGCGCCATAATACAGGCGGCTAGAAGGGCTGCCAGAGCCAGTAGTTCCGAACGCACCCTTGGCCACCACCGCGACGAATCACAACGGCATCATCACTGACTCGGTACGACCATCTCATCAACTGCACCGAGTCAGGTCTGGTTTCCATCTACCGTATAGCAGTGGGAGGAAACGAGTTCTTGTTATTCCGTTGGCCCATCTGTAGGCACTGGTGCATCCCCAGCGGGTGCTTCCGCAGGTGCATCAGTTCCTGTAGCTTCAACCGGTGCTTCAGTTGCTGACGCGTCACCAGCCGGTTGGCCACTTTCAACGGCAAGTAAGTCAACCACAAACACGAGCGTGTCATTCGGGGCAATGGCCGGTGTTGGTGATTGGGCACCATACCCCATGTTGGGAGGAATGATAAGGAGGCGACGGCCGTTGACTTTTTGGCCTACCAACCCATCACGCCAGCCAGGGATCACTTGGTCAAGCGGGAACGTAATGGGCTCTCCACGTTCAAAACTCGAATCAAATACCTGACCGCCATTGACCCAGGACACGCCTTTATAGTTCACCGTTACAGTGGCACCAGGCGGTACTTCCTGACCGTCTCCGGGTACCAAATCCTGGATAACCAGGTCGGTTGGTGGTTTCTGCTTCGCATCAAAGATGATGGTGGGGTCTTGACCAAACCCTTCTTTAACAGCAACACCGCTCGTTGCTGCCTCAGAGGACCCACTTGATGCGCCGCCACCAGAACAAGCCGCGAGTGATGCCACAAGGGCACTTGCAAGAATAATGTAACGTAGTTTCATAGGCGCAACGGTACTCGGAAGGCACACTAGACGCCCATGAACCATGCGGACAATACCTCGCCATTCATTCGCTATACCCGCGAAGAATGGGCCAAACTACGCGCGAATACCCCATTAACACTCACCGCGTGCGATGTCGATTCTTTACGGAGCAAAGACGAACCCGTTAACCTTCGTGAGGTTGAAGAGGTATATCTTCCCCTCAGTCGTTTACTCAGCATGTTTGCCACGGCACGTGCCCGATTCCGCGACGATCTCTCTCAATTCACCGGCCGTGTTGCACAAGACGACAAAGTGCCTTGGGTCATTGCCATCGCGGGGAGCGTTTCGGTCGGAAAATCAACGACTGCTCGTCTTTTGCAAGCGCTATTGAGTCGTTGGCCAACAACACCGCACGTTGAATTGGTTACGACCGATGGGTTTTTACGGTCCAACGCTGAACTTGAGTTTCTAGGATTAGAAGCACGCAAAGGTTTTCCAGAGTCCTATGACCAAGTAGGTTTGCTTCGTTTCCTCCAAAGTATGAAGTCAGCCCACCCGGTTGCCAGCGTTCCGGTCTATGACCACAAGATATATGACATTGTTCCAGGAGCAGAACGCATCATTCCCCGATGTGACATTCTGATCTTAGAAGGACTCAACGTACTTCAACCTGCACCCTTGCGTAATAACGGTGGATTAGCGGTGAGTGACTATATTGACTTCAGTATTTATGTTGATGCCAATGAGCATGACCTTGAACGCTGGTTTATCGCACGGTTTGAACGCCACTTAGAAGCAGCGAAACATGATCAAGACAGCTTCTTCAGGCAATGGGTAGACCTCCCTGAAGAAGAAGCGTTGTGGCTAGCAAAAACCGTGTGGAAAGACATCAATTTATTGAACCTGAAAGAGAATATTGAGCCAACTCGCCATCGTGCTAGTTGCGTGTTGACAAAAGGTCCGAATCACAATATCGACTTCATACATGTCCGTCGCTTTTAATTCATCTGTGGCGCAAAAGTTTGGGGCCTAGGCGCCGATAAACAAGCGTGGTTCGCCTTCCTTCTCTTGTAGGTCTGTTGTGTATGGTGCTGTTATTGAGTGCCTGTGACACACCGTGGTTCAAATTGGAATGGGCACCTGTTGACCTCTCTAACCCCAGGGCCCATACCCCAAGTCAAGTATTGGCCGCAGACGGCAGTGTCATTGGTGTACTCCAAATAAACCGCCATGAACCAGTAACCCGTGAACAAATCCCCGATTTAATGGTTGCCGCATTAACGAGCGCTGAAGACCGCAGGTTTTTTGAACATAACGGCATTGATGTGCGTGGTATTGCACGCGCTGTTGTGGCCAATCAACAAGAGGGTCGGGTTGTGCAAGGCGGAAGCACAATAACGCAACAATTAATAAAAAACCAGTACTTAGATGCAACAGATAAGACACTCTCTCGCAAAGCGAGAGAAGCTAATATGGCATTAAAGTTGGAAGAAATTAAATCTAAAGATGAGATACTAACTGATTACTGTAATACTGTTTATTTAGGGTCTGGTTCATACGGTATGCAGGCTGGTGCATCAACGTATTTTAATACAAAATTGAGTGATCTAACGCTGGAACAGATTGCACTACTCGTTGGGATTCTTCGGCGTCCTGAAGGCGCCAATCCCTATACCAACCCTGACGGTGCTCGGGAGGAACGCCATCGGGTATTAGTCGCGATGAAAGACGTTGGGCACATTGACGAACCAACCTTCACCCAAGCAGATACCGCACCTCTGACCATTTCACCGCCCCCAACAAGTTCACCTTATCGTTATCCCCGCATAATTGAATCAGTACGACGGCAGATCGTTGATAGCGGGATACTTGGATGGGGCGAAGAAGACACGATGAACCGCCTCTTTTCAAACGGCTATACGATCACCACCACCATTAACCCCCAAATGCAAGATGTAGCTGATCGGGTTGCCAACAAGCACCTATCGGGGGCTCAACCAGAAACAGCGATCGTGTTGATGGACCCTACGAACGCCCACGTACGGGCACTCGTTGGAGGCCGAGACCCCGAACATCATCAATTCAATTTGGCGACACAGGGCAAACGCCAACCAGGGTCCGTGTTTAAGGTTTTTGCCCTAGCTGCGGCCTTGGAAAACGGGCTATCACTGGACCGCACATTTGATGCTGGACCGGGGGAAGCAACGCTGCCAGGGGGCGAACAGTGGGCGTTTACGTCCGCGCAACCACCTGGGGAGATGACGATTGCGGACGGGCTAGTCGTATCGTCCAACGGGGTCTATGCCCGCCTTGGTCTTGAACTGGGCGGTAGCCGAGTGGCCGAGATGGCAAGCCGATTGGGAGTTGAGACACCCCAATCAACCAACCCCGCCAACGTACTCGGTGGCATCGACCCCGGTGTGACACCTTTTGAAATGGCAGGTGCTTTCGCCACTCTCGCAAACCATGGCATAAGACATGAACCGGTCCTCATTACATCGGTCAGTGATGCCTATGGCAATGAATTATTGCCGCCACCAGCCCCTGAACAGGCTGCCCTTACCCCCGAAATTGCTGATGAAGTCACGCATGTGATGCAACGGGTCATCAGTGAAGGAACGGGGAAACGCGCTCATATCAACCGGCCTGCAGCTGGTAAAACAGGAACGGTCAACAACAACACGGATGCTTGGTTTGTGGGCTATACCCCCAATCTTGTCGGTGCCGTTTGGGTGGGCTATCCCGATGCAGTTCGTCCCATGCACCTGCCAGGCTATGGCGCCATCCAAGGTGGAAATCTGCCCGCCGTTATCTGGGGACAGGTCATGTCTGGAGCACTTTCGGGTACTCCGGTTGTGCCCTTTTCCAACAATGCCTTGCCAACACCAGCACCGGAAATCCCCACCCCCATAGATGCACCTTCCTCTCCAGTTGAACCGATACCGGCCACGCATGAACCCCAATCCCTTGGACCGAGTGAGGTACTCCCAGCACCGGCCTACCCACGCCCACCAAGCCAATCTCCATATCGGCCTGACCCTGTATTAGCTCCACGCCTCCCCCAAGCGCCACCACCTCCACGACCAATGCCAGCTCAACCTGCCCCTGGTCAACCACCATCGGTCGTTGAGCCATCCCGCAATCCAGCGCCGACTCAATCAAGTACACCAGGGCTAGTAGATCCGCCTGGAGCGTTGCAATCAGAACAACAAGATGTAGCTGGGCATTCCCCAGAGCTATCTCCACCGGCCATACCGGGCAACTAGGGACTTTGGGAACAATAAATAAACGTTCAGTTAAACTGTAAACACAGTGTGTAATTAAAATCTTTCAAATAAAAACAACCCATTCTAGCCTGAATCTTCAATTCATCTTCACAAATACCATATTCATTAGTATTTAAGCTCAAAGAAGCTAGCAGGAACTCTTGCAATACTAAAACGAAAAACGTTCAACTTGCTTTTCACATAAAAAAGCCATTAAGTACTGTCATCGGAGAATATGGCCTTTACAATGTTGGACAACGACCTTGTATTGGAGGCCTTCCCCGTGATCTGGCGGAATCGCAGTGCGTGTCTTGACGCTGACCCAGACTTATTCTTCCCTGTCGGCTCAACGGGACCCGCAGAGGAGCAGATTCGTCGAGCAAAAGAGATCTGTGCGAGTTGCCCTGTCCGAATTAACTGTTTGGATTGGGCGCTTGAAACGCGCCAAGATGTAGGTATCTGGGGTGGGACAACCGAAGATGAACGGCGTGAGATTCGTCGAGGCCGTAAACGTATTGCCATCTAGGGGATCGGCACCGCTACCCTACCTATAGACCGAAGCCACGCCTATGCGTGGTTTTTTGGACTTGGAAACTGGCCACCTATCGACGATGGTTCGCCAATGGCTGCAAGTGGCATATCTACAGTGAAAATAGCCCCCGGCTGTCCTGGCGTATAGTGCAGTGATCCACCTAGTTCAGTGACCGCCAGCGATTCACAGATTTGTAAACCGAGATTGGCATGGGTACTTAGCGGTTCACTATTGGAAAGCCCAACACCTGTATCGCTTACCTGCATGACAAGTCGATCCTGGTAGCGATCAAAGGAAACCCGAACCTCACCGGCTTGACCGTTGGGAAAGGCATGTTCAATACCATTTTGAATAAGCTCACTCAGAATGAGTGCCAATGGTGTGGCTTGCTGCGCATTCAATAGGCCTGGCTCACCAGTCGTGTATAAACGGATCTCTTGATGTTTGCCAACTAATCCCTGACCAAGCATTGTCACAATGTGGTTTGCGATGTCATCAAATTGGACCGTATCACCACTTGTTCCAGACAAGAACTCATGGACATAGGCAATAGAACTAATCCGTCGAACCGACTCGACTAACGCATCTTTGACTTCTTCAGATTGTGTTCGCCGTATCTGGAGACGTAAGAGGCTCGCCACTGTTTGCAAATTATTCTTTACACGATGGTGAATCTCGCTGATGGTCACATCACGAACATGCAATTCAGCTTGGTGGCGGCGCATTTCAGTGACATCTCGGATAAGCACCATGGCACCAGTAATCTCCGTTGCTTGGAGGAAGGGCACAATACGGCGCAAAATCATTCGACCGTTTTGGCTAATCTCACCACGAACGGGTAACCGTGATTCAACAGCCTGCTTCACCGTGTGGTATCCCGGATCTATCGCTGAAAAGGGCCGGTCGATAAGTGGTGTACTCGGCGCTAAACGCCGGTAGGCACTCACCGCATTTGGACTTGCGTAGATCACCTGGCCGGTACTGTCGAGCAAGATAACGCCGTCTCCCACTCGGGGATTCGTTACATGAGCACTTGGCAAGTCACCTTCAGCAAACGGGAATGTGCCTTCAGCAATCATGTCTTCGAGGGCTCGGACAGCCATCGCGTAGGCATCTTCTAACAGTGATGGGTGTATTTGAACGCGAGCAAAACGTTCCATCAAGATGATGGCAATAATCTGTCCTTGGAAACGAACCGGAATGACACGGCGCAACACAACAGATTGGTCACGAGCAAATGGAGCTAAATCCGCCGGAGTGACCGGGGCAGGGTACGGTTCCTCACGAAATAACCCAATTTGATCATGCACATGCACGGTTTGGGCGGTGTGCGGCCGATTCTGGGCAATACAGGTCCACCCAACCTGACCGTCTTGGATAGCCGGTACCAATAACAATAAATCCGCGAAGGCAAGGTCACTGAGGACCTGCCATTCGCGGGTAAGTCGGGTGAGGTGATCTTGTGCCTCACCCGATGTGGTGCTGACAGTCTGGCGTTCAGCCACTAGCGGCGGAACTCATTATTCAGATCGGAAAGTAACTTATCGGTCAACATATTCCTGTCACCCAGTGCAACTGCACTACGCACGACATGCCCCGATGCCCACCGATTCAAAGCTTGACTCGCCTCTTCAGAACCACTCAACAATAGCGGACTATTGGTGCGTGCTGATAACGGAGCCGCAGCCAATGCCCAGACCCATGCGTCACCGTCAAACCCGTTGGCTAAGACCACCGAACGAACCTGGCTACCCCAGAGGTTTGCAACTGCCGTTGCGGTTTCTGTCCGGTCCTTGCCAGAGTGTCGAACTGGGAAGGCATTTTTAGGAAGGTCACGTGACACAGCACCCGACAAGGCGCTGGTACCACCCAACAGATGGACCTTGCGAATATTCGCACTTTTCACGAAGCTCGCAATTTGTGGGCTAAGTTTCGTGGAGCTATTCAATACGACAGGAATGCCGTGTGCAGCACCCCAAGCCCCGCCTGACAACGCGTCAGCCCATGGGGAACGGTTGTCTGGGCCTTCACGTGCAATCATGATTTCATCTTGACCGCTGCGAGCCAAGACTTCCTTTGCAATGGCAACACTGGTCTCGATACGCCCAGAACCGCGTAACCGTTTCACACGACCGAAGGCACCAAGCTGATCCACGACATGATCGCTGACTGCTTGCGTACCACCAAGTACATAAATCGTGGCGCCAGAGGCTAAGACTCGTTTTAACTCAGAATTGGTTTCTGGTGAAAGATTGGCCGTATTCGTCAGTAATAGCGGACCGTTTTTACCCGCAAGTGGTCCACCTGCCATAGCGTCGGCAAAGCTATCCTCTCGAGCGATAACGGCGACCTTGGCTTCCTTGGCCTTAAAGGTGTACTGGCTGATTTCAACTGCAGCCGCAGGCCGAGAGGCACTCGTGCTCACTCGGTTGAATACACCCAAATTAATTGGACCACCCGGTGAAGGTTTTGCCGAGGGAGACGGTTTGGTAGAGGGCTGGTTATTTGGCTTATTTCCGTCATCGCTACCGCCACCATTATTGGCAAAGGGTGGACGGGGGCTCACCGGTTTGATGCCACCCATCCCCTGTGCCGCAGTCTTAGCACGAGATGCCACACGACTCATCAGTGGATAGAACGCGTCACCAGGACAATCCGTATACCCCACATCACGGTGGCCAATGACATGGTTCAACGTTACTTGTTTGCCCGCAGGGTAGCGGTTTGACCCACCGGAAGTAACTGAGCTTCGCCCAGCAGGATCAAAGCCATGCAGTTTTGACTTCCACCCGATGATCTGGGCAACCGCATTTTGGGTAGCCGCGGGAGGCGCTGAGCTGTTGAAGGTACCAAGTGTTGAAATACCAACGGTGCCTGTATTGAATCCCTGAGCGTGGGCACCAATCACCCCACGCCCAACCCCACCGGCACGGCCTTCATAGATTGTGCCGTATTTATCAACGAGGAAGTTGTACCCAATATCAGACCAGCCGCGCGTGCCGGCGTGATATTGCAAGATACCACGCACAATGCCAGCGCTTTGAGCACGGGTGTATGAGTTCGATCCCGACGTATGGTGCACAACGGCACGTGTCACCTTAGAGGCGTAGGAGGGTGCGGCACGAACCATACTCTCGTCCGCCTTCCATTCTTGTCGGGTAACAATTTTGGGGGCACCCGGGACTGCAAGCACGGCATCATTGTCTCGACGAACGGGCGTTGGATCATAGGCAAGTGCCTTGCTTGCCTTAGCGATCAGCCGTTCTCCGAGGCTTGCGTTATTGCGCTCGGTATCGAGCAACTGAAGTTTCACATCTTCGAGTTGGGCCCCGTCTACACGAATCTGGATCGCAGTGCCCGGCTCCACCCATATTGGGTCAGCAATATCGCGCGCCCCCGGCTGCTCGCTACTTGTTGGCTCTGGGAACTTGTCTGGCTCGAGTTCAATCTCATACCACGGACTAAGTACGTACTGCTCATCACCCCAAACCTCGACAGCATCTGTCTCTTCTGCTTTGTTCGTCGCTAAGGGAGCTGCACGACGCACTTCGAGGGTGGCCCCTTGGGGGAATGTTGCGGCGACCATAGAGAATTCATTTGGCGCTTTAATCAGGTCTGATTCAATACCTTTTCCTGAGGCGTGTTTCCCACCAGATAGCGATGGTTGTTCTCCTTGTGCACCGTCAGCCTTGTGAAGTGACGATGTCTCTAACGCTTCAGCAACATTCAGCGTATAGGTAGCAGGGGTAAGTACTTCTTCTTCTGCCTCCGCAGGAATGACACCAGAAAACGACAAGGTTGCCGCAGTAAGCGTGGCACAGGTCAGCGTGAGGAATGTTGGTCGGATCATTTGGTATCCAAGTGTTTGGCGAGGCCTTTGAGGTTGCCTACTTCTCGAATCCGAGAAAAGGCACGCGCTTCAATTTTTTTCATTTCATTAATGGTTAACCCAAGATGGCTGGCAGTTTCGCCAGGTTTCTTGGGTTCTCCATCGACTAGACCCATACGACACTCAAGGACCTTACGCTCAATTTCTGGTAAGCGAGCGAGAACAGCACGGAGCCGCTTATTAAGCTGAGCCTGTTCGGCTGAGACGGGGGAACGTCGCTGATGTCGAGTCATAGACCCAGAAATACTACCGTCCGTGATGGGAAGGTGTACACGACCCGATGGCCCTTGTCCAACCGTCCATGAATAGGGGTAGACAGCGCATCAGGGAGCGCATTCTACAACAAAGCGACAACGCAATCATCAACCAATCATTCAAAAACGTCGACGAGGCAATATTTGTAGCCCGATTATGCGCAGTTGACCGTCTCGTGTTGTGACAGATCCTGTCAACGCTGGTGGGTCCTCAGCGCAAAGTGCAAGAAACTCTGCTTTGCACTGTTGGATTTTTACGTAAGTCTTAATGGGTGTAATCGCAGCATGAAGGATACATTCACGAGCCAATGTCGGTGAGGTAACGCGATAAAGCGCTTCAATGGACAATAGGCCCCGACGAATCGCGGTGACCATCTCAAAGCACTGGTTCACCCACCGCTCAAGATACAGATGATCAACAGTAATCGGTGCACAGGCATGATGATCACACATTATTCAAGCCCAATGACATGCCGAGACCCAGGGGAACCACCCAGCCACAGTGTGGTTTCGACTGTTTGACTTCCCTGAGGTGGAATACCTGAAAACGAAACGATCAAAACATCTGGAATATCAGGATGCATACCACTTGCCGAGATGTTGACGTGGGTCCACCCTGCTTTGGTTAGCACATCAATGGCCTCAGGAGCATCGATGGTGCCTTCTGGGTGAGGGGCAATCGATGACAACGGAGACTGGTCACTGGAAATGAGCCATGGATTTGCTAACACGACACCGTCTTCACGCACGGGTACTGCCCAGCGGCCCTGAACACCTTGAGCTGCCCACGACCGCACTTGGACGATGCGTCCAATATCGGCAAATGGCAAGCTTTGTATTGCCTTTACTCTGATCGCAGCAGCATCAGGTGAACCTTCGAGACGTTGGGCAATAGCCTGGTAGACGCTTTCTTCAGCACTCGCATGGGTCACCCATTGGCTTCCAGCACTAAGTACGAGTTGAGCCAATTGTTCAGATGGTCTCGGTGAGGCATTATGCGGATCATCATCTTGAGATTGCGTGGATCCTTCACCATCGGCAACGGTGCCAGGTATTGCTCCTGACTCAGCATCTAATTGGCCGTCCTTGTCGGGACCATGTGATGGTGTGTCGATTTGTTCCCGTGTCTGCGACGGTGATGCTGTGGAAATAGGAGCGGTGGGTACATCTGTTTGTTCACCTTGGTGCGTTGGTGTTGGTTGTCCGAACCACGTGGAAACACCCAACGCCAAAACAGCCATCACTCCAAGGCTAAGGGCGCCTAAGACAAGGGGGTGAATGCGTCGTGATGGTGCGACTGATTCTTGGGGCATAGCCAATGGTTCATCAGGGTCAAGGTCTTCCAACCATGCCTTAATATGATCCTCATTATCCATAAATATCTCCCATATCGTGCTATCACTTGCTATCACTTCTATTTATAGCATGAGCACACAAACCAACACACGGAAATATCGCAATACAAATGCCCTCCCGTTCAGACGGGAGGGCATTTGAGGAACGTATATGAGAAAAGAATGAATAATCAACGCACAATGCGGAACGAAGGGTAGGCGTCAATCACACCCAAGCATGCCTAGGTTGCCGCGCTGGGGAGCTACAACTCAGACCTACTGCAATCTTCCACCTTCTGACCATATATACGGATAGTTACCTATCAGCCTTTAGTATTACTTATTGTGATTTTTAGCGCAGGGCGACCGGCTGCCGATCGGTGAAGCCAACCGAACGACCTACAAGACTGGTTCCTATTGGCATGGATTAATGAAAGCCCCTTCTTTCGTATCTGATACTGTAAGGGACGCTTTAACAATCATTGGAGGAAAATATGTCCACTAGTCCTGTCAGTCAGTCTGGTGTCTACACCGGGTTGCTGGATGAATTACCCGTTGCGAAAGATGCAACAACATCCCGCACCGTTGTTAAAAACGACGTACTCAGCCAGGTTCTATTTAGTTTCGACGCCGGCCAGGCATTAACAGAACATGCGTCACCCAAAGCCGTTATCGTTCAGATTTTAAACGGGAAAATGAATTTCACGGTTGGAGGGAAAACAACCTTGCTCCAAACCGGGGATGTCATTTATCTGGCTCCAAACGATCCTCACGCGCTTGAGGCTGTCGAACCTTGCCATATGGCATTGACGATGGTGAATGTGAACACGAACGATTAAACCGATCAGTCGGTGAAGGGAAATTGCGATGAGTGAAGCAGAAAAAGGTACCCGTTCCGGCCCCGAGGAAAAGCGCCTCCAAGGACACTGGTTGTTAGCCAAAATGGGGAAACGGGTTCTTCGCCCAGGTGGTATTGAATTAACCCGTCGCTTGATTGAACATGCAAAGCCAAGCCCGCAAGATCGAGTCGTTGAGTTCGGGCCTGGTGTAGGTCGAACTGCAGAAATCATCTTGGAGACCATGCCAAAGAGCTATCGCGGGATTGATCCGAATAAGGAGGGAACCCCTCAGCTCCGGCGAGTGCTTGCTGATTACCCGCAAGCCGAATTAGTTGCAGCCGATGCGAAAGCAACTGGTCTTCCAGACGAGTCAGCAGACCTTGTTGTCGGTGAAGCCATGCTCACGATGCATAGCGAAGAGGAAAAACTCGCCATCATGGGTGAAGCATTCCGTATTTTGGCTCCAGGTGGCCGCTACGCCATTCATGAGCTCGGTTTCTGTCCGGATGATGTTCCGAGTGAAGTAGAAGAGGACGTTGCTCGGGCGCTTTCGCGTACGATCAAGGTGGGTGCACGCCCATTGACAAGTAAAAACTGGCAGCGGCTGCTCATCGAAACCGGCTTTGAAGTTGAGTACACCGACGCCAACCCAATGGCTCTGTTAGAACCGGGGCGATTGATTGAAGATGAGGGGTTGGGTGGGTTTTTACGATTCGTGTTCAATGTGATGAGAAATCCCAGTGCCCGTGAACGCATCCTAGCTATGCGCAGCGTATTTCGAGCCCACCAAGAGAACATCAATGCTGTTGCATTTGTAGCACGTAAACCGGCTTGATGGGTTCAGTCTGATCAGGCGTTCGCTCAGCACCGACCAGACATAATGAACAGCCCCACGGTCTCATCCCGTGGGGCTGTTTGTACGTATAGCAATCCCTAGTGTTCTTCTTCGACGTGTGTTTGGACAATGTCTTGAAGCTGTGTTTCAACAACGTCACGGACATGTGTTTTAAGTTCACGGCGCAAGATGGCCCGTTGGACGCGCTTATCACGCCGATATTCCTCATGGAATACCTTCAGGGTCGCAAAACACGAGCCAACCAAAATCAAACTGAATGGTGCTGCCGCCAAAATAGACATCGTTTGCAGCGTCGCGAGACCACCAGTGATATCACCCTTGAGTGAACCACCCCACAGCAACACTGCTGCAATGGTGCCACTGGCGGTAGCCCACAAGAGACGGATCTTCAAATCAGGAAGTGGGTCGCCACCTGAGGACAACATGCCAACCACAAACGACGCTGAGTCCGAACTCGTCACAAAGAATACGACGAGGAGTAAGAGGAATAAACCGCTCAGAATACGGCCTCCTGCAATCGGCTCAAGCATCTGGAATAGTGCGGCAGAGGTTGAGACCGTGCCATCAGCACTAATAAGGGTGCTCACCCCATAGATCTGCTGATATAGCGCCGTTCCACCCAGGATGGAGAACCATAAGAAGGTAACAAGGGTAGGTACGGCCAAGACACCAATAACGAATTCACGAACTGTACGGCCGCGTGAAATACGGGCAATAAAAATCCCCACGAATGGTGACCAACTCATCCACCATCCCCAGTAGTTCGTTGTCCAAGCCGCCATCCATGCGCTTCCTTCATCACCACGAAATGGCATTGTCCGAAAGCTTAGGTGGATGAAGTTCTGGATGTATTCACCAATGCTTTGTACGAATTCACGAAGCACAAACCCTGGTTGGCCCAAGAGCAACACAAGAATGGCAAGAACCGCAGCCAGAACCATATTGCCATTTGATAGCCACTTGATGCCTACATCAAGCCCACTCGCCACCGAGATACCAGCGGCTAAAGAGATCACGACGACCAGTGTGACGAGAAACCAGGTGGATTGCTCAATTAACCCCAAATACTCCAACCCTGCGCTGAGCTGGGTGGCACCTAACCCTAAGGAGGTCGCAACTCCAAACATCGTGCCCACGATGGCCACAATGTCAATCACATCGCCAACACGACCGTTAATACGCTCGCCCAATAGTGGTTCGAGCACCCAACGAATCGAGACACTCCGACCAAGGCGATGAATGGCGTAGGCCATCGCAAGACCAATGACGGCATAAATGCCCCAAGCGGAAAAGCCCCAGTGCAAGAATGTGGTGTTCATTGCCTCTTGAGCCCGCTCATGGATGGTCAATTCACCGAGGCCTGGGGGTGGGCTAGCAAGGTGATTCAGCGGTTCTGCAACACCCCAAAACACCAATCCGATACCCATACCGGCCGCGAATAGCATGGCGAACCAAGAATGAAGGCTGTATTCAGGTTCGTCGTCATCATCACCAAGGGTGATATTGCCATAGGCGCTGAATACGACGATGGCACAAACAACAATAAACCCGACCACGATCAGGGCGTAATACCATCCGATAGATTGCACAACTGTCGAATTGGCCGTCGAAAGGATCGACCCCAGCCACTCAGGTGCAATGAGTGCAACGGCCACGAATGCAGTGATGATGGCTGCAGCGGGTAACGCGATACGTCGCACGGCTTGGGCGGTCTGGTACTGGGTGGCAGAATCAGGATCTGACATTCACATCACATTTCATAGTCATATAGAGAATAGAGACGCTGGCGTAAAAACCAACATTGAACAATCTAGTGTGTTTTAGTAACTACATTGGAAAACCCCCTGACCGTGTGGTGAGGGGGTTTTGTGGTGTCCGCGGTGTCCTACGTTCCCACGCCCTTGCGGGTGCAGTATTATCGGCGCTGG
>NZ_JAYKKE010000006.1 GCF_036336025.1 Stomatohabitans albus
ACATTGGAAAACCCCCTGACCGTGTGGTGAGGGGGTTTTGTGGTGTCCGCGGTGTCCTACGTTCCCACGCCCTTGCGGGTGCAGTATTATCGGCGCTGGGAGGCTTAACTGCCGGGTTCGGAATGGGTCCGGGTGTACCTCTCCCGCTATGGCCACGGAAAAATGGTGGGGGTGGTGGGGGTTTGGGGGGTGTTGGGTGAGCGCGAACGATCGTGTTGGGTGGTGTGTGGTGTGGTCATTAGTGCCAGTCAGCTGAGCGTATTACTACGCGTACACGTCTGGTCTATCTACCCAGTGGTCTGCTGGGGACCTGAGAAGGTTTATCTTGAAGCCGGCTTCGCGCTTAGATGCTTTCAGCGCTTATCCGTTCCGAACGTCGCTAACCAGCCATGCCCCTGGCGGGACAACTGGCACACGAGAGGTTCGTCCACCCCGGTCCTCTCGTACTAGGGGCAGCTCTTCGCAACCTTCCAAACGCGCGCAGCGGATAGAGACCGAACTGTCTCACGACGTTCTAAACCCAGCTCGCGTGCCGCTTTAATGGGCGAACAGCCCAACCCTTGGGACCTGCTCCAGCCCCAGGATGCGACGAGCCGACATCGAGGTGCCAAACCTTTCCGTCGATATGGACTCTTGGGAAAGATAAGCCTGTTATCCCCGGGGTACCTTTTAGCCGTTGAGCGCCAACTCTCCCACATGAGGTTGGCGGATCACTAGGTCCTACTTTCGTAACTGCTTGACCTGTCAGTCTCGCAGTAAAGCTCCCTTATACCCTTACACTCGAAGGCCGATTGCCGACCGGCCTGAGGGAACCATTGAGCGCCTCCGTTACTGTTTGGGAGGCAACCGCCCCAGTTAAACTGCCCGCCTGCCGCTGTCCCTCCACCCGTTCCGGATGGGAGGTTAGAAGCCCGGTACGATCAGGGTGGTATTCCAAGGATGGCTCCACGAACACTAGCGTGCCCGCTTCTAAGCCTCCCACCTATCCTGCACAAATCGCACCAGACTCCAACATCAAGTTGCAGTAAAGGTCCCGGGGTCTTTTCGTCCTGCTGCGCGTAACGAGCATCTTTACTCGTATTGCAATTTCACAGAGCCTGTGGTGGAGACAGTACGCAACTCGTTACGCCATTCGTGCAGGTCGGAACTTACCCGACAAGGAATTTCGCTACCTTAGGACCGTTATAGTTACGGCCGCCGTTTACTGGCGCTTAGATTCAAGGCTTCACCGAAGTTGACCTCTCCTCGTAACGTTCCAGCACCGGGCAGGCGTCAGTACATATACATCGCCTCACGGCTTAGCATGCACCTGTGTTTTTAGTAAACAGTCGGTTGCGTCTGGTCACTGCGGCCCACCAGAAGTGGGCACCCCTTATTCCGAAGGTACGGGGCTATTTTGCCGAGTTCCTTCACCACAGTTCGCTCTATCGCCTCGGTATACTCTACCTGTCCACCTGTGTCGGTTTCGGGTACGGGTCGCTCTAAGCCTCGCTAGATGCTTTTCTTGGCAGCATGAACACACCCACTTCCACAATCGTGTCCGTATCATCACCCAGCCTTACGACACCCGGATTTACCAAGATGCCAGCCTCATGATTTACCCCCGAATCCAATAACGGGGATGGGCTATCCTTCTGCGTCACACCATCACTCACCTACACACACCAGGGTCCAGCTGTCCGAAGACACCTGTTAGCACAGTGCTATCAGCCATTGGCGGCTTAGCGCGAGTACAGGAATATCAACCTGTTCTCCATCGACTACGCCTCTCGGCCTCGCCTTAGGTCCCGACTTACCCTGGGCGGATGAACCTTCCCCAGGAACCCTTGGACAATCGGCGGAGGAGTTCCTCCCTCCTCTTTCGTTACTCATGCCGGCATTCTCACTCGAACACACTCCACCAAACCTCACAGTTCAGCTTCACCGCATGCCCGACGCTCCCCTACCATTCCCAATAGGAATCCGCAGCTTCGGTAGATGACTTAGCCCCGTTACATTATCGGCGCAGGACTTCTTGACCAGTGAGCTATTACGCACTCTTTCAAGGATGGCTGCTTCTAAGCCAACCTCCTGGTTGTCTATGACGTCCCACATCCTTTGCCACTTAGCCATCATTTAGGGACCTTAGCTGGCGGTCCGGGTTGTTTCCCTCTCGACTACGAACCTTATCGCCCGCAGACTCACTGCTGTGCTCCACATACTGGCATTCGGAGTTTGACTGATGTTGGTAAGCTTGTAGGCCCCCGCGACCAATCAGTGCTCTACCTCCAGCATGCACCACACAACGCTGCACCTAAATGCATTTCGGGGAGAACCAGCTATCACGGAGTTTGATTGGCCTTTCACCCCTATCCACAACTCATCCCCCCAGTTTTCAACCTAGGTGGGTTCGGTCCTCCACACGGTCTTACCCGCGCTTCAACCTGGCCATGGATAGATCACCCCGCTTCGGGTCTAGAACCAGTAACTCAACGCCCACTTCAGACTCGCTTTCGCTCCGGCTCCCCCACACGGGTTAACCTCGCTACTGATCACTAACTCGCCGGCTCATTCTTCAAAAGGCACGCCGTCACACCCAAACGGATGCTCCGACTGCTTGTAGGCACACGGTTTCAGGAACTCTTTCACTCCCCTCCCGGGGTACTTTTCACCTTTCCCTCACGGTACTCGTACACTATCGGTCGCCAGAAATATTTAGCCTTAGAAGGTGGTCCTCCCAAATTCACACAGGCCTTCACGAAACCCGCGCTACTCAAGAACAAACCCACACCCTAACAACACACCAACCTACAGGACTCTCACCCACTCCGGTCCAGCTTCCCAACTGGTTCAATCAGCACACCATTAGCAATGTCCAGGCACGGCAGCACCTGACGATTCGTCTTATAACCCCAACACAGCAACACCTGCCGGCTTGACACCATGTCGGTTTAGGCTCCACCCGTTTCGCTCGCCACTACTCCGGGTATCACAATTGTTTTCTCTTCCACCGGCTACTGAGATGTTTCACTTCACCGGGTTCCCAACCCACACACGTGGGCCGACCACCCATTAACAGATGGCCAGGTTCTCCCATTCGGCAATCCACGGATCAACATTTGCGTGTCAACTCCCCGCGGCATATCGCAGACTACAACGGCCTTCATCGGTCACTGACGCCAAGGCATCCACCTTGTGCCCTTCAAAAAAATACACACTTGCCGAGACGATGCTCGCGCTCACTCTACACTTCCCAAACACCCCTCCCAGTGCCCCATAACCGCACAGCGTGCCTGCTTCACAAAACCCTCTTGCTGTTGACTTCTCCCTGACAAAACGCAATCAAACAAATAATTGCTCCAGAAAGGAGGTGATCCAGCCGCACCTTCCGGTACGGCTACCTTGTTACGACTTCGTCCCAATCACCGATCCCACCTTCGGCAGCTCCCCCCAAACGGATAGGCCACTGACTTCGGGTGTTACCGACTTTCATGACGTGACGGGCGGTGTGTACAAGGCCCGGGAACGTATTCACCGCGACATTGCTGATTCGCGATTACTAGCGACTCCGCCTTCATGGAGTCGAGTTGCAGACTCCAATCCGAACTGAGACCGGCTTTACGAGATTCGCTCACCCTCACGAGATCGCAACCCGCTGTACCGGCCATTGTAGCATGTGTGCAGCCCAAGACATAAGGGGCATGATGATTTGACGTCGTCCCCACCTTCCTCCGAGTTGACCCCGGCAGTCTCCCATGAGTCCCCAACCAAATGCTGGCAACATAGAACAAGGGTTGCGCTCGTTGCGGGACTTAACCCAACACCTCACGGCACGAGCTGACGACAACCATGCACCACCTGTGATGAAACCAAAAAGGACACAACATCTCTGCCGATAATCCACCATGTCAAGCCTTGGTAAGGTTCTTCGCGTTGCTTCGAATTAAGCCACATGCTCCGCCGCTTGTGCGGGCCCCCGTCAATTCCTTTGAGTTTTAGCCTTGCGGCCGTAGTCCCCAGGCGGGATGCTTAATGCGTTAGCTACGGCACGGAACCCACAATAAAGCCCCACACCTAGCATCCATCGTTTACAGCGTGGACTACCAGGGTATCTAATCCTGTTCGCTCCCCACGCTTTCGCTCCTCAGCGTCAGAACAGGCCCAGAGAACTGCCTTCGCAATCGGTGTTCCTCCTGATATCTGCGCATTCCACCGCTACACCAGGAATTCCATTCTCCTCTACCTGCCTCAAGCCCGCCAGTATCAGATGCCAGTGCACGGTTAAGCCGTACAATTTCACATCTAACTTAACGAACCACCTACGAGCCCTTTACGCCCAATAATTCCGGACAACGCTCGCCCCCTACGTATTACCGCGGCTGCTGGCACGTAGTTGGCCGGGGCTTCTTCTGAAGGTACCGTCACAAAACGCTTCTTCCCTCCCGAAAGTGGTTTACAACCCGAAGGCCTTCCTCCCACACGCGGCGTCGCTGCGTCAGACTTCCGTCCATTGCGCAAGATTCCCCACTGCTGCCTCCCGTAGGAGTCTGGGCCGTGTCTCAGTCCCAATGTGGCTGTACAAGCTCTCACTCCAGCTACCCGTCGTCGACTTGGTAGGCCATTACCCCACCAACCATCTGATAGGCCGCGAGACCATCCCAAAGCACCAAAGCTTTCCACCCACCCCCATGCAGGAGCAGGTCATATCCGGCATTAGCCGCCGTTTCCAACGGTTATTCCAAACTTCAGGGCAGGTTCCTCACGTGCTACTCACCCGTTCGCCGGTCTCCACACACCCGAAAGCGTGCTTCTCCCTCGACTTGCATGTGTTAGGCGCGCCGCCAGCGTTCGTCCTGAGCCAGGATCAAACTCTCCATTAGCAAAACAAAACGCCAACAAAAAGCCATCCAAGCAAACAAAACAACACTAACAAAAAATCATTAGATCGTTTCAAACACTCAAAAAACATGACAAAAACCAAACACCACAAACAAAATGCGGTATCCAAGTACAAACATGCTCACAACAAAAAGTGCAAAACAAACACACTGTACAGTTAAGAAACACCGGAAGT
>NZ_JAYKKE010000007.1 GCF_036336025.1 Stomatohabitans albus
TGAAGGGGTGGTTGAATGGTACGCCGTCGCTTGAACGGGGGTATGTCTATGGTGGACCAACTCGTATTGGGGATACCCAAGTTGAGCGGTTAACGAAGTAACGTTCACCTGTACGCATGGAATGGCACCGGCACCGCCGGTGCCATTTCCATTACCACCATAACCAGGCATTATGTATAAACAAATGCAGAATATTTAAGTGTAATCTAAATAATTGCAAATCAATATTGTTATCAGTTATCTATCTTTTGTATGCTCCCTACACAGTAGGCATGGTGCGTGAAATGCTTTGGCTGCTGCAATGAAACACAGTGAAATACGCTGTGTGATAGGGGAGTTCAAATGGATACATATACCGACCATCGCCCGTGGGTCTTAGAACATTCGGGCAGATTTATTGCGGTGCTTGCTGCAGTTGTTTTGATGTTCGTAGGACTAGTCGGTGCAAAGCCCGCCGCAGCCGATAGCCCGCCGTACACCGTTGGTTGGGAGCGTACTGACACGCTTGGCGAGCCGGTGTATGTGGGTGAAGTGTTGACCTGGACGGTGACAATTAAGAATGTTACCGATAAGCCGATTGCGGTTAAGGCTGATGAGTCGAATGTGGATGGGATTTTGACGTCTGGTCCTGAGGGGGCGTGGAAGGGTGCGTATTTGCCTCCTGGTGTGGCCTCGACGGTGAAGGTGCGTCATCGGGTAGTGGATGTTGATGTGGCGGCGAAGCGGTTTGTGCCGCGTGCGCGGTTTCATACGGCGTCGGCGACGTGGAATGATGATGTGATTTTCCAGGGGCCGGGTTCGTCGGGTAGTCCTGTTGTGGTAGCTGCGGGCACACGCCCAGGAACCCAACCACCAGCAAATAACGAGCCCTTCACACTGACTTGGATACGTACTGACACGTTGGGTGAAACGGTTTATGCCGGTGAAACGCTGAAATGGAAAATCAACCTTCACAATGAGACAGGCCAGACAGTGGATGCCGTCCCAGTGGAAACAAACTTGGCAAACGTGAAATGGCCATATCCAACCCAGAAAACATGTGGGTTTAAAGACCTGGCTGCTGATGCGCTGAAAGAGTGCGCATTCGTGTCTTATACAGTTACCGAACACGATGTAGCCAACAAGATATTTACGCCATTCGTTCGCTACGTCGCGCGGAAACCGTTGGGTGGCAATCAGATCCTCAGTGAGGGCACACGCTTAACAGGCGATGCCGTGAACGTTGCACAAGGAACCCGGGCAGAGACGGAACATCCCTTTGAAATTATCTTTAGTCGTACGGATTCCTTGGGTGATGAGGTCTACGAAGGTGAAGAACTCACTTATGATATTTCGGTAAAAAACGCAACAGACCGTGCCGTTTCGGCATTGTTACAAACGTCCAACCTGGACCAACTTGATGTACCTAACCGCCCTGGGCCACGCGATTGCAACTATGCCAACCTTCCTTCGGGCTCGTCATTTAATTGCCGGAATATTAAATACACGGTGAAAGACGTGGATCGAATTGATAAACAATTCACTCCTTTTGTGCGCTATAACGCGACCTTTGATGAGGGTGGTGTTTCAAAGACAACTAAAGGTCCGAAGATCATTGGTCAACCGATCACGGTGTCTGCTGGTACTCGTACCAACCCAGCTCCCAAACCGCCTTACGCCTTTGATGTAAAGCTCATACGTACCGACAACCTTGGCGACGAGGCTAAAGTCGGACAGATACTGACCTGGCGCATCGAATTTAAAAACACTGGCGATGTTCCCATGTCAGCTCAATCAGTTGATACGAACCTAGAACAAGTCTTGTGGCCTGACGACCCGTTTTGTTCCTTTTGGAGCGCAGGCAAAAACCAACTTGGTATTTGCCATGAGGTAAAGCATGTTGTTACTCAAGAAGATGTGGCCACCGGTTCCTTTACCCCATTCGTTCAGTTCAACGGAGTTGAACCGGATGGCAACGCAAAACTCATTGTTGAAGGCCCCAAGGTCTCAGGTGATTCGGTATCACTCAAGTCAGTTGTTCCACCGCCACCGACGGTGGCTCCGTACACCGTTGGTTGGGAGCGTACTGACACGCTTGGTGGTCCGGTGTATGTGGGTGAAGTGTTGACCTGGACGGTGACAATTAAGAATGTTACCGATAAGCCGATTGCGGTTAAGGCTGATGAGTCGAATGTGGATGGGATTTTGACGTCTGGTCCTGAGGGGGCGTGGAAGGGTGCGTATTTGCCTCCTGGTGTGGCCTCGACGGTGAAGGTGCGTCATCGGGTAGTGGATGTTGATGTGGCGGCGAAGCGGTTTGTGCCGCGTGCGCGGTTTCATACGGCGTCGGCGACGTGGAATGATGATGTGATTTTCCAGGGGCCGGGTTCGTCGGGTAGTCCTGTTGTGGTAGCTGCGGGCACACGCCCAGGAACCCCACCACCAAGACCGACTGATCCGTTAACGATTGATTGGTTGCGCTTGGATTCGTTTGGTCCTGAGGTCCATGAAGGTGATGTATTGAAATGGGAGTTGACGGTTACTAACAATTTGAAAGACACAGTCGTCGCGTTCCCCGTTGAGTCGAACCTAACGGGTGTGCTTACAAGTGAACAACAGAATTGTCGCCACAGCAGCGTATTGCCTAATGAGCATTTTCACTGTGACTGGGTAACTCATATGGTAACGGCGGAAGATGTGGCTAAAGGGAGTTTCACACCCTTCGTTCGGTACAACGCCACACGCGATGTCAACGGTACTGATGTGATTCAAGCCGGTGCTAAATCAACTCATGACACGGTCAACGTTGTGGCTAAAACACCGCCGCCGGCTGTGGCTCCGTACACCGTTGGTTGGGAGCGTACTGACACGCTTGGTGGTCCGGTGTATGTGGGTGAAGTGTTGACCTGGACGGTGACAATTAAGAATGTTACCGATAAGCCGATTGCGGTTAAGGCTGATGAGTCGAATGTGGATGGGATTTTGACGTCTGGTCCTGAGGGGGCGTGGAAGGGTGCGTATTTGCCTCCTGGTGTGGCCTCGACGGTGAAGGTGCGTCATCGGGTAGTGGATGTTGATGTGGCGGCGAAGCGGTTTGTGCCGCGTGCGCGGTTTCATACGGCGTCGGCGACGTGGAATGATGATGTGATTTTCCAGGGGCCGGGTTCGTCGGGTAGTCCTGTTGTGGTAGCCGCGGGCACACGCCCAGGAACCCAACCAAATCCACCCAGCGGGCCAGTACCTGGTAATCCACAACCTCCAGTAACACCTACACCTCGTCCTGCACCGTCTTCATCGCCTGGTCCAGTGCCGAGTCCGAGTGATGAGACTCGTCCGAGTGGCAATGTTGTGCTGGAGCGGTTGAGTGGGGCGTCTCGTGTGGAGACGTCGGTGGA
>NZ_JAYKKE010000008.1 GCF_036336025.1 Stomatohabitans albus
TCGTGCTGAGTTGCTGGTGAAAGGGGTCGTGATGATACCCAGGCGTTTTGGTTTTGTTCTTTTGTTGGTTGCTTCCTTGGCTGCTTGTTCTGGTAGCGGGTGGTTTGGTGAGGATGACAAGCGTGAGGTTTCAGAGGGTCTGGGTTCAACAATTATTGGGTTTTATCCTAAGGTTCCGGTTATTATTTATCCTCAAATTTTGAGTAGTCTTGAAAGTATTATTAAACCGCCACCTGAGAATTGTATGGAGAAGGCATGTGGTGAGCCGTTGTTGACGATTGATGATCAGTACCAGGTTCATCAGTATCGTGTTGTGGGCTCTGAGTTGCCGTCTTTTGCGTTTTCACCTAATGGGAGGCAGATGATTCTTACTGATTTTTATGGGGTGCATTGGGTGAATGACGGTGCGGTTCAGTCGTTTGCATCTGCTCCTGGCACTGGTGGAACCAGGGGGTTAACGATAGATAATGATGGCAATTTTCTCGTGATGCTCCATCTTGGGGGTATCGAAATTGAAGGAGAACGGGGTTTTGGTTCGCGTTTTGTGTATCGCCAGGGTGATGGGTTTGGGTCCTATGAGCGAATCATCGATGGAATGTATAGCACGTGTGGCAACAATGTGTACTTGAGTTCATATGGAGATGAGTTTAAAGATTATGCAGTTCAGGACCCAAGATATAACAATATTATAGAATATAAATATGATTGGTCTACCCATCAGATGAACAAGATTGATAGAGGTGATAAATTCTTCTCCAATCATTTTTGGCTTTATCAATGCGATGAGCATGACTATTCTAAATTTTCCTATATAGGAACAGATGGAGAATCAAGGAATCTAGTAGGCTATTGGGATGAAGCTTCGGGGTATTATGGAGAACATGAGTTCCAATCGGTAGATGTACGTAGTGCGAATGGGACTCAAGTAGTTTCTTTTTATGATGATAAAATATTTTATATTGATGATAGTGATATTGTGAGAAGTATTGATAAGGTGTCTGGTGCGACCGAGGATGCGTGGCCGGTTAAGGATCGTTTTCCTGAGCTGTTGATTGATATGGATAATAAGCCGACGTATTCCATTCAGGACGATTCGATGTTTATCTTTGGGCGGTTAGCTACCCACACGAAACAATGGGTTGTGGGAGAGTTTGATTTGCGCACGGGGGCAACCAAGGTGAAAAAGCGGGTGCCGGTTTTAGATACGGCGTATCCAGAGATCGAGTTGATGGATGCAAGGATCGTGAATGTGGATGGGGTGCGTGCCTGGCTCAACGGCCTACCCGATATGCCTGACTAACCGCCTGCACGACGGAGGCAGTGGTACCTGGTGGTACCTGGCGAGGGAGCACCAAGGCCGATACCCCAGAACCTCAACCCACCCCACCCCCGACCGGTGCGACCAACGCAGGGGGGCGTGGGTCGTAGTTGTTGTTGGTTTTTGGACGTGGAAATCACTTAGTTTCAAAGTGGTGTTTATTGGCGGGCTGTGCTACAAGAATCCTGACAAGCATTAGGTCGTGCTGAGTTGCTGGTGAAAGGGGTCGTGATGATACCCAGGCGTTTTGGTTTTGTTCTTTTGTTGGTTGCTTCCTTGGCTGCTTGTTCTGGTAGCGGGTGGTTTGGTGAGGATGACAAGCGTGAGGTTTCAGAGGGTCTGGGTTCAACAATTATTGGGTTTTATCCTAAGGTTCCGGTTATTATTTATCCTCAAATTTTGAGTAGTCTTGAAAGTATTATTAAACCGCCACCTGAGAATTGTATGGAGAAGGCATGTGGTGAGCCGTTGTTGACGATTGATGATCAGTACCAGGTTCATCAGTATCGTGTTGTGGGCTCTGAGTTGCCGTCTTTTGCGTTTTCACCTAATGGGAGGCAGATGATTCTTACTGATTTTTATGGGGTGCATTGGGTGAATGACGGT
>NZ_JAYKKE010000009.1 GCF_036336025.1 Stomatohabitans albus
ATTATTCTCAACCAATCACAAAGATATCGGAACCCTCTACCTATTATTTGGAGCCTGAGCAGGAATAGTAGGGACAGCTTTAAGTATTCTAATTCGAGCTGAACTAGGACAGCCAGGCGCACTCCTAGGAGATGACCAAATCTATAATGTCATCGTCACAGCCCATGCATTCGTAATAATTTTCTTTATAGTAATACCTATAATAATTGGAGGCTTCGGAAACTGACTTGTACCACTAATAATTGGAGCCCCTGATATAGCATTCCCACGAATAAATAACATAAGCTTTTGACTGCTTCCTCCATCATTTCTACTCCTTTTAGCATCCTCCATAGTAGAAGCTGGAGCTGGAACAGGATGAACAGTATATCCCCCCTTAGCCGGAAACCTAGCCCATGCTGGGGCATCCGTAGATTTAACTATTTTTTCCCTCCACCTAGCCGGGGTGTCTTCTATCTTAGGAGCTATCAACTTTATCACCACTATCATTAATATAAAACCCCCTGCTATAACCCAATATCAGACACCTCTCTTTGTATGATCCGTACTAATTACAGCCGTCCTACTACTTCTCTCACTGCCAGTATTAGCAGCAGGTATCACTATACTCCTTACAGACCGAAATCTAAATACTACTTTCTTCGACCCCGCTGGAGGTGGAGACCCAATTCTTTATCAACACCTATTCTGATTCTTCGGCCACCCAGAAGTGTACATCTTAATTCTTCCAGGGTTTGGAATTATTTCACATGTAGTTACTTACTACTCCGGAAAAAAAGAACCATTTGGATACATAGGTATGGTCTGAGCTATGATATCAATTGGCTTCCTAGGGTTTATCGTGTGAGCACACCATATATTTACAGTAGGAATAGACGTAGACACACGAGCATATTTCACCTCCGCTACCATAATCATCGCTATCCCCACCGGCGTCAAAGTATTTA
>NZ_JAYKKE010000010.1 GCF_036336025.1 Stomatohabitans albus
GCCTGGTCCAGTGCCGAGTCCGAGTGATGAGACTCGTCCGAGTGGCAATGTTGTGCTGGAGCGGTTGAGTGGGGCGTCTCGTGTGGAGACGTCGGTGGAGTTGGCTAGGGCTGATTTTAAGGTTGGGGCTGAAACGGTCATTGTTGCGCGGGCTGATGTGTTTGCTGACAGTGTGGCTGGGGTTGCGTTGGCTGATGCGTTGAAGGCGCCGGTGTTGTTGACCCAGCCTGATCAGTTGCATCCTGTGGTTGCGGATGAGGTGAAGCGGTTGCAGCCTAATGGTGGCCGTGTGGTCATTTTGGGTGGTGAGGTTGCGATTGAGCCTTCGGTTGAAGCTGCGCTGGTTAAGTTGGGTTCGAAGACGGAGCGTGTGGCTGGGGTGAACCGTGCTGGCACGGCTGTTGAGGCGGCAAAAATGCTTGCCGGTCTTGGCAAACTTAAGCAGGTGTTGGTGGCTGATGGTGCTGATTGGCAGTCGGCTTTGGTGGCTGGTCCGGCGGCTGCTGAGGTTGATGGGGTTACGTTGTTGACCAATGGTGCTGCCATGGCACCAGAAACCGCAGCTTATTTGAAGGATATTTCAGTTCCGGTAACCACTGTTGGGGGGAATGCACGAAAGGCTTTGCCCGGTAAACGGGTGGTTGATGGGGCTGACCCTGCAGCGCTGAGTGTTGCGGTAGCAAGAACGTTCTTTGGTAGGCCGAAGGCGGTTGGGTTTGCGACAACAGCAGCCTTTGCTGATGCGTTGACAGGTGGGGTGCATATTGCGCGTAAGCATGGGCCGTTGATGTTGTTGCCGGCATCGACACCTGAATCTGTGAAGGGGTGGTTGAATGGTACGCCGTCGCTTGAACGGGGGTATGTCTATGGTGGACCAACTCGTATTGGGGATACCCAAGTTGAGCGGTTAACGAAGT
>NZ_JAYKKE010000011.1 GCF_036336025.1 Stomatohabitans albus
CCACAGATCACGCGGGTTGGGGGTTTACGAGTCGCACCCGGCGCTAACCACGTCGCCGTCTCAGGCAATAAGGCATCCTTACCACTCAACACCACCGGCAACTCATAGCGCTTGGCAAACAACGCCGCAGGAAACGCATCCGTCCACGCATCCTCATGCTCACCATTAACCACAAGCGCCGACTCAGCCTCACCCGCATTCCAATACCCAAGCGCATTCGCAATCCTCACCGCCGTCTGCGCCCGGTTATCACCCGCAATCCGCGTCGTCACAATACCCATCGCACGCAACGCCACCTCAACTTGCGGACTCACCGCATCCGACGACCCAATAATCGTCATCCGACGAATCTTGCTCGACACCAAATACGCCCGCAACGACTCAGTCAACACCCCCGACTCCGTCAAGAACACCGGCCGCTGCGTCCGCGCCGCAAACGCACCACCCCCAAGCGCATCCGCAAACGCCTGCGTCCCAGACCCCCAATCAGACGCATACGCCCGCGCCAACACACCCTCAACCGCACCCGGCGCATGCACCCGGGCCGCATCAATCGCCGTCTCAATACGCGTCGGCCCATGCACCCGACTCACATTCCAACCAAGCCGCTCCAACTCAGCCTCAACCACAACACTTTGCGCAACCGGCCCACCCAGCAAAATCACCTGCTCAGGCTGCAACCGATCAAGATTCTGCTTCGTCCGATCAGAAAGACGATCAACCGGGTTCAACAACAACGGCGCATCCAACATGCCCTGCAACCCACCAGACGACAAGCTATCCGCAAACACATTGTCACGCCCAATCAACACAATCCG